>DATDNT010000142.1:0-33882 GCA_036518135.1 Gaiellaceae bacterium | reverse complement strand
TCGACGCGTCGACGCCGTCGTCGATGATCCCGATCTTCATCCCGTTGCCCGCGGTGTCGAAGTTCGGGCCCCACAGCTTGTCGGCGCCGATCTGCTGCGGTCCGAGCCGCGCCGCGAGCGAGTGGTAGCGGACGTTCGGCCACACCTCCGCGACGCCGGCGACCCGCTTCAGCGCGCCGACCTCGTTCGCGGGCAGGACGACCGAGAGGCCGTCGAGCACGTGCCGGTAGTGCCAGCGCACGCGCGCGGCGGGGAGCGCGGACGCGAGGCTCCGCGTCACCTGCGCCTGCACGGCCTCGAGCCGGCGCGCCGACTGCAGCGACCGCCCCGCGGCGGGCGCCTTCAGCGTGACGACCACCTCCGTCGAGCGGACGGAGCCGCTGCCGAGACCGTCGCCCGACAGGACGACGGCGGCCAGCGCCGCCGTCAGGAAGATCAGGGAACCCCGTCTCAGAGTGCGGATGAGAGGACTTGAACCTCCACGCCCTTACGGGCACACGGACCTGAACCGTGCGCGTCTACCAATTCCGCCACATCCGCGCGGTGCGCGCAGTGTAGCCGCGGTGCGTTACGCAGCTGTGAAGCGCTCTTGCACCGAAGTGACGTACTGCGAGAGGTCGGCCTCGCGCTGGTCGAGCCGGGCCTGGAGCTCCTCGAGCTCGCGCCTCAGCGCGTCGAGCTTGTCCTCGCGGAGCTCGAGATCTGCCTCCTTGCGGGCGAGCATCACGCGCATCTCGTCCTCCGCGTGATCGACCTGCGTCTGGCGCTCCTGCAGGTCGCGCTCGACGCGGGCGAGATGCTCCTCGCGGCTCTCCAGCCGGTTGCGCCGCTCGGCGAAGAACTGCTCGCGCGCCGCCACCTCGTCCTCGCGCTTGCGGAGCTCGTGGCGCAGCTGCTCGACGAGGTCGTTGTCCCGGTCGTCCCGCGCGGCGGCGGCCTTCAGGCGGTTGATCTCGGCCTCCTTCGCGGCGAGCGCCGCCTCGCGCTCGTCGAGCTCGCGCTGCCGCGAGTCGTCCGTGGCGGCGGCCTGCAGCCGCGCCTGCGCCTCGAGGAGCTCGGCCTCACTGTTCGCGAGCTGCTGCTGGCGTGCCTCCAGCTCGGCCATGAGCGCGAGCGCGTCCTGCGAGGTGTCGCGGTGCTCGGAGCGCTCGTCCTGGAGCCGCTCCGCCTCCAGGCGCAGCCGCTGCTCCCATGCCTGGAGCTGGGCCTCGCCCTCGGCGACCGCACGCGCGCGGTCGTCGAGCGCCTGGTCGACGGCGGCGCGGCGCTCCTCGAGCTCGCGGACCTGCTGTGTCAGCTTCTCCTCCTGCGACGCGAGCGACTGCTCACGCGCCTCCACGCGTGCCCTCGCGCCTGCAATCTCGGTCTCCGCCTCGCGCACCCCGCGCTCGCGGTCGGCGACGGCGGCATCACGCTCGCGCAGCGCGACCTCCCGCGCCGACAGCCGCGCGTCGCTCTCCTGCTGGCGCGCCTCGAACGCTGCGCGTTCGCGCTTCAGCTCGCGCTCGCGCTCCGACAGCGCGGCGACCTGCTTCGCGATCTCGGCCGCCGCATCCGCGCGCTCGCGCTCGGCGGATTCGAGCTCGTCCGCGCGCGTCTCGGTGTGGCTCGACAGCTCCTGGATGCGCGCGTACTCGGCGACGATCTCCGTGTGCTTCTCGACGAGCTCGTGGTGTTCGCGCTCGAGGTCCTCGGCGCGCCGCGCAAGAGCGGCGTCGCGCTCTTGCAGCTCCGTCGTCCACGCTTCGAGCTCCGCCTCGCGCTCCGCCACCGCGCGGCACGCGGCGTGCGTCTCCTCGCGGAGGATGTGCTCGCGTTCCTGTGCCGCCTGCAGCTCCGCGCGCAGCACCTCGAGCTCGGGAACCGTCCCCTGCACGATCACCTCGACGGGCGCCGAGACGACCGCGGCCGCCGCGGGGGCGGCCTCCTGCTCGAGCTCGGTCTCGTCCGGATTCGCGCGCCGCTCGAGCAGCGAGCGGAGGCCGGTGCCGAAGCCCTTCTCGGTCTCGGGAGGCGTCATCCGTGGAACACCTTGAGGATGTTCAGGATCGCGGGCCCGAGGATGACGATGAACATCGACGGGAAGATCAGGATGACCGTCGGGAACAGCATCTTGATCGGCGCCTTCATCGCCTTCTCCTCGGCGGCGGCCTGACGCCGGTTGCGCGTGTCGGCGGCCTGCACGCGCAGGATCCGCCCGAGCGAGATGCCGAGCTGGTCCGCCTGCACGACGGCCCGGACGAAGTTCGAGAGCTCCGTCGCGTCGACGCGCTGTGCGAGCTTCCTGAGGGCGACGGCACGCGCCTCGCCGACGCGGATCTCGCTGAGCATGAGCGCGAACTCGTCGACGAGCGGCCCAGACATGTGCTCGGTCAGCTTCGTGACAGCGCCGTCGAAGCCGAGGCCTGCCTCGACGCTGACCGCGAGCAGGTCGAGCGCGTCCGGCAGGTCGCTCTTGATCGCCTCACGACGGCTCCTGATCTTCATGGTCAGCACCCACTCGGGCGCGATGAACCCGACGATCCCGAACATCGGCGCCAGCAGGAGCGACATGCCGAGCGACCCGGCGGCGCCGAAGGCGACGCCCGCCAGCACGCCCGCGACGAGCGCTGCGCCGCGGAGCGCGAGGAAGCCGCCGACCGTCAGGCGCGAGGTCAGGCCGGCGGCGACGAGGCGCGCGGCGATCGCGTCGACGTTCGTCTTCGGGCTGAGCTTGAGGGGGATCGCGGCGAGCCGCTTCATCGACGGGGCGACGACCCGCTCGCGGAAGCGGAGGATCTCCGCCTCGTTCTTCGGGATCCGCACGCGGCCGTACTCGCTCGCGCGGCGGATGGAGCGCGCCTTCAGGCGCGCAGGGTAGGTCGCGAACTCCCCGAAGGCGAAGACGGAGCCGGCGACGAACACGAACGCGAGGACGAGGAGCATCTGCGTTTTACCCCCTGAACGCTGCGATCTTCTTGAGGATGACCGAGCCGACGGCGATCATCGCCAGCCCGCTGAACACGAGCTTCTGGCCCGTTGCCGTGTGGTAGAGCGGCGCCATGTACGACGGGTTCATCATCGTCACGATCGCGGCGACGAAGAACGGCAGCCCGACGAGCACGTAGGCCGACATCCGGCCCATCGCCGTCAGGCCGCGCACCTTGCGCGCGAACTGCTGGCGCTGCCGGACCGTGTCGGCGACCATGTCGAACAGGCTCGCGAGCGAGCCGCCGATCTGGCGCTGGATCGTCACGGCGTTGATGACGAACGTGAGGTCCTTCGAGCCGATCCGCTCGGACATCCCGAGGAGCGCGTCGTCCATCGGCTTCCCGAGCTGCGTCTCGGTGATCACCCTGCGGAACTCCTTCGCCGCCGGGTCGCTGCCCTCTTCGACGACCGACTGCATTCCCTGGCGGAAGCTGTGGCCCGCCTTCAGCGACGCGGCGATCGTGATCAGGATGTCGGGCAGCTGGCTGTCGAACTTGCGGATCCGCGCGGCCGCCCGGAACCGGACCCATGCGATCGGGGCGACGCCGACACCGGCCATCGCGATGAGCGTGACGAGCGCGGACGTCGCGCTCACGGCGGTGACGAGCCCGGCGAAGACGGCGCCGCCGGCGGCGAGCGCCAGTAGCTCGCCCGCCCTGAGCGGAAGGTCGGCGCGGTCGATCGCAACCTGCAGCCGCTGGAACTGGCGGAGCCCGCCGAACGCGTGCTCCACGACGTCGGCGACCTGCGCACGGGCGGCCGCGCTGCTCGTGCGGTGGCGGCGCCGCGGGTTCCGCTCGACCGTCCCGAGGTGCGGCTCGATGCGTGCGCGCACGCGGTCGCCGCGCTGCGCGGCGAACCAGAAGCACACGGCGAGCAGGACGATGACGCCGACCAGGAGGCCGAACGCGAAGGTTCCCGCGCCGGAGTACCCGAATGACGGGATCACGCCGGACGCGTGGGCCACGCCGTCGCTCGCTCCGGGAATCTCGACGTTCGTCGTCACGGCCGCGCCGCGGTCGGTCGCGCGGAGGGTGAGGTGCATGCCGGGCCGCGCGGAGGTGACGTAGGACAGCTGCCAGGTGCGCGCGAGCTCGTCGGCGAGCGATGCGTAGACACGCCGAAGATCGCGCGCTCCCGCCGCCTCGTGGTAGGAGCCGCCCGTCTCCGACGCGAGCCGGCGCAGCGCCGTGGCGGTGAAGCTCGGACCGGCGATCCCGATCGTGTAGACCGCGGCGTGAGCGGCGTGCGCTGCGCGGACGGCCGCGTCGATGCTCGCCGAGCTCGAAACGTCCTTGCCGTCGGTGACGACGACGATCGCACGGCCCGGACGCTCGTCCCCGACGAGCCGCTGCGCGGCCAGCACGATCGCGTCGTAGAGCGCGGTGCCGGAGTGGGAGTCGACACTGAGCCCCTCGAGAGCCGCCCGGGCATCCGAGGGGGACGACGAGAACCGCGTGAGCGGGATCGCGTCGCTGCCGAAGGCGACGACGCCGACGTGGTCGTGCGGACCGGTCGCGGCGATGAACTGCTGCGCCGCCGTGACGGCGAGCCGCAGCGGCCGGCCGCTCATCGACTCGGAGCGGTCGAGGGCGAGGACGATCGCCTTCTCGCGCGCGAGGTTCACCGCGGCATAGCCGGCGACGGGATGCCCGTCCTCGGAGAGCTTGGGGGCGGGCGCGCCCTGCGGCGCCACTGCGGTGACGTCGATGCGCGGGAAGCCGGACGGGTCGACGCCGGCGATGCGGACGCCGCCGGCGGTTGCAGCCACCGGGAGCGCGGCCGCGAGCGCCGTGACCGCTGCGATCAGGGCGACCCGCTTCATTCGTGCGCACCGCCGAACCCGGACGCGGTGAACGACGCGCGCACGGTGTCGGGGTCCTCGCCGGAGAAGAGCGTCGGCGGGAGGACCACGTTGTTGGCGGCCAGCTTCTCGAGGAAGTGCGGCTTGAGACCCGTCGGCCGGAGCGGCGAGATGAGCCGATGCGACCCCGTGTAGGCGTCGTCCTCGCGCGGCGGGGTCGCGACGAAGATGTCCTGCAGCGTGACGACATCCGCCTCCATGCCGAGGACCTCCGAGACGTGGGTGATCCGCCGCGAGCCGTCGACGAGGCGCTGGATCTGCACGAGCAGGTCGAAAGCGCTTGCGATCTGCTCGCGAATCGCGCGGTGCGGCAGCTCGGCGCCGGCGGTCAGGACGAGCGTCTCGAGGCGCGACAGTGCGTCGCGGGGCGAGTTCGCGTGGATCGTGGTCAGCGAGCCCTCGTGGCCGGTGTTCATCGCCTGGAGCATGTCGACCGTCTCCGCGCCGCGAACCTCGCCGACGATGATGCGGTCGGGGCGCATGCGCAGCGCGTTCCGAACGAGCTCGCGGATCTTGACCTCGCCGCTTCCCTCGATGTTCGACGGGCGCGACTCGAGCGTGATCACGTGCTCCTGCTGGAGCTGAAGCTCGGCCGCGTCCTCGATCGTCACGATCCGCTCGTCGCCCGGAATGAATGCGCTCATCGCGTTGAGCGTCGTCGTCTTGCCGGTGCCGGTACCGCCGGAGATGAGGATGTTCAGCTTGCCCTTCACGCACGCGGCGAGGAACTGCGCCGACCGCGCGGTGAGCGTGCCGAACGAGATCAGGTCGTTGACCGTGTACGGGTCGCGCGCGAACTTCCGGATCGTCACCGTCGGGCCGTTGAGCGCGAGCGGCGGGATGATCGCGTTGACGCGGCTGCCGTCGGGAAGGCGGGCGTCGACCATCGGCGAGGCCTCGTCGACGCGGCGGCCGATCTGCGAGACGATCTTGTCGATGATCCGCATCACGTGCGAGTCGTCGACGAAGCGGATCTCCGTCCGCTCCAGCTTGCCGTTGCGCTCGACGTAGACCTTGTCGGCGCCGTTCACCATCACTTCCGTGATCGAGTCGTCGCGGAGGAGCGGCTCGATCGGCCCGTAGCCGAGGATGTCGTCGGTCAGCTGACGGACGATCTCGCGCCGCTCTTCGCGCGTGAGGGGCGTGCGGTCGAGCGCGAGCTCCTCGGTGACCGCGCGGTACACCTGGTCGGCGATGTCGCTCTCGGTCGCGTCCTGCTTGAAGAGCTCGGGTCCGAGCTTCGCGATGCACTGGTGGTGGATGCGCGCCTTCAGCTCCGCATACGGGTCCTCCGCCGCAGGCGGCTGAGCGGGCTGGGGCGCCGGCCGCGGGCCGTCCGCGACGACGGTCAGCGGTGCGCGGCCCTCGCCCTGGCGCGTCAGGCGATCGTGAAGGCCCATCTCAGCTCCTCGCCAGGCTCAGGCGCCGGTGGGACCGCTTCGCCTGTGCCTTCGCCTTGGGGTGAAGGGACTTGGCGAGCGAGTTGATCGCCTTCGCGAAGTCGCTGCCCGAGTCCGAGAGCACGATCGGCGTCCCCTGGTTGACGCTGATCGGGACGTTCCGGTCCGACGGCAGCTCGAGGTCGACGGTCATCTTCAGCGCGCTTTCGACTTCGCGCTTCGAGAGGCCGACCTTCGTGTTGGCGCGGTTGAGCACGAACTTCACGCGGCTCGTCGGGAACGCGAGCAGCTCGAGGGTCTGGAGCGCGAGCCTGACGTTCTTCAGCGTCGGCACGTCGAGCCCGCACAGGATCAGCAGCTCGTCCGTCCGGTCGAGCGTCGCGAGCATCGGCCCGTGGAAGAACGGCGAGGTGTCGACGACGATCGTCTCGTAGTACTCGCGCGCGACCTCGAGGAGCCGGGTGATCTTCGACTCCGTCACGAGCTCGGCGTCCTCGGGCCGAAGCGGCGCGGGGAGGATGTCGAGACCCGTCGGGTGCTTCGTCGTGTAACCCGCGAGCTTCTCGAAGTCGAGCTCCCCCGGGGCGACGACGAGGTCGTAGATCGTCTTCTCCGGCTCGACGCCCATCACGATCGCTGCGTCGCCGAACTGGAGGTCGAGGTCGAGCAGCAGCGTGCGCTTCCCCTGCTTCGCGAGCGCGGTCGCCAGGTTCGAGGAAGTGACCGTCTTGCCGGTGCCGCCCTTCGGCGAGAACACCGTGATCACGCGGCCGAAGCTCTCGCGCGTGACCGTCACGGGCGCGCGCTTCGCGTGGGCGGCCTTCTTGATCGAGAAGAGGATGTTCTCGACCAGCTGCGGGAGCAGCAGGACGTCCGAGACGTCTGCCTCGAGCGCGTCGTCGAGCAGCGCCTGCGAGGAGGCAGAGGCGACGACGATGACCGGTGCGCGTGTCTGCTCGCGGATCGCCGCGACCTCCGTCGCCGGGAATGCGTCCGACCGCGTCGCATGGAGGATGCAGTCGAGATGCCCGCCGGCGAGCGCGCCGGTTGCCTGCGCGACGTGGTCGCTGAAGCCGACCACCTCGAGCTCGGCGTGCTGCGCGAGCGCGTCACGGAGCTCGACGAAGCCGTCGCAGTCGCCGGTGAAGTACAGACGCGTCTGCTGGATCTGGAGCTCCTCGGTCACTTCGCCCCCTTGAAACGGTTGAGGTTCGTCGGCGAGACGCCGTCCTGCAGCATCGTGCTGATCCCTTCGACGTCCTCGCTCGAGTCGACGGCGTTCGCGACGGGGCGGAGGACGAGAGACCAGCCGGACGAGTTCTGCACGGCGTAGAAGACCTTCTGGGCCTCGCGCGAGTCGCTGACGGCGAGGACGACGGACTCCTCGCTCGTCGTCGTGCCGCCGACCTTCGCTCCCGCCGAGGGACTGCTCGGCGCGGTCAGGACGAGGACGTTGCGCGCGATCACGCGGTCGGCGAAGCACGTCGAGCAGTCGCCGGTCTTCAGGTTCGCGAGCACGTCGACGTGGTCGCCGTCGTGCAGCGTGCCGGCGAGCAGCTCGTCCGACGTCCCGGGCAGCGACACCGCGCGCAGCGTTCCGTGGAGCTGCGAGCGGATGCCCTGCTGGGCGTGGTCGGCGAAGCGGCGGAGCGACACCTGCTCGCCCGTGTAGATCGGCTCCGTCGTGAGGAGCGCGCGAACCTGCTCCGGGTCGGAGATCGCGCCCGGGACGACCGTGCGCTGGATGACTTCGGCCGGCTTGATCCACTTGTGCCGGATCAGGTCGCCGCCGGGGGTTCCCTGCGGGATGTCGCGCGTCGCGACGTACACCGTGACCGTCGCTTCGGTCTGGCGCACGTGCTTCTTGTAGTTCGCGACGTAGAAGGTCGTCAGGAGCGCCGCGATCAACGCGAGGCCCACGGCGACCACGATGTTCCTGAGACGGTAGGTCATGTTCGGTTGCGCTTCCTTCGGTTGGAGAGGGTCAGTCGACGAGGGCGACGCTGTAGACGCCGAGGTCGGGGATGGAGGGGTTGCCCGGGCCCTGCGG
Organism: Gaiellaceae bacterium; assembly: GCA_036518135.1. Classification (GTDB taxonomy): domain Bacteria; phylum Actinomycetota; class Thermoleophilia; order Gaiellales; family Gaiellaceae; genus PALSA-600. The sequence goes on along the minus strand of DATDNT010000142.1, from coordinate 25,598 downwards.
TGAGAGGACGCCGTCCCAGACGACGCGGGTGAACCAGCCGGAGAGCTGGCCGCTGTTGCCGCTCACCTGGACGTTCGTGAGATGGAAGGCGGCCCAGCCGATCACGTGGTAGTCGGCGCCCGAGCCCGACCCGATCTCGGAGTCGTAGATCGGGAACATCAGGGTCTGGCCGTACTTGCCGACGAGGGCGCTCTGGATCTTGTTGTCGCTGAACTTCGCGCCCGGGTCGGAGTAGTACTGGCCGAGCGGGAGGTAGCCGTTGAAGCCGTTCGTGATCCAGTTGCTGAGCGTCGACGAGCCGACCGTCCCGGTCGTGTCGGTGTTGTCGAGGTCGACCATCGCGAACGAGCCGGGCTCGCCGTTCTTCCCGAGCGGGATCGTCGTCGGCAGGTTGAAGCACGGGCAGCCCGTGCCCGAGAGCATCGGGTGGTGGATGTTGACGACGATCGGCGCGGCGTCGTTCACCTCGTAGGCGGGCTGCGCGATCGCGGTCGCCTTCGCGCCGACGTTGACGGTGTCGATGCCGAACAGCTTCGAGAAGAATCCGTTGGCGCCGGTCGTCTGCTTCACGGTGATGCTGTCGTTCGGCGAGTACCGGCTGCCGATGCTGAACGTGGCGCCTGCGACCCCGCCGTTCTTCGAGGCGTAGCTCATCGCGTCGGAGACTGCGCCGGCCGGATCGACCGGAAGGTCCTGCGCGCCGGCGAGCGCCGCGGCGTCGACCGTCGACTGCACGACGCGCTGCTGGCGGAACCAGGAGCCGACGTCGATCACGAAGCCGCACATGCCGAGCAGGCCGATCATGAAGACGGCCGCCATGACTGTTGCCTGACCGTCCTGCTTGCGGAAGACGGACGTCATTCGAGGCGCTCCTTCGTGGTGCTCGTCAACGTCCCCGAGTTGACCGTCCAACCGAGGAGGTTGATCGAGTACGGGTAGGTGGCGGTCACGGTGACGTCGCTGCCGGGGATGGACCAGTTCGTGGCAGTCACCGTGACGGTGAGATCGCTCTGGTTCAGAGAGCTCGCGTTCGACTTCACGACGGCAGCTGCGGCAGTTCCGTTGTCGCCGGTGAAGCGCGCGACGGACGCCTTGCGCGCGCCGGCACGGGTCGCGTCGGTCAGCGTGATGTAGTTGTTGAACGCGATCCCGAACTGGACGATCCCGAGGATGATCATGAGGAGGATCGGCAGGATCAGCGCCATCTCGACCATCGCCTGGCCGTCCTGGCGTCCAATCCGAACCTTGCGTGCGATGCGCATGGGGCGGGCTCCTCAGAGCGCCGCAGCTGCCGCCGTGAACCAGGCGCTCAGCTGGGTGCCCATCTGGGGCAGCACCAGCATCACGACGAGGGCGATGACGGCGACGAGCACGGAGTACTCGGCCATCGTCTGACCCCGTTGGGACCGAAGGCGGCGGTATGTGCGGCGGCGAAAGTTGGTCATTGCGGCGGCGGTGCAGTGCGGTCTGTTTCGGTCGACGGTGAGCCTTCGGGGCGGCGAAGGCCCACCGTCGTCCTGCTCTACTAGAGGTTCCCGGACAGGTTCGTGAAGAAGGTCTTGAGGCCCCCGCCGAAGATCGTGGCGCCACCGATCGCGATGAGCGCGATGACGGCGACCAGGATCCCGTACTCGGCCATGGTCTGGCCCTCCTCCTCAGCGTGAAGCCGGATCACGACGGACGCGATCAGGTTCTGAAGCTTGGTCATTGGGTCGTACACCTCCCTTCGAGCAGCGGCGTTGCGGCGGAACGTGCGGTGTTGCGACGATGGAGAAGCCGGACCCACCGCGGAACTTGCGCGAGATTTCCGAAGATCACGCCAAAGGGGTAGAACGTTCACTCGATGGGAGTAACCCAAGTGGTCGACAGCGCCGGAAACGCGGTGTGCGCGCGTTGCGTCGTCGCGTCGAGACCGTGGACGCGAATGCGCGGACTGCTCGGCCGCACGTCGCTCGAGCCGGGCGAAGGCATGCTCTTTCCGCGCACGGGATCGATCCACATGCTCTTCATGCGCTTCGCCATCGACGCCGTCTTTCTCGACGGCGACCTCGTGGTCATCGACGTCGCGCGCGGGCTACGACCCTGGCGCTTCGCAGTGCGCCGCGGTGCGAAGTACGTCCTCGAGCTCGCCGAGGGTGCGGCAGCGGGCGTGCAGCCTGGCGACCGCCTGTCGCTCGCTACGATCGACGCGTGAGCACGACGCCGCTTCGCGAGCTGCTCGAGCGCGCGTTCCCGGACGCGACCGAGCTCGACGTGGTCGACCGGACGGGCGGCGGCGATCACTTCCAGGTCGTCGTGACGGCGCCGTCGCTACAGGGCCTCTCGCTCGTCGAGCAGCACCGGCGCGTCTACGAGGCGCTCGCCGGTCCGCTCGGCGACGGCACCATCCACGAGCTGCGCATCAAGACGAAGGGAGCCTGAGAGCCGTGAGCTACAGCGACAAGATCAAGGACGTCATCGAGTCATCCGACGTGGTGCTCTTCATGAAGGGGACGCCGTCGTTCGCGATGTGCGGCAACTCTGACCGTGCGCTGCAGGCGCTGCGCCGCGCCGGCGCCCCGGTCACGGCGGTCGACATCCTTCCCGACCCGCAGATCCGGCAGGAGCTCTCGCAGCTCTCGGGGTGGCCGACGATCCCGCAGGTGTTCGTCAAGGGCGAGCTCGTCGGCGGCGCCGACATCGTGGAAGAGCTGGAGCAGAGCGGCGAGCTCGAGCAGACGCTCCGCGCGAGGCTCGGCGACGATTACGCCGCGTCGCGCAGCGAAACCACGGTTGCGCTCGCGTAACGCCCGACTCGCAATCACGAAAATGGGGGAGGCGCGGGGGCCGCGGCCTGCCGATCATGCCTGGTACCAGCCGGGGGCGGCCGGGCATCGACTCGACCCCAGGGGGAAACGACCTTGCCGCTCCGCGCCGCCTGCACCGCCGCTCTTGCCAGTCTCGTTCTCGTGATGACCGCGAGCGCGCACGCGGGCATCTCGCCCAGCCTCGTGCACCGGGGCGGCAAGACGACCATCTCCGTGAAGACGCCGACGCGCGGCGTCGGCTGCACCGCCTCTCTCACCTATTCCGACGGGTCGGCTCAGATCTCCGACAGCCGCAAGCCGGCGAACGGGCACGTCAGCTTCGTCCTCTCGATCCCGCGCAATGCGGCTCTCGGCGGGGGGTACTGGCGTGTCAATTGCGGCCTGCGCACGTGGCAGGGCTCGTTCGTCGTCGTCGGCGCCGCGTCGTCGACGGACGCTCCGCGCGTCGTCGCGGACTCGCAGGGGTTCTCGCAGCGAAACGACTCGTACGGGACCGGGAGCCTACTCAGCTACGGCGTGATCCTCCACGACCTCTCGCCGAAGGAGGACGCGCAGAACGTCTACGTGATCGTGAACATGGTGGACGCGGGCGGCGCGCTCGTCGGGTCGAAGTCGCAGACGGTCAACTACGTCCCGGCCGGCGGCACGTACGCCCTCGGCGACTCGCTGCAGCTGCGCACGCAGGAGCGTGTCGCGAAGCTCGAGATCACGATTCGCGTCGGCGCGCACGCGCCGCACAAGTCGCTCGACATGCCTGACTTCGCGAACGTCCGGCTCGTTCCGGGTGACCCGGGGTGGGTCGGCGAGGTCGACGGCGAGGTCGTGAACGACGCCTCGGCGAAGACACTTTCGAATGCGAACCTCTCGATCGTCGTCCTCGACGCGTCCGGCAACCCGGTCGGCGGCGGCACGGGGTTCAGCTTCGCGCCCGTGCCGTCAGGTGCGCGGTTCGTGTTCCTCGCCCAGACCGGGTTCACCGCGATCCCGCTCGACCGCGCGGCGTCGGTGCTCGTGTCGGTGACGCCGACGTGGGTGGCGCCGACGTCGTGAGCTAGGCGCGCAGCGTCTCGAGCACGTCGTCGGCGTGGGTGTCCGGCTTCACCTTGCGCAGCACGCGCTTGACGTTGCCGTCCGCGTCGATGACGAAGGTCGAGCGGTCGACGCCCATGTAGGTGCGGCCCATGTACTTCTTCTCGCCCCAGACGCCGTACTGCTCCGAGACTGCGTGGTCGCTGTCGGCGAGGAGCGGGAACGGGAGCCCGTACTTGTGCCTGAACTTCGTGTGCGACGCCTCGTCGTCGGGCGAGACGCCGAGGACGACGGCGCCGGCGCGCTCGAACTCGCCCCACGCGTCGCGAATCCCGCACGCCTGCGTCGTGCAGCCGGGCGTGTCGTCCTTGGGATAGAAGTAGAGGACGACCGGCTTGCCGCGCAGGTCGGACAGCCGGACGGTCTCGCCGCTGTCGCTCTGCAGCGCGAAGTCGGGTGCGGGCTTTCCTTCTTCGACCACGTCGATCCTCCCGGTAGCTTGTGCTCGTGCTAACGGTGCACCACTGGAACGCATTCCTGCTGATCGCCGTATGCGTGGCGGCAGGCGGCAGCGCGCTGTGGGCGAGGCGTCGCCGGTCGGGAAGCTGGGTCGCCCACGTGCTGGCACTCGCGCAGACGCTCCTCGTCGCCCAGGTTGCGCTCGGGCTGCTGCTCCTGTCGAACCACCACCGCGCGAAGGACCACCTGCACTACGCGTACGGGACGTTCGCACTGCTCGCGGTGCTCTCGCCGTGGCTGTACGCGCCGCCCGACCCGCGCGCGCGGCTCGCGTGGTTCGCGGGCGCGACGCTCATCGCCGCCGCGCTGGGCGTCCGCGCCTGGATGACGGCATGAGCCCGTTCCTGCGCAACATGGCGGTCCTGGCGGTGGTCGCGCTCGCGATCGTGCTGCTGAACCAGGAGACGGCGCTCGTCACCGCCGGGATGCTGCTCCGCCTCGCGTTCTTCATCGTGCTCGGCGTCGTCGCCTACTTCTTCTGGCGCGACTTCGGCCGCCGCGAGATCGAGACCTGGGGGACACGCCAGGCGGCGGTCTTCTACTGCGCCGTCGCGCTGCTCGTGCTCGACATCGGCTGGTTCGCCGTGATCGGCGTGCGCGGCCTCGACGCCCTCGCGTTCTTCGTCGTCGCCGGGATCTGCGTGTGGGTCGGCTGGAAGACGTGGCGCGACCAGCGCCGCTACGTCTGAGGCACCGCAGCGGCCACGCCGTCGAGGCGGTCGAGCGCCTCGCGGAGCGCCATGTGCTGCCCGACGAAGATCGGGACGTCGCGCTCCGTGTACTTCGACGCCTCCGAGTCGCGCAGGCGGAGCATCAGGTGCATGAAGTCGGCCGGCTCGTCGCACTCGAACGCCGTCATGAACTCCTGGTCGTCGATCCCGAACGAGTACGTCGTGTGGTTCGTGATTCCGGGGAACTCCTCGCGGCCGATCCGGATGTGCTCGTCCATCGCCCGCTGGCGATCCTCCTCCGTGAGCGCGTACCACGGACGGACCTTCACGAACGGGTAGACGACGAGGTACGGCTGCCCCTTCGGCGTGATCCGCCGCGCCTTCCGCGCCTGCGTGTACTGCGACGCGCGCGTCGTCGCGAGGTACGAGTACGGCGTCTCGAGCCACGGCGCGAGCGGCGTCCCGTTGAGCGCCGCGCCGAGCTCGCCGAGATCCTCGTACCGCTCGGTGATCTTCCACAGGAAGAAGTCGGTCTCGGGACGGACGCCCGTCGTCGAGTAGCACCGCAGGTGGTCGAAGCGCGGCGCGAACTCCTCGATCACGTCGGCGAACGCCTCCTTGGCGGCCGCCCGGTCCTCGACCGGCAGCCGCCGCCACGCCGGATCGACCCGGTAGAAGGTGTACGCGACGTACTGGCCGCTCATCGCCGACAGGTTACCGGCGTGTCGCGCACCACCCGCGCGCTTTCCTTCGGCGCGCCGTCGGCGTAGTAGAGCCCGCTCTGCAGTCCCGCGAGCGGCACCTCGTCGAGGACGTGGAAGAAGAGCAGCATGCGCACCCGCGGCTGGCACGCGGCGAGCTCGATCGCCTGCCGGTAGTAGCGCGCCTGCGTCGCCTCGTCGACCGGCTCGACCACCTCGTGGCCGGTGTAGGCGCCGGCGTGCACCGGCGGGATCGCCGTCTCGACGCCGTACTCGCCGTACACGATCGGGAGCCTCCCGCCGAAGGCGTCGTCGACGAGCCGGACGAGCTTCGCGTAGTCGGCGATGCCGATCGACGTGCTGTTCGGGTGCTCGAGCGTGGGCGGCACGCGCGACGACTCGCCGTAGACGTGGACCGAGAGCTCGTCCATCAGCGGGGCCGTCCGGCCCGACGCGCGATAGGCGGCGCCCATGTCCTCGAGGAACCGCGTCGGCGAGTGCGTCTGGCGCTTCGCGCCCGGGTCGTCGCTCCCGTGCGGCGACAGCGCCCCGCCGATCACCGTCGTGCCCGGCTCCGCCGCCTTCACGGCGTCGTACGTCGCCGCGAGCAGCCGCACGTACGCGACCGCCGCGGCATCGCCGCCCGCGGCGTCGTACTGCGGCAGCCAGAACAGGTTGAGGTTCGGCTCGTTGTCGACGATCACCGTGTGCACGTCGGGCAGCGCTTTCAGCAGCGCCACGGTGTACGCCGCGAACGCGGCTCGCTCGGCCGCGGTCGTCGGCGTGTCGCCGCTCAGCTGCCAGACGGCGAGGATCGGGTCGACGCCCTCGGCCGTCGCGGCGTCGACGGCGCGACGGAGCGGCGGCAGGTCGTCGGCCGGATCCGCGCCGCGGTGCCACACCGAGCTCAGCACGTCCGCGTGCAGGCCGGCCTCCTTCGCCATCTGCATGGGCGCCCGCGGCGCGGTCGCCCACTTCGAGGCGTCCTCGACGGCGCCGACGACGAGCGACGGCCGCGACGACTTGCCGCAGCCCGCTAGCGCGAGGAGAAGGACGCACGCGCCGACGAAGGCGGCCCGGCGTTGGCGGCCGCGGTCGCCTGCGCCGTCACCACGTGGCGGCCCTTTGCGAGCTTCAGCGTGAATGAGACCACCTTCGGTGTGCGTCCGATCGCCGTCCCGGTGAGCCTGCGCGAGTCGACCTGCACCCAGTAGGAGCAGTCGAGGTCGCACGTGACCGTCACCTTGACGCCCTTCTTCGTCGGCTTCGCCGCCTTGACGGTGAGCTTCGGCGACAGCTGCATCCCCGGGCACGCCGCAGCGATGCCGCGGTGCACCGTGGCGGCTGCGGCCTTCACGGCCGGCAGCGACGACTTCGGCGCGCCGTCGACGTAGTAGAGCCCCGATTGCCAGGCCGAGAGCGCCGGCTCGTCCTGGACGTGGAAGAGCAGGATCCCCATCACCGTCGGCTGGCAGAACGTCATCTGCAGCGCCTGCGTGTAGTACTGCGCCTGCGTCGCCTCGTCGACGGGCTTCGTCGTCGCCGGCTCCGTGCCGGTGTACATCGGCGCCTTGTCCGGCGGCACCTGCGTCTCGATCCCGAACTCGTCGTAGAGGATCGGCAGCGCCGAGCCTCTCTGCGCCGTCCCGTCGAACGCGGCGCCGAGCAGGGACACGAGCTTGTCGTAGTCGGCGAGCCCGATCGACGACGAGTTCGGGTGCGGGAAGTTCGGGCCCGTCGCGGACGTCTCCGGGTACGGGTGGAACGCGAACGCGTCCATGATCGGCACCTCCCGGCCGCTCGCGCGGTAGGCGGCGCCGAGGTCGGCGATGAACGTCGTCGGCGAATGCGTGTCGCGGCCGGTGCCGGGCTTGTCGACGCCGCGCGGCGCGAGCGCGCCGCCGTAGATCGTCGAGTGGGGGCGAACCGCCTTCAAGGCGTCGTACGCGGTCGCGAGCATCTGCTCGTACGCGGGCGCGGCGAGATCGGCGCCGGCGTCGTCGTACTGCGGCATCCAGAAGCGGTTGAGGTTCGGCTCGTTGCCGACGATGAAGTCGTGCACCGTCGGGAACCTCGTCGCGACGTCGACGCAGAACGCGGCGAAGTCGGCGCGGTCCTGGTCGGTCAGCGGCGTCACGCTCGACCCGAACGGGTAGAGCGAGAGGACGATCCGGATGCCGGTGAACTGCGCCGCGGCGATCGCGTTCCCGAGCTCGATCTGGTCGTTCGGCCCAAGGGTCGTCTGGCCCTTCGTCCACGTCTGCGTCACCCGGATCGAGTCGAGCCCCGCAAGCTTCGCCTTGTCCATCTGCAGCTTCGCGAACGCCGGGTCCTGCGCCTTCGCGACGTCCTCGGCGGCGCCGACGAGCATGTACGGGCCACCGGCGTACGCCGGCCCGCACAGCGCGAAGAAGACCCCGAGACCCACGAGCAGCGCCCTCACGAGCGCCCACAGTACCCTGGCTTTCCGATGGCGTCGGACCGGATCGAAACGCAGCTGAAGCGCGTCCCGACGAAGCCCGGCGTCTATCTCTTCCGAGACGGGCGCGGCGACGTGCTGTACGTCGGCAAGGCGAAGTCGCTCCGGCCGCGTGTCCGGTCGTACTTCCAGGCGGGATCGAGCGACACCCGCCAGGGGATCAGGACGATGGCGTCGCGCGTCGAGACGGTCGAGACGATCGTCACGGGCAGCGAGGTCGAGGCCCTGCACCTCGAGCAGAACCTCGTGAAGCGCCATCGCCCGCCGTTCAACGTGCGGCTCCGCGACGACAAGTCGTTCCCGTACATCGCGGTGACGGTCGAGGACGACTACCCGCGCGTCATGTTCACGCGCGAGCGCCACCGCCGCGGCGTCTGGTACTTCGGCCCCTACGCGAACGCGAAGAAGGTGCGCGAGACGCTCGACGTGCTGAACCGCGTCTTCCGCTACCGCCCGTGCGAGGGTCCGCAGCCGGGCCGCCACAGCGGGATCCCATGCCTCGACTACCACATCGAGCGGTGCTACGCGCCCTGCGTGGGGTACATCTCGAAAGACGACTACCGCGAGCTGATCGACCAGGTGATCGAGTTCCTCTCGGGGAACGACCGGCCGATCCGGCGCAGGCTCGAGCAGGAGATGCGCGAGGCGGCGGCCGAGGAGCGGTTCGAGGACGCGGCGCGGTACCGAAACCGCCTGCAGGCGATCGAGCGCCTCGCCGAGCGGCAGGCGGTCGAGCGCCCGTCGACCGGCGACGTCGACGTGATCGGGATCGCGGTGTCGCCCGAGCGCGCCGCGGTCCAGCTCTTCCCGCTCCGCGAGGGCCGCATGGTCGACCGCCACTCGTTCCACCTCGAGAACGCGGCGGGGGAGGACCTGGGCGAGGTGCTCGAGCAGTTCTGCCTCGAGTACTACGGCGTCGCGCCGTCGATCCCGCCGCAGATCCTCGTGCCGCGCGACGCAGGGGACACGACCGCGCTCGAGGAGTTCCTGACGGAGCGCCGCGGCGCGCACGTCGAGGTGCGTCGCCCGGAGCGCGGCGAGAAGCGGCGGCTGCAGGAGCTCGCGCAGCAGAACGCGCAGCTCGCGCTCGAGTCCGAGACGTTCCAGGCGGAGACGAAGCGTGCACGCCGGCTCGAGTCGCTCGAGGAGCTGCGCGAGGCGCTCAACCTCGAGTCGCTGCCGATCCGCATCGAGTGCTTCGACATCTCGAACATCCAGGGACAGGAGGTCGTCGGCTCGATGGTCGTGTTCGAGGACGCCGTCGCGAAGAAGGGTCACTACCGCAAGTTCGCGATCCGCGACGTCGCGGGGCAAGACGACTTCGCCTCGATGCGCGAGATGATCACGCGGCGGTTCTCGCGCCTCGCCGCGGAGCCCGGGAGCGACGACTGGAACGAGTCGTTCGCGGCGACCCCGAACCTCGTCGTGATCGACGGCGGCAAGGGCCAGCTGTCGGCGGCGCTCGCCGCGATGCACGAGCTCGACCTGCCGCGCGTCGCCGTCATCTCGCTCGCGAAGCGGATCGAGGAGGTGTTCGTGCCGGGGCGGTCGGAGCCGATCCTCCTCCCGCGCGAGTCGCCCGCGCTCCAGCTGCTCCAGCGCATCCGCGACGAGGCACACCGCTTCGCGATCACGTTCCACCGCCAGCGGCGCGACGCGGCTGCGCGCTCGTCGATGTTCGACCAGCTCGAGGGCGTCGGCCCGGCGCGGCGGCGCGCGCTGCTCCAGCACTTCGGCTCGGCCGAGCGCGTCGTCGAGGCGACGCAGGAGGAGCTCGAGGGCGTCCCCGGCGTGCCGCCGAAGACGGCGCGCCGGATCTACGCGCAACTGCACCGAACCGGCCGGGCTTGACGGAGACGGTCGGCCCTGCGGCGGCCTGGCGGGTCATCAGGTCGCGCAACTTCGCGCCGTACTTCGTCGGCAACGCGGCATCGGCGAGCGGCACCTGGTTCCAGAACCTCGCGGCGTCGATCCTCGTCTTCCGGCTGACGCACTCGCCGTTCCTGCTCGGCGTCCTCAACTTCTGCCAGTTCGCGCCCGTCCTCGTGCTCTCGCCGTGGGCGGGCGGCATCGCCGACCGGCTCGACCGCCGCAAGCTGCTCCTCGTCACGCAGCTCTGCGCGACCGCGTCGACGGCGGTGCTCGCGGGGCTCGCGTGGGGCGGGGCGGCCGACGAGTGGGTGGTGATCGGCTTCTCCGCCGCGCTCGGGGTGATCAGCGCGCTGTCGGTGCCGTCGCAGCAGGCGCTGATCGCCGCGCTCGTCGAGGAGGAGGACGTGCCGCAGGCGGTGGCCCTCAACTCGATGACCTTCAACCTCGCGCGCGCGATCGGCCCGGCGACGGCTGCGGGCGTGATCAAGCTGTTCGGGATCGCGACCGCGTTCGCCGTCAACTCGGTCTCGTACCTCGTGCTCGTCGCCGGCCTGCTGCTCGTGCGGCCGCGCGACGAGGAGCGCGCCGAGCGCACGCGGCTGCGCGAGAGCTTCCGGCTGCTGCGCGAGAAGCCCGCGCTCGCCGTCTCGCTCCTGATCGTGATGGTCGCGGGCTTCGGCTCCGACCCCGTCAACACGGAGTCGCCGGCGTTCGCGCATGCGTTCGGCTACGGCGACACGTGGGCGGGCGTGATCGTCGCGTTCTTCGGCGCCGGCGCGGTCACGGCCGCGTTCCTCGTCGCCGGCCGCGTCGCCGGCTCGCGGCAGCGGATGATCGTCACCCTCGCGGCGCTCGGCGGCGGGATCCTGCTCTTCTCGCTGACACCGTGGTTGCCGCTCGCGTTCGCGTTCCTCGCGCTCGCGGGGTTCGGCTACCTGAGCTCGAACACGGCCGCGACGACACGCCTGCAGCTCGGCGTGTCGCCGGCGCAGCGCGGCCGGATCATGGCGCTGTGGTCGATCGCCTTCCTCGGCCTGCGCCCCGTCGCGAGCCTCGTCGACGGTGCGATCGCGGGTGCGTTCGGCGTCCGCGCCGCCGGCGTCGTGCTCTCGCTGCCCGCGCTCGCGGGCGCCGCCGTCGCCCTGACTACGCTTCGGCCGTGGCCAGGATCACGCTCGCCCTCGTGATCTCGCTCGCGCTCGTCGCGTGTGGGTCGTCGAAGAAGAAGGAGGCGACGCTGCCCGGGACGCCGCTGTACCGGGGATCGGAGTGGGCCGTGACGATGCAGGGAGGGAAGGCGACGGCGTACCGGCTCGTCGACGGGTCGTGGCAGGCGGACATGACCGGGGCGGTGAAGCTGACGATCCTCGGGCCGAAGCCGGGGTCGACGCAGCCGGCGACGCCGCAGGTCGCCGCCGAGATGAGCGCGAAGAGCGACCTCGTCGAGTCCGCGCTCTGGGTCGACGGCGTCGAGCTGCTCGAGAAGGGCGGCGGCCTCACCCCGACCCGCGGCACGCTCTACGGCGCGCCGGCCTCGCCGCTCGCGAAAGGCACGCACACTGCGGTCGCGTACGCGCGCACCGCCACGCACGGCGCGGCCGTCGCGTGGACGTTCCACGTGTGAATCGGGTGTGAGCGGCGTCCGCGCCGTTGCGTGACACGGGCGTCATAGGTTGGATGGAGGAGGCGGCCGGCTGTCTCCGCCGACCCCCACCGCTGATGGGGGCAGCCGGCCGCTTCTTCTCCTCGCTCAGGTCCCCGCCGTGTCCGGCCCGTCGTCCATGAACGGGTACCGGTAGTCGCGCGGCGGCGTGAACGTCTCCTTGATCGTCTGGGGGCTGACCCAGCGGATCAGGTTCCACATGGAACCGGCCTTGTCGTTCGTCCCCGACGCGCGCGCGCCGCCGAACGGCTGCTGCCCGACCACGGCGCCGGTCGGCTTGTCGTTGACGTAGAGGTTGCCGGCCGCGTAGCGGAGCTTCTGCTGCACGTCGGCGATCGCCGCGCGGTCCTCGGAGAAGACCGCGCCCGTCAGGCCGTAGGGCGCGCCGCGGTCGATCAGGTCGAGCGTGTCGTCCCAGCGGCTCTCGTCGTAGACGAACGTCGTCACGACCGGCCCGAAGAGCTCCTCCCGCATCGTGCGGAACTCGGGGTTGCGCGTCTCGATCACCGTCGGCTCGACGAACCAGCCTTGCTCGTCGCTGTAGCCGCCGCCGACCACGATGTCGCTGTCGCCCGCCGTCTTCGCCTCCTCGATCGCGTCTGCCTGCGTCTTGAACGACGCGCCGTCGATCACGGCACCCATGAAATTGCGGAAGTCGGCGACGTCGCCCATCTTGATCGTCGCCACTTGCTCCTGCAGCCGCTCGCGCAGCTGCGGCCAGAGGTTCGACGGCGCGTAGACGCGCGAGGACGCCGAGCACTTCTGCCCCTGGTACTCGAACGAGCCGCGGACGATCGCGGTCGCGAGCGCGTCGACGTCGGCGGACGGGTGCGCGACGATGAAGTCCTTCCCGCCCGTCTCGCCGACGATGCGCGGGTAGTTGCGGTAGCCGTCCATGTTCTGCGCGACCGTTCGCCACATTCCGTTGAACACCGGCGTCGACCCCGTGAAGTGGATGCCGGCGAGGTGGGGGCTCGCGAGCGCCGCGTCGCCGATCGTCGCGCCCGAGCCGTAGACGAGGTTCACGACGCCGTCCGGGAGGCCCGCCTCCTGCAGCAGGCGCATCAGGTAGTACGCCGACAGCATCGCCGTGCCCGCCGGCTTCCAGACGACGACGTTGCCCATGAGCGCGCACGACGTCGTGAGGTTCGCCGCGATCGCCGTGAAGTTGAACGGCGAGACGGCGAAGACGAAGCCTTCGAGCGGGCGGTACTCCATGCGGTTCCACACACCCGGCGACGACGCGGGCTGCTCGGAGTAGATGCGCGTCATGAACTCGACGTTCCAGCGGAAGAAGTCGATCGACTCGCACGCGGCATCGATCTCCGCCTGGTGCGCGGTCTTCGACTGGCCGAGCATCGTCGCCGCGTTCAGCGTGTCGCGCCACGGCCCGGACAACAGCTCGGCCGCGCGCAGCAGCACACCGGCGCGCTCCTCCCACGGCCAGCGCGACCAGTCCTCCCACGCCTTCGCCGCGGCGTCGACCGCCATCTGCACGTGCTCCGCAGTCCCCTGGTGCACGTCCGCGAGGACGTGGTTGCGGTCGTGCGGCATCACGGCCTGCTTCAGGTCGCCGGTCGTGACGTCGTTGCCGCCGATCACGAGCGGCACCTCGATGCGCTCTCCGCGCATCTGCTCGAGGCGGCGCTGCAGCCGCTCGCGCTCGGGTGTCCCCGGCGCGTAGTCGTGGATCGGCTCGTTCCTGGGATGCGGGGGGCGGAAGATCGCGTGGGTGCTCATGCGCCGTAGATTACGGTCGTGGACCCGTCACACGCGCTGTGGATCGGCGGTCCGCAGGGAAGCGGCAAGTCGTCGATCGCGTACGCGCTGTCGCGTCGGTTCGATCTCCAGCTGTACGTCGTCGACCACCGCGTGTGGGTGCACGAGCCGCGGATGCCGCCGACGGAGTTCGGCGGGCTGTCGCTCGACGAGCGCTGGGTGGACGCCGCGCCGGAACAGATGCTCCGCTGGTTCGTGACGACGTCGCGCCACCGCGTCCGGCTCGTCCTCGAGGACCTGCGCGAGCTGCCGGACGCACCCGCGTGCATCGTGGAAGGGCCGCAGCTCTTCCCGACCACGGTCTCGGCATTCCTCCGCGACCCGGCGCAGGCGCTCTTCCTGCTGCCGGACGAGGCGCAGCTTCGCGAGCGCCTCCTCGCGCGGCCGCCGATCGCCGGGACGAGCGACGGACGCCGCGCGCGCGAGAACGCGACGGAGCGCGACGTTCTCATCGCGCGCACGATCGCGCGAGAGGCGCGGGAGCTTCGGCTGGCGGTGCTGCAGGTCGACGCGCCGCTCGAGGAGATGATCGAGCGCGCCGCAGCGCATTTCGAGCCGGCGCTCGAGGCGCTGCCGCGCGGCGGCGACCTCGACGCGGGGCGGCGCGTCGAAGCGGAGGCGAAGGCGACGCAGATCCGGCTCTACGAGGAGTGGCTCGCCGCTAGCGGCGGAGCAGGTACGTCGCCGTGACGACGACCCAGATCATGAAGCCGAGCGACGACGCGTAGACCGACCGGTCGGCGAGCGTCCAGTCGGCGGCGCTCTCGACGAGCCCGACCGCGAACACCGCGATCCCGCCGGCGATCCCGGCCTGCCCGAACCAGCGCGGGATCTTGCGTGCGCGCCACGCGGCGAGCGACGAGCCGATGATCGCCGCCGCAGCGCACGCGGCGGACGGCCCGGCAAGCAGCCGGTCGCCGAGGACGGCGACGATCTGCAGCGCGATGTAGGCGGCGCCGCCGAGCACGACGACGCTCGCGAAGAACCCGTCGGGGGCGAAACGCACGAGCTTCGCGCCGAGGCTCGCGATGAACCAGAGGTAGGCGAATGCAGCGCCGGTCAGGAGCGCGCTCTGCAGCTGCTGGTGCGCAGGGCCGACGAGGAGCGCCGGCAGCGCGAGCGCGACGTACACGTAGCCGAGTCCCGGCAAGGCGTCCCGCGTCACGCGCGCGAAGCTACATCATTGGCAGCGATGCGTCCGACGCTCGTCCAGTACGAGGTGCCCGGCTGGGGCGTGGGGGAGGTGTGGCTCGACGAAGACGGCCGTGTCTTCCACAGCGAGTTGCCGCGTCTGACGCGCGTCGGACGAGCGTCAGACGTCGGGCCGTTGGGGACGCGTCTCCACCGGTGGTTCCTCGGCGAGCCCGACGACTTCCTCGACGTGCCGCTCGTGTTGCCCGAGGGCTTCCACGGCGAGTGCGCACGCGTCCTCCGCACCGTGCCCCGCGGCGAGACGATCACCTACGGCGAGCTCGCCGCGCTCGCCGGCCGCCCACGCGCCGCGCGCGCCGCCGGCACGTTCTGCGCGCGCTGCGACCTCGCACCGTTCCTGCCGGTGCACCGCGTCGTCTCCGTCGGGGGCATCGGCGGCTGGGGCGCGTACGGCAACGAGTACAAGAAACGGCTCCTGGAGCTCGAGGGTGTCGCTCTCGGATGAGCTGAGAGACGAGCTGGCGCAGATCGCGCCGGAGCGGCGCTGCTGCAGGGTCGCGGAGCTGTCCGCGCTCTTCCACGCGTCCGGCGCCTGGCACCTGCGCGGCGGCGGGATCGTCGTCCATCTCGACCTCGCGACCAGCGCGGCGGCGCGGCGCGCGTTCGCGCTGCTCCGTGACCTCGGCGTCCGCAGCGAGATCCGCACCTACCGCCGCCAGGCGTTCGACCGTGCGACGCGGTACCAGCTCCACGTCGACGTCGACGAGCCGGCGCTCGACGTGCTCGGTGAGGCCGGCGTGCTCTCGCCGTCGGGCGCGCCGCTCGAGCTGCCGCCGAAGCGCGTCGTCGGACGATCGTGCTGCCGCGGCGCCTATCTCCGCGGTGCGCTGCTCGGCGGCGGCAGCCTCTCCGGGCCGCGCGACCCGCATCTCGAGCTCCGCGCCGGCACGATCGAAGGCGCGCGCTTCATCGCCGAGGTGGCCGAGCGCGATGGCGTCACGCTGAAGACGACCGAGCGCCGCGGGCACGCGCTCGCGTACGCGAAGGGCCACGAGACGATCGCGGACGTGCTCGCGCTCGCCGGTGCGGGCGACACCGCGCTCGCACTGGAGGAGCACGCCGTCCTCGCGGCGATCCGCGCCGACGCCAACCGGCTCGCGAACGCCGACGAGGCGAACCTCGAGCGCGTCGCTCGCTCCGCGCACCGCCAGCTGGAGGCGATCCGCGCGATCGGGCTCGACGCGCTGCCGCCGGAGCTCGCCGAGATCGCCGAGCTGCGCCTGCGCCACCCGTCCGCGTCGCTCGCCGAGCTCGCCGCCAAGGCGCGGCCGCCGCTGACGAAGTCGGCCGCGCATCGTCGGCTGCAAGCGGTGGTGAGGCTGGTCGAAACTTGACGTTGCCCGATTTGCAACTGCTCTGGCGGGAAATGAGTCACCACCGTCACACTTGAGCCGGCGGAGCCTGTGCCCGGCAGGCGGTGGATACAGACCCCGTCCACCGTCGCCGCCGTGTACGGGCGAACCGGGGGGAGGGTCGTCCTCGGAGCCTCCCCCCGGGCCGCCATATACTTTTCGCTGCCATGAGCCAGGCGAAGTTCGACGAGCTGAGGCAGCGCCTGGCGGAGATCGCCGATCTCGGCAAGACGATGGCGCTCCTCTCGTGGGATCAGCACGTCCTGATGCCACCGCGCGGCGGCGCGATCCGCGCCGAGCAGATGGCGACGGTCGGCCGCATCCAGCACGAGAAGTTCACGTCGGCGGAGGTCGGCAAGCTGATCGACGACCTGCGCGACTGGGGCGCAGAGCACGAGTACGACTCGTTCGAGGCGAGCCTGGTGCGCGTCGCCGCGCGCGACTGGGAGAAGGCGAGCAAGGTGCCGGCCGACCTGCGCGCCGAGATGTCTCGGTCGGCGTCGCTCGCGAACCAGGTGTGGGTCGACGCGCGCAAGAACAACGACTTCGGCTCGTTCCTGCCGACGCTCCGGAAGAACCTCGACCTCGCAAAGCGGTACATCGACTGCTTCGACCCCGGCGACGAGCCCTACGACATCGCGCTCGACGACTACGAGTCGGGGATGAAGACCGCGGAGGTGCGCCGCATCTTCGACTACCTCAAGGAGCATCAGGCGCCGCTCGTCAAGGAGGTCACCGACAACGGCATTCCCGAACGGGCGCCGAAGACGTTCGACGTCGCCGCCCAGAAGGTCTTCGAGCTCGAGGTCGTCCGGGAGTTCGGCTTCACGGACGACGCGTGGCGGCTCGATCCGACCGTGCACCCCTTCGCGTCGGGGACCGGTGTCGGCGACATCCGCATCACGACGCGCTACTTCACCGACCGCCTCGAGGGCCTGTTCGGGACGATGCACGAGTTCGGCCACGGGCTGTACGAGCACCAGATCGACCCGTCGCTCGAGCGGTCGCCGCTCGCGCGCGGCGTGTCGCTCGGCCTGCACGAGTCGCAGAGCCGCATGTGGGAGAACCTCGTCGGCCGCTCGCAGCCGTTCTGGCGGCGCTTCTTCCCGCGGCTCCGGGAGCTGCATCCCGGCGCCCTCGCCGGCCACGACGCCGAGAGCTGGTACCGCGAGGTGAACATGGTCGTCCCCTCGCTGATCCGCGTCGAGGCCGACGAGGCGACGTACAACCTCCACATCATCCTCCGGTTCGAGCTCGAGCAGGCGATGCTCTACGACGAGTTCCCGCTCGAACAGCTGCCCGAGGAGTGGAACCGCCGCATGTGGGAGTACCTCGGGATCGAGGTGCCGAGCGACACCGAAGGCGTGCTGCAGGATGTGCACTGGTCGATGGGCGGCATCGGCTACTTCCCGACATACGCGCTCGGCAACCTGATCTCGGCGCAGATCTGGGAGCGCGTGACGGCCGACCTCCCCGACCTCGACGACGCATTCGAGCGGGGCGACTTCGCGCCGCTGCGCGACTGGCTGCGCGAGCACCTGCATCGCCACGGGCGCAAGTACACGCCCGCGGAGACGCTCGAGCGCGCGGTCGGCACCTCGCAGATCGACCCCGAGCCGTACGTGCGCTACCTGCGCACGAAGCTTGCCGCCATCTACGGCATCCCTGCGCAGGCCTAGCGTCGTCGCGGTCGCCGCGGCGGCCGTCGCGTCGTTCGCGATCATCGGCGCCGACTCGCGCTGGCTCGTCGCCCTCGGCGCGACGTTCGCGCACTCGCTGCCGTTCGCGTCGGCACCGACGAGCGGCTGGCACGACGTGCCGGTGCTCGCGCAGTCGGTCTTCGCAGGACTCTACGACCTCTTCGGCGAGCGCGGACTCGTGCTCGCGCAGATGGCCGCGGCCGCCGCCGCGTTCGTGGTGCTCGCGCGCGGAGTGCGGTCGGACGTCGTGCTCCTCGTCGTCCTGATCGGGACGCTTGCGCAGCTGCTCGTCGTGCACGCAGAGCTCTTCTCGCTCGTGCTCTTCCCGGCGCTGCTCCTGCTGCTCGAGCGCGCGCCGGAGCGGCTCTGGCTCGCCGTGCCGCTGCTCGCGCTCTGGTCGAACCTGCACGGGAGCGCCCTTGTCGGGCTCGCCCTGCTCGTCGTGTACGTCGCGATCGCCGACCGGCGCCGCTGGCCCGTGGCGATCGCGGCCGCCGTCGGGCTGTGCGTGACCCCCGCGCTCTGGCACACGCCGCAGTACTACTGGGGCGTCGCGCAGAACGAGGCGGCGAGGCGCGGGGTCGGGCTCTGGGCGCCGCTCGGGCTACGGCCGCTCGACGTGGTGCTCGCACTCTGTGCGGTCGCGCTCGCGGGCGTCGGGCGGCGGCGGTTCTCACGCTGGGAAGCGGTCGCCGCGGTCGGCCTCGCGCTCGCCACGCTTCACTCCGCGCGGCTCGGCGTCTGGCTGCTCTTCCTCCTGGCCTACCCGGCGTCGCGCGCGCTGCCTGACCGTCGGTATCCCGTGCTCTTCGCCCTTCCGTTCGCGCTGCTCGCGATCCTCGGCCTTGCACACACGCCGTTCGACGCCGGCTCGCGCACGCTCGCGAAGCGCGCGGCGGCGACGCACGCAGCCGTCCTCGCGGAGCCGATCCTCGCCGAGGAGGTCGAGCTCTACGGCGGCCGCGTGTGGGTCGCGGACCCGATCGATGCGTTCCGCGCGCGCGACCAGAGCCTCTACCTCGACTGGCTCGACGGCCGCGCGCCGCGCGCCGTCCGCAACGCGCGGTACGTGCTCGTCCGCCACGCAAGTCGCGCCGGTCGTGCAGCCGCATCGGATCCGCGCCTCTCCAAGATCGGGGAGGACAACGGATTCGTGCTGTACCGGCGTCGTTAGAGTCACGGACATGGCGAAGACACGCGTGGGAATCAACGGGTTCGGTCGCATCGGCCGCAACTTCTTCCGGGCTGCGCTCGAGCGGGACGGCGACTTCGAGATCGTCGCCTTCAACGACCTCGGCGATGTCCCGACGATGGCGCACCTCCTCAAGCACGACTCCGTGCTCGGCACGTTCGACGGCGACGTCGAGGCTGCAGGCGGTTCGCTGAAGGTGAACGGCAAGGAGCTCAAGGGGCTCGCGGAGCGTGATCCCGCGAACCTGCCCTGGCGCGACCTCGAGGTGGACGTGGTCGTGGAGTCGACAGGCTTCTTCACGAGCCGCGAGGGCGCGCAGAAGCACCTCGACGCCGGCGCGAAGAAGGTGGTCATCTCGGCGCCCGCGACCGATCCGGACATCACCGTCGTGCTCGGGGTGAACGACGACCAGTACGACGGCGAGAAGCACTCGATCATCTCGAACGCGTCGTGCACGACGAACTGCGTCGCTCCGATGGCGAAGGTTCTCGACGACGCCTTCGGGATCGAGCAGGGGTACATGACGACGATCCACGCGTACACGCAGGACCAGATGCTCCAGGACGGCCCGCACAAGGACCTTCGGCGCGCCCGCGCCGCGGCGCTGAACCTCGTCCCGACGTCGACGGGCGCCGCCCGCGCGATCGGCCTCGTGCTGCCGCACCTGAAGGGCAAGGTCGACGGCATGTCGATGCGCGCACCCGTGCCGACCGGCTCCGTCACCGACCTCGTCGTGACGCTTCGCGACCACGTCACGGCGGACTCCGTGAACGCGGCGTTCGAGACGGCGGCGTCCGACGGGCCGCTCGCGCCGTACCTCGACTACTCGACGGACCCGCTCGTCTCGACCGACATCGTCCACTCGCCTGCCTCGTGCACATTCGACAGCGGGCTGACGATGGCGAACGGCACGTTCGCGAAGGTCTTCGGCTGGTACGACAACGAGTGGGGCTACTCGTGCCGCCTGGTCGACCTCGTCTCGAAGCTCCTCTGATGCAGCTCCCGCGCTCCGTGGAGACGGCCGACGTCGACGGAAAAGTCGTCCTCGTGCGGTCAGACCTCAACGTGCCGCTCGACGGAGGCAAGGTCGCCGACGACACACGCATCCGCGCGTCGCTCCCGACGATCCGGCTGCTGCTCGACCGCGGCGCGGCGGACGTCCGCGTGTGCTCGCACCTCGGGCGGCCGAAGACCGAGGAGGATCGCGCGAAGTACTCGATGCAGCCGGTCCGCGACCGTGTCGCCGAGCTCGTCGGTGACGAGCGCTTGACGGTGCTCGAGAACACGCGGTTCAACGCGGGCGAGACGAAGAACGACCCGGCGTTCGCGCGCGAGCTGGCGGCAGGGTGCGACCTCTACGTGAACGATGCGTTCGGGTCGGCGCATCGTGCGCACAGCTCGACCGTCGGAGTCACCGAGCTGCTTCCGTCCTACGCGGGCCTGCTCCTGCTCGACGAGCTGAAGCACCTCGGCAAGCTCCTCGGCGACGTCGAGCGGCCGTTCGTGATCGTCTCCGGCGGCGCCAAGGTGGAGGACAAGATCGGCGTGCTCGAGAATCTCGGCGGCCGCGCCGACGTAGTGCTGATCGGCGGGAAGATGGCCGAGGACGTGCGCGCCGAGAACCCGTTCTCGTTCGACGCGGTGCTGCCGACGGACGTCGTCGCCGCGTCGGCGTTCGCGGAGGGAGCCGAGACGAAGCTGACGCCGTTCGACGCGCTCCCCGACGGCTGGCTCGGCCTCGACATCGGCCCCGAGACGCAGACCGCGTTCGCCGGACGGATCGCGGCGGCGAAGACGGTGTTCTGGAACGGCCCGATGGGCGTCTTCGAATGGCCGAAGTTCGCCGAGGGGACATTCGCGGTCGCGCGCGCCATCGCCGACTGCGACGGGTTCACCGTCGTCGGTGGCGGCGACTCCGTGCGCGCGGTGCACGAGGCGGGCGTGGCCGAACGCATCTCGTGGATCTCGACCGGCGGCGGCGCGTCGCTCGAGCTGCTCGAGGGGAAGGAGCTCCCCGGCGTGGCTGCGATTCCGTCATGACGCTGATCGCCGGCAACTGGAAGATGTACAAGGGCCCAGGCGAGACGGCCGCGTTCTGCCGGACCTTGCGCGACGCCGACTTCGGCGGCGTCGACGTCGTCGTCGCGCCTCCCTACGTCTCGCTCGCGGAAGCGGTGCAGGCGCTCGCCGGCACCGAGATCGGGGTGTTCGCGCAGAGCGTGCACTGGGAGCGAGACGGCGCGTTCACCGGCGAGGTGTCGGCGCCGATGCTCAAGGAGATCGGCGTGTACGGCGCGCTCGTCGGGCACTCCGAGCGGCGGCAGTGGTTCGGCGAGACCGACGAGACGGTGGCGCGGCGCGCGGCCGCCGCGCTCGAGGACGGCCTGCACGTGATCGCGTGCGTCGGCGAGACGCTGACCGAGCGGGAGGCGGGTCAGACGCACGAGGTGCTGCGCCGGCAGGTGTCGGTGCTCGACCACGACGACAACCTCGTGATCGCGTACGAACCGGTGTGGGCGATCGGCACCGGCCGGAACGCGACTCCCGCGATGGCGCAGGAGGCGCATGAGACGATCAAGGAGCTGATCGACGTGCCGGTGCTGTACGGCGGCTCCGTGAAGCCCGGAAATGCGGCCGAGCTGCTGTCGCAGGGCGCGGTCGACGGTGCGCTCGTCGGCGGCGCGTCGCTCGACGTCGACAGCTTCGCCGAGATATGCCGGTCAGCCCGGTAGTCCTCGTCATCCTCGACGGGTTCGGCTGCGCACCCGCCGGGCCCGGCAACGCCGTCGACCTCGCCGACACGCCGGTGTTCGACCGCCTGTGGCGCGACTTTCCGCACACGACGATCGAAGCGTCGGGCGAGGCGGCGGGGCTGCCGCCGGGGCAGATGGGGAACAGCGAGGTCGGTCACCTGACGATCGGCTCCGGGCGCCGTCTCTACCAGGACCTGATGCGCGTGAACCGGGCGATCGCCGACGGCTCGTTCTTCTCGAACCCGGCGCTCGTGTCGGCATTCGAACGCGGGAGGCGCGTCCACCTGATGGGGCTCGTGTCGCACGGCGGCGTGCATTCGCACATCGACCACGTGCAGGCGCTCCTGCGGTTCGCGCCGGAGAAGACGTGGATCCATGCGTTCACCGACGGCCGCGACGTGTCGCCGACGTCGGCCGTTCGCGACTTGGCCGAACTGCCGCTCGACCGAATCGCCACGGTCGTCGGGCGCTACTACGCGATGGACCGGGACAAGCGCTGGGAGCGGACTCAGCTCGCGTTCGACGCGATCGTCGGCGGCGGCCCCTGTACCTGTACAGGTACAGGACATGAATTGCTGGCAGAAGTGCAACGGAACTACGACGACGGCACGACCGACGAGTTCCTGACGCCGATCTGCGTCGAGGGGACGCCGCGCGTCGAGCCGGGTGACAGCGTCGTCTTCTTCAACTTCCGGCCCGACCGCGGCCGGCAGCTGACCCGGATGCTCCTCGACCACGGCTTCGACGTGACGACGATGACGCGGTACGCCGCCGATCTCGACACGCCCGTCGCCTTCGCGGAGCAGGACGTCGAGGAGACGCTCGCGCAGGTGCTGTCGGAGCACGGGCTCCGGCAGCTGCACGTGGCCGAGACGGAGAAGTACGCGCACGTCACGTACTTCTTCAACGGGGGGCGCGAGGAGCCGTGGCCCGGGGAGGACCGGGTCCTCGTTCCGAGCCCGCGCGACGTGCCGAGCTACGACCACAAGCCGGAGATGTCGGCGGACGAGGTGACGGACAAGGTCGTCGGCCAGATCGGGAACGGCTACGCGTTCTGCGTCGTCAACTTCGCGAACCCGGACATGGTCGGCCACACCGGCGTCATCCCGGCCGTCATCGCCGCGTGCGAGACGGCCGACCGCTGCCTCGGCCGGGTCGTCGAGCGCGTCACGGAGCTCGGCGGCGTGTGTCTCGTCACCGCCGACCACGGGAACGCGGAGAAGATGCTCGAGGCCGACGGCGTCAGCCCGCATACGGCGCACACGACGAACGTCGTCCCGCTCGTCCTGACGGATGCCGCCGCGACGCTTCGCGACGGCGGCGAGATCGCCGATCTGGCGCCGACTGTGCTGGAGTTGTTGGGGATTCCTCAACCTTCGGCGATGACCGGCCAGTCGCTGGTAAATCCCCGGTAAGGGGACGAAAACCGTCAGGGAACGGAGCTATACTCCGGCCCTTGTCGCTCCCCCAGCCCGATCTGGCGATTCTGCGCAAGGCCCAGCGCGGAGACGAGCGGGCCTTCGCCATCATCGTGCGGACGTACGAGACGCCGGTCTACAACTACGTCCTGCGGCTGACGAACGGCGACAAGGCGCTCGCGGAGGACTTGACGCAGGAAGTGTTCCTCCGGGTCTTCCAGGGGCTGCCGAAGTTCTCGCTGCGGTGCAAGTTCACGACGTGGCTCTTCCAGGTGACGAAGAACCGCGTCCTCGACGAGTTGCGCGCGCGCGAGCGCCGGCCGATGTCGCCGGTGAACCTCGACGACGCGCCCCAGCTCGAGGTGGTCGACCAGCCCGTCGAGCGCGTGGAGGCGATCGACGCCCTCTGGCGCTCGATCGAGGCGCTGCCGGTCGACCTGAAGATGGCGCTGCTCCTCCGCGACGTGGTCGGTCTCTCGTACAACGAGATCGCCGACTCGCTCGAGATCACGCTCGCGACGGTGAAGTGGCGGATCTTCAAGGCGCGCGAGGACGTGCAGGTCGCGCTCGCGCGTCAGGGCATCACGTTCGGCGACGAGCGCGACGCCGTCACCGCGAGTAGCTCCTGAGCCACGCTTCCAGGTTCCGCGCCTGCTGCGTCGTCGACGCCGCGTGCGGGACGGGGCGGACGGAAGCGGGCTTCTTCGACCAGTCGTGGGTCGCAAGGAGCACAGCGGCGACCAGCACGCCGATTGCCGCGGCGGCGACCCACGAGGTGTCGGACACCTTTCGGTGTCTGGCACCTCTGCGAACGACCGTCGCGCCCCGAAGGTACGCAGCCACCTCCGTCGCCGTCGGCCGCGCCGCCGGATCCGCCGCGCGCATCCTCGCCGTGATCGCGTCGCGATCCGGAAGCAGCTCGTCGAAGACGACGCCGAGCGAGTAGACGTCCGCCTCCGGGCCGACGACGCGGCCCTCCGCCTGCTCCGGCGCGAGGTAGCGCAACGTCCCGAGGACGGTGCCCACCTGCGTGACCATCGTCTCCTCGGCGGCGCGCGCGATGCCGAAGTCCGCGATCTTCACCTCGCCGTGCGCGCCGCGCAGGAGGTTCGCCGGCTTCAGGTCGCGGTGGACGACGCCGGCGGCGTGCGCGTAGGCGAGTGCCTCGGCGACGTCGGCCGCTTCGTCGCGCGTCAGGCGGCCGCCCTCGAGCGTCCCGCCGGGCAGCAGCTCCATGACGATGCACGGCAGACCGTCGAGCTCGGCGATGTCGTAGGTGCGCGCGAGGTGGGGGTGGTGGAGGCGCCCCGCGATCCGAGCCTCGCGCAGAAACCGCGTCCGGAACTCGTCGTTGCCTGCGAGATGCGCCGCGAGCACCTTCAGCGCCACCGGACGATCGAGCTCCTCCTGGCGCGCCTCGTAGACGACGGCCATCCCGCCGCGGCCGAGCTCGCGTTCGACGCGGTACGCGCTCAATCGCCCTTCCCGTGGCCGGGCCCATGGCCGTGGTGGTCGGGCCGGTGGTCGTGACCGTGCCCGTGCGGCCGCGGCCGCGGCGCGGGCGTGGGTGCGGGGGCGGGGGCGGGCGCCGCCGCCGGCACGGGCGGCACGCAGACCGGCGCCTGCAACGCGCCGACGCCGCTCATCAGCGGCTCCTCGAGCCGCGACGGCACCTTCCCCGCGTTGACGAGCGCGATCGCCCGTGCGCGAAGCCGCGGCACGTCGCGCGCCTGTGCGCACGCGCCTTCGTGGCCGATCCGGTGCGCCAGCGCGATGAGCTGCGGCGCGTCGAGCTTCGGCTGGGGCCGGCTTCCGCACGCCGCGAGCGCCGCGACGAGCACGAGCAGGGCGAGGCGGGGCATCCGCGCACCGTACCCGCCCACCGCACCTACACTCGCGGCGTGGACGAGTGGCGCCGGCCGTCTTCCCGCCTGCTTCGGCTGCGGCGCATCGAGGTCGGCATGGTGACGCTCGCGGCGATGGTCGTCCTCGGGTTCCTCGCCTTCGGCAGCATCTTCGCCGGCGTCGCGGGTGTCGTCGCCGCGGCGTTCGTCGGGGCCGCCGTCGAGCGGTTCGTGACACGCCGGTTCGACGCGTGGGGGTATGCCGAGCGTGAGGACGACCTGCTCGTCCGGCGCGGCGTCATGTTCGCGCGGCTGTCGGTCGTGCCGTACGGGCGGATGCAGTTCATCGACGTGACGGCGGGGCCGCTCGAGCGGTCGTTCGGGCTCGCGACGGTGCGCATGCACACCGCGGCAGCCGCGAGCGACGCGCGGATCCCGGGGCTCGAGCGCGCGGAGGCCGAGCGGCTTCGCGACCGCCTCGCAGAGCTCGGCGAGTCCAGGGCGGCCGGCATCTGAGCTGGCAGCGGCTGCATCCGCTGACGCCGATCGTGCGCGGCGGCCGCGCGACGATCGCGATCGCGGTCATCCTCCTGCCGTCGGTGCTCAG
>DATDNT010000141.1:0-12494 GCA_036518135.1 Gaiellaceae bacterium | reverse complement strand
CGGGTCGTGGTCTGCGCACCGTGGATCCTGAGGTGCGTCCGGCGAGCCTCGCAGGGGGCCCGCGTACTCGGTAACGGCCGCTGCCGTGTGCGCGAAAACGCGCTAGCCGACGGCTGTCCCCCTGCTCGCCAAGAGCCGCTGTATCGTCACCCTCAACAGGGGGGCTGACAGGGGGTCGCCGCCCGACCGTTTCCAAGGAGACTGAGTGACACATCGCTTGTCATGGTCCAGGCTGCGCATCGGCGTGGTCGCGATCGCCGTCGCGGCCGGGCTCGCCGGCGCGTCTTCCACCGCACTCGCGACCACGCCGCGGTCCGATGCGAACCACACGTTCCACCTGACCGTGCTCGGCACCACCGACCTGCACGGGCACGGCGAGAACTGGGACTACTTCAAGAACGCGCCGTACTCGGACAAGGCCGGCAACTCCGTCGGCCTCGCGAAGGTCTCGACCGTCGTCAACCAGATCCGGGCCGAGAAGGGTCGGGATCACACACTGCTGATCGATGCCGGCGACACGATCCAGGGGACGCCGCTCTCGACGTACTACGCAAAGGTCGACCCGATCACCGACGGTCACGTCATGCACCCGATGGCGCTGGCGATGAACGCAATCGGCTACGACGCCGCCGCGATCGGGAACCACGAGTTCAACTACGGCATCCCGCTGCTCGACGAGTTCGCGAAGCAGGTGAACTTCCCCCTGCTGTCGGCGAACGCCATCGACGACGCGACCGGTCTGCCGCACTTCACGCCGTGGGTGATCAAGACGATCAACGTCCCCGGCGACAAGCCGATTCACGTGGGGATCGTCGGCTTCACCACCCCGGGTGTCGCGCTCTGGGACAAGCACAACGTCCAGGGCAAGCTCAGCTTCCCCGGGATCGTCGAGCAGGCGAAGACCGTGATCCCGCAGGTCAAGGCGGCGGGCGCCGACATCGTGATCGTCACGTCGCACTCGGGCGTCGAGGGGACGTCGAGCTACGGCCCGGACCTGCCGACGGAGAACGCCTCTGCGCTGCTCGCGAAGGAGGTGCCGGGGATCGACGCGATCCTCGTCGGCCACTCGCACCGCGACATCCCGCAGCTCTACGTCACGAACGACCAGACCGGGAAGCAGGTGCTGCTCTCCGAGCCCGCGCTCTGGGGCGAGCGCGTGACGGACATGGAGCTGACGCTGACGAAGACCCGCGGTCAGTGGAGTGTCAGCGACGCGTCGTCGACGAACATCAACACGAACGCGTTCCCCGAGGATCCGAGCATCCTGGCGCTGCTCCAGCCGCAGCACGACAAGGTCGTGCAGTGGGTGAACACGCCGATCGGCAACTCGGTCACGGCGATGAGCGCCGCCGAGTCGACGTACAAGGACACGCCGATCATCGACCTGATCAACAAGGTGCAGACCGATGCGGTGAAGACCGCGCTTGCCGGGACGCCCGACGCATCGCTGCCCGTGGTCTCGATCGCCGCGCCGTTCAGCCGGACAGCTTCGTTCCCGGCGGGGCAGGTCTCGATCCGCGACGTCGCAGGGCTCTACATCTACGACAACACGCTGCTCGCGGTCCGGATGTCGGGCGCCGAGCTGAAGGACTACCTCGAGTACGACGCGAGGTACTTCAACCAGCTTGCTCCCGGCGCCCCGGTCGATCCGTCGGCCTTGACGAACGCCGCGACGCCCGATGCGCCGACCGGGATCCCCGACTACAACGACGACGAGCTGTCGGGCATCTCGTACGACATCGACATCGCGAAGCCGGTCGGTTCGCGCATCGAGAACCTGCGGCTGCCCGACGGGACACCGGTCGACCCGAACCAGCAGTTCGCGGTGGCCATCAACAACTACCGCGAGTCCGGCGGCGGCGGGTTCCCGCACGCGAAGGCCGCGCCGGTGCTGATGGACCAGCAGCAGGACATCCGGCAGCTGATCATCGACTGGGTGACGGCCAAGGGCGCCGTCGACCCGGCGCAGTTCTACACGCCGTCCTGGCAGCTGACGCGGGACGGAGTGCCGCTCTTCTGAGTCGTATGCGGGCGGTTCCCGGGGCGGGCGCCTCGGGGACCGCCCGCATCCCGATTGGCCCGCCTCGTCAGACGTCCTGCGCCGCCGGCGCGGCGCCGATCCGCCATGCCGAGTCGAACACGTCCTCCGGAACCTCGCGGCGGAGGGCCGCCACGTCTTCGTCGAAGGCCGCACGCTCTTCCGGCTCGAGCGCGCCCTGCCACTCCGGCCGGCTCGCCTGCGCGAGCAGCCGCACCGCACCACGTGGGTCGCCCTGCGCCTTCGATACCCAGGCGAGCCCTTGCAGCGACACCGCGACCGTCCCGTAGTCGCCGAGCGGCTGCGCATCGTTCAGCGCGCGCCGGTAGGCGCCGTAGGCGGCCCGCGCGTTCCCGCGCTTCCTGTGCGCGCGGCCGAGCATCCGGCCACGGATGTACGCGGCTTCGCCGCCGAAGCCGGACGCCTCCTGGTCGGCGACGGCGGCCTCGTACGCCGCGACGGCCGAGTCGAGATCGCCCCGCGCCTCGTGCACCTCGCCCACCGCGACGAGCGCGTGGCCGACGCCGCACAGGTCGTTCGGATCGGCGCGTCTCAGCTCGAGCGCGCGTTCGGCATACGCCTCGGCGACGTCGAGCTCGCCCAGCCTGACATGCAGGTGCGCGAGGTCGGCGTGCAGCCCGGCGACGAGCCGCTCGTCGTCGGTCGCCGGGAGCGCGAGCTTCTTGAGCTCGACGGCTCGCCGCAGGTCGCCGTTGACGCGCGCGAGCTCGCTTGCTGCGACCTGACCCTCCACCTCCCACACCGGTTCCAGGTCGACGGGCAGCGCGAGAATCGCCTGCGCCCAGACGTCCGCCTCCTGCTGGCGTCCGCGGATGATCCAGTAGAACCACGTCGCTGCGAGCAGCCGCACGCCGACCTCCTTCGCGCCCGTGGCGATCGCGCGCTCGAACGCCGAGGCGAGCTCGTCTGCGCGAGCGGCGACGGCGCTGAACGCCGCGGCGTCGTAATTCCGGAGATCCGACGCCCAGCTCTCTGCGAACGCGACGACAGCCCGAAGCGCCTCGTCGTCCCGGCACACACGCGAGTCGACCTGGCGGCCGCTCAGCGCTGTCTCCTGGCGGAGAATGGCACGTTCGAGATCGCGCAGCTCGCTCGACGGCTCGAGGCCGAGCTCGGCGAGCTGCGCGCGGCCCTCGCGATACGCGGCCAGAGCATCCGCCTGGCGGCCGGAGCGGTAGAGGGCGAGCATGAGCTGCGCGCGAAGCGACTCGCGCAGGGGCAGCGCGGCGACGAGCGACCCGAGCTCGCCCAGGATCTGGTCGTGGTGGCCGAGCTCGAGCTCGGCGGCGAACCGCCGCTCGAGCGCCGCGAGGCGTTCCTCCTCGAGCCGCACCGCGGCCGCGCGCAGCGTGGCCGACTCCGCCGCGCCGCCGAAGGCCGGGCCCCGCCACAGCGCGAGCGCGTCCTGGAGCTCCGCGAGCGTCTGCGCCGGCGGGCCGCCGTTCACGCGCCCGACCAGCCGCTCGAAGAGCAGCGCGTCGACCTGCTCCTCGTCGACGCACAGCCGGTACCCGCCGCGGCGCGTCTCGATCGCGTCGGCGCCGAGCGCCCGCCGCAGCTCCGAGGTGTGCACGTGAAGCGCGTGCCGGGCCTTCTCCGGCGCCTCGTCGTCCCAGATCCCCTCGATGAGCTCGCCGCTCGAGACCGACTCGCCGGCGCGGAGCGCGAGCATGCTCAGCATCGCGAGGCGCTGCGCCCCCCTGACCTCGACCCGACGTCCGCCCCGGTGGGCGCTCACGTGCCCGAGCAGCTGCACGCTGAGAGGATCTGCCGCCATGTTCCTCCTGTCCGACTGTAACTGAGCGTCGGCTGAGGGTCGAGTGAGGCCGCCGCGCGAGTGTTGCCCGGACGGTCGAGCGACCTACGACAACAGGAGGGGTTATGAGGACGAGACTGCGGCTGCTGATTCCCGTCGTCGTCGTCGGGTGCCTGCTGGCGTTCGCCGGCACGGCATCCGCGGACAACGGCGCAACGGTTCACCACTTCTCGGTGACGTATCCGGGCAACCTCGCGACGTGCTCGGGCAACCGGATCGAGAAGGCGGGGCCGAACGGGTTCGTCAAGGACGTCGAGACGTGCGTCACGGTGATCGACGTCGGGCTCCCTGCGGGGACGTACTCGGCGGTCGATCTCGGCTGGTGCAGCGACTACAACGCGGTGATCTTCGACGAGTCCGCGTGCAACCTCGCGACGTCGGGGCACGTCACGATCGGCGTCAACGGCGACGGCACCTTCACCTGGGACGTCGTCGCGTACTACGCGCACACCTGAGAACGGTCGGTCGGGCGGAGCCGGCGAGGCCCCGCCCGACCAGCGCTACCGTTCCCCGGCGTGAGACGGAGCCTCGCCGCAGCCCTCGGCACCGCACTCCTGCTCGCCGCCGCGCCTGCGTCGGCCGGGACGGGAATGTTCGTGGGCGCCGCGTCCGACGACGCGCGCGCGCTCGCTCCTGCCGTCGCGAAGTCGCGCATGGACCTCACCGCCCGCGCGGGGTTCGGCGCCGTACGGATGTCGGTCGTCTGGACACCGGGCGAGCAGGAGGTCGGAGGCGACGATCTCGTCGCCCTCGACAACGCGACGCGGGCCGCGGACGCCGACGGCGTCCGCCTGATCCTCTCGATCTACGCGCGCAGCTGGACGACCGCGCCGCTGACGTCGACCGCGCGCGGCCAGTTCGCGCGGTTTGCGGCGTCGATCGCGCGCGCGTATCCGTCGATCAAGGACTTCGTCGTCGGCAACGAGCCGAACCTGAACCTGTTCTGGATGCCGCAGTTCGGCGCCGGCGGCGTCGACCTGGCCGCCAGGTCGTACGAGCTGCTCCTCGCGAAGACGTACGACGCGCTCAAGGCCGTCTCCGCCGACATCGACGTGATCGGCGGCGCGCTCGCGCCGCGCGGGCAGGACAAGCCCGGGTCGGCGCGCCAGACCCACTCGCCGACGGCGTTCATCGCGGACCTCGGCTCCGCCTACCGAGCGACGAAGCGCCGCCGGCCGATCATGGACACGTTCGCGATCCATCCCTACCTGACGCCGTCGTCACTGCCGCCGTCGTTCGCGCATCCGCACACGACGACGATCGGCATCGCCGACTACCCGAAGCTGGTGAAGCTCCTGACCGCGGCGTTCCGGGGGACCGCTCAGCGCGGCGAGACGCTGCCGATCGTCTACGACGAGTTCGGGTACCAGACGCAGATCCCGCAGTCGAAGCGCTGGATCTACAACCACCTGTCGGCGCCGTCTGCGCGCGACGCGATCCCGGAAGCGCAGCAGGCGGCGTACTACAAGCAGGCGTTCGCTCTGGCGGCGTGCCAGCCGAGCGTCGCAGGGGTGCTGATCTTCCACGTGGCCGACGAGCGCGACGCGCGCGCCTGGCAGTCGGGCGTCTACTACGGCAACTTCACGCCGAAGTCGAGCCTCGCGCCGGTCCGCGCCGCGGCGCTCGCCGCGCAGGCCGGGACGCTCGCCTCGTGCCGGCAGGACAAGACGACGAGCGCCGCGTCCGGCATCGCTTTCCACGGACCGTCGGCGACGGATCCCGCGACGCTCGCCGTCGACTTCTCCTGCGCGCTCCCGTGCACCTACGAGCTCCGCCTGATCGATGCGACGACCAGCGGCGTCGCCGCGGCGACGGAGGGGAAGGCGGTCGGGGACGCGACCGCCACGATCGCGACGGCGGGCCTCGCCGACGGCACGTACCAGTACGCGCTGCGCATCTTCAAGTGCGGTAAGCCGGGCACGGCGACCACGCGCTTCAGCCGGCCGTTCGACGTGCCCGCCGCGTCCGATCCCGTGCCGCTGCCGCCTGCGCTCGACGGGTCCGAGCCGCCGCTCCCGACGCTCCAGCCGACGGAGCCCGCGACGAGTTGAGCTCCGTGCGCCGCTCCCGCCGAGGACGCCGCTCCCGGCGCGGCCTCTGGCTCGCGCTCGGCGCGGTCGTGGCTGCGGCTGCCGGACTCGCAGCCGCGGTCTACCTGCTCTCGGGCGCGCGGCTCGCGGCCGACCCGGTCGCGCTCGCGCACGTCGAGCTGCAGCCGTTCGCCGGCTCGGTCGCCGGCGTCCGCGCGTCCGCCGCAGGCGCTCCGGTCCCGGTCGAGGTGCGGAACGGCCGCCTGACGCCACGGACGCGGCTCCGACCCGGCGAGACCGTCGCCGTCGACGTCGTCGTCCGGCGCCCCGGCTGGTCGAGCTGGGCGCTCGGCGCCGAACGGCAAGAGCATCTGTCGGTGACGGCACCGACCGCACACGTCGCGCAGCGGTGGTTGATCGTTGCCCCGGGACGAGCGCCGAAGGTCCAGTTCGACATGCGTGTCAGCCGCGTCGTGCTCGGCGGCCGCGACCGCACCGTCGACGCCGCCGCGACCACGCTTCCGACGAGAGCTCCCGCCGGAACGGTCGAGGTCGCCGCGGCCGCACGCCCGTGGGAAGTGCCGGGCGCGCCCGTGCGGGTCACGTGGTTCCCGCAGTCGGACCGGCCGGTGGCCCTCGCCGCCCCGGCGCCGGGGACGTCGATCGCGCCGCTCACGCCGATCCGGCTGACGTTCTCGCGACCCGTCTCCGCGACGCTCGGAGACGCGCGCCCGGCGCTCTCGCCGCCGCTGCCGGGGACCTGGGCGCAGACCGACTCGCACACGCTCGTCTTCCACCCCGCCGGCTTCGGCGCACCGTTCGCGTCCGACGAGACCGTGCGTTTCGCGACGCCGGTGCGCGTGCTCCGCGGCACGTCGTGGCATGTCGCACCGGCGTCGTTCCTCCGGCTCCAGCAACTGCTCGCCGCGGAGGGCTACCTGCCGCTCACGTGGTCGCCGACGGGCTCCGACGTCGCCCGGGGGCGGCGCGCGGAGCTCTCGGCCGCGGTCTCGCCGCCGGCCGGCCGCTTCCACTGGCGCTACGCGAACACGCCGCCCGAGCTGCAGTCGCTCTGGCGGACCGGCCAGCCGAACGAGATCGTGCGCGGGGCGGTGATGATGTTCGAGCACGACCACGGTCTCGCCGTCGACGGCATCGCGGGGCCCCGTGTGTGGCGCGCCGCGATCTCGGACGCCGTCGCCGGGAAGCGCCGTGACGCCGGGTACAGCTACGTCTACGTCCACCGGAACGTGCCGCAACGGCTGACGCTCTGGCACAACGGCAGCGTCGTCCTGACATCCCCGGGCAACACCGGCGTGCCCGCCGCGCCGACCCAGCTCGGAACGTGGCCGGTCTTCGAGCACATACCCGTCGGCCGGATGAGCGGCACGAATCCCGACGGCTCCCACTACGACGATCCCGGCATCCGCTGGATCAGCTACTTCCACGGCGGCGAGGCGCTGCACGCGTTCAACCGCGCGTCGTTCGGCACGCCGCAGAGCCTCGGCTGCGTCGAGCTGCCGCTCGCGGAGGCCGCGCGCGTCTGGCCGTACACGCCGATCGGCACGCTCGTCACGATCGAGAACTGACTCGTACACTGGCCCGGGGTCGTCGGGGCGGCGGCACGGGCATCGCCGGACGCATGGTCGCCGCAACCGCACACGACGTTCTTCGCACAGCCCGCCCGGGAGGTTCCACGTGAGGATCCCGTGGGTCCGGCGGTCGCCCGGGCTCGCCGTCGATCTCGGGACGGCGAACACCGTCGTGTTCCGGCGCGGCGACGGCGTCGTGCTCTTCGAACCGTCGGTCGTCGCGGTCGACGAACGGACCGGACGGGTGCACGCCGTCGGCGACGAGGCGCGGAGGATGCTCGGGCGCACGCCGGCGACGATCACCGCGAGCCGGCCCTTGCGGCACGGCGTGATCAGCGACTTCGAGACGACGGAGCAGATGCTCCGCCACTTCATCCGGAAGGCCGGCGCCGGACGGCTGCGCGGCGACGTGATGGTCTGCGTTCCGAGCGGGCTGACGCAGGTGGAGCGCACCGCCGTCGTCGACGCGACGGTCGCCGCCGGTGCACGCGCCGCGCGGCTGATCGACGAGCCGCTGGCGGCGGCGATCGGCGCAGGGCTGCCCGTCGGCGAAGCGCAGGGCTCGCTCGTCGTCGACATCGGCGGCGGAACGAGCGAGATGGCGGTGACGGCGCTCGGCGGGATGGTCGTGAGCACGTCGCTGCGCGTGGGCGGGTACGACTTCGACGAGGCGATCGTCCGCTCGCTGCAGCAGCACCAGCAGCTCCTTGTCGGACAGGAGCAGGCAGAAGCCGTGAAGATCGAGGTCGGGAGCACGCTCGCCGGCGCGATCGACGAGACGGAGCTCGCGGACATCGCCGGCCGTGACCTGACGAGCGGCCTCCTGCGCCGGACGTCGATCAGCGCAGGCCAGGTCCGGGAGGCGATCGCCCGTCCGCTCCAGCAGGTCGTCGAGGCGTTGAGAGAGCTGCTCGAGCGAACGCCCGAGGAGCTCTCGGCGGACCTCGCGACGCGCGGTGTGGCGCTCGTCGGGGGCGGCAGCCTCCTGCGCGGCTTCGACGGGCTCCTCGAGCGAGAGACGGGACTGCCCGTGGAACGTGACCGCGATCCGCTGACGACCGTTGCCCGCGGCGCCGGGGCCGCGCTCCACCGATGACCTGATCGACCCGGCATCATGCGCCGATGCGCCGGAAGCTCGTCGCCGCCGCGGCACTGCTCGTCCTCATCGCGATCGGCGCCGCGGCGGCGCTCTACCTCTACAACAAGCACCTGCAGCACGGCGTGCAGGGGTCGTCGACCGTCGAGTTCACGCCGACCGCTGCGCCGAAGGCGCCGAAACTGAGAACGCGCAGCAAGATCGAGTGGGATCAGTTCGGCGACGGGCCGCAGCGCACGCACGTCGGGCCGGCGACGAAGCTGAAGCGGCCGTTCAGGGTGCGGTGGGTCGCGGGCGGCAGCTCGCTGCTCGAGTTCCCACCGGCGGTCGGCTACGGCCGGCTGTACATCGCGAACGCGGGCGGCGACCTGATCGCGCTCAACGCGCAGACCGGCAGGCGCGCGTGGACCGTGAAGACGAGGCGCTGCGTCGCGTCCTCGCCCGCGCTCGGCCGCTACGAGCTCGGCACGGTCTACGAGAGCTTCCTCGGGCCGCACCCCTGCGGCCGCAAGAAGACCGCGGGCGAGGTGATCGCCGTCGCCGCGGGCAGCGGCGACATCCGCTGGCGCCGCACGATCGGCCCGACGGAGACCTCGCCACTCCTCGTCGGCAGGCATCTCTACGTCGGCGACTGGCGCGGGCACGTGTACGACCTCGACGCGCGCACCGGGCACGTCTTGTGGACCGCGACGACGCGGGGCGCGATCAAGAGCGCCGTCGCCCGCAGCGGCCGCCGCCTGTTCGTGGGCTCGTACGACGGCCACGTCTACTGCCTCGACGCGAAGACGGGGCGGCAGCTCTGGCGCGCGTCGAGCGACGCGCGGCTCTTCGGTCACGGGCGCTTCTACTCGTCGCCGGCGATCGCCTACGGCCGCGTCTACATCGGCTCGACCGACCGCCGCGTCTACTCGTACGGCGCGACGACGGGCAAGCGTCGCTGGTCGTACGTCACCGGCGGCTACGTCTACGGGTCGCCGTCCGTGTGGGACGGCCGCGTGTACATCGGCTCGTACGACGGCTGGTTCTACGGGCTCGACGCCGCGACGGGCCGCCGCGTCTGGCGGTTCCACGCGAACGGACCGATCTCCGGCTCGTCGACGGTGCTGAACGGCCTCGTCTACTTCGCGACGCTGAAGGGGCGCACCTACGCGCTGAGCACCCGGACCGGGAAGCTCGTCTGGACGTTCGGCGACGGCAAGTACGCGCCGGTGACGACGGACGGCCGGCGCCTGTTCCTCGTCGGCTACGCGAAGGTGTACGGCCTCGTCTCGCCGTCGCTCGAGCGCACGCTCGCGCACCACCACCATCACGCACGGAAGCAGAAGCGCACGAAGAAGTGAGCCTGCCGAACGGGCTCCTCGACCACGTGAGATCTATACGACGTTCTGCTCGACGCGCGTGACGCCGCTCGCGAACCGCTCGACCGCGAACTGCGAGAGATCGAACGTCGGCTTCACGCCGAGCGCGAGCTGCGCGAGATGCTCCCCGACGACGGGGCCCTGCTGGAAGCCGTGGCCCGAGAAGCCCGTGGCGTAGACGAGCCCGCGGGGCTCCGCCGCCGCACCGACGAGCGCGTTGTGGTCGGGGCTCAGCTCGTAGAAGCCCCACCACGTCGACCGCACGCCGAGCTCCTCGAGCGCAGGCAGCCGCCGCGCGGCGACCGGCGCGATGTCCTCGAGCGACTGCTCGCGGCCGCCGAACGCGAGCGCAGCGCCTTCCCGGTGGAAGTAGAAGCCGCTCGCGAAGTCGATGGTCAGCGGCAGCTCCCGCGGGAAGTCCGGCGCGTCGTCGGTGAAGAACATGTGGCGGCGCTCGCGCTCGAGCGGCAGGTCGTGGAGCTCGCTCGACCAGACCCCGGCGGCGAGCACGACGCGCTCCGTCGCGATCGTGCCGCGCGTCGTCTCGACGGCGGTCACGCGGCCGCCCTCGCCGACGATGCGCGTCGCGGCGCACGACTGCTCGATCTGCGCGCCGCGGTCGGCGGCGCGACGTGCGTACCCCTGCACGACGAGGTCGGGCGTCACGTAGCCGGCGCGCTCGTCGAACGCCGCCGCGACGAGACCGTCCGTTGCGAGCTGCGGCACGATCGCGCGCGCCTCGTCCGGCGAAAGCATCTGCGCGCCGTCGCCGGCGAACCGCGCGGCGTCGGCAGCGTCGTCGAGGAGGAACAGGTAGCCCCACAGCTTCAGGTCGAGCGTCTGGCCCGTCTCGTCCGCGAAGCGCTCGAGGCGAGCGATCGACTCGTCGCAGATGCGCCGGTTGAGCTCGTCGGAGAAGAGCGTCCGCACGCCGCCCGCGCAGCGGCCGGTCGAGCCCGACGCGAGCGTGTCGCGCTCGAGCAGAACGGGCCGCTCGCAGCCGAGCTCCACGAGGTAGTGCAGCGCCGCCGCGCCGATCACGCCGCCGCCGATCACCACCGCTTCGCTCGTCCGCGGCAACACAGGTAGTGATTCTTCCCGATGAGCACCGAGCGCCGAGGCCGTCTGTTCGTCGCGCTCGCCGCCGTCGCGTGGTCGACCGCCGGCCTGCTGCAGCGCGAGCTGTCGGTGTCGACCGCGACGCAGGTCGCGGGCCGCGCGCTGTTCGCGGCGGCCGGCCTCCTGCTCTACATCGCCGCGACGGAGCACGACGTGCGCCGCGCGTTCCGCGCGATCGGCGTCGGAGGCGTCGGCGTCGCGGCGTGCGCGGCGGTGTCGTCGTCGGCGTTCCTCGTCGCGCTCAACCACGCGTCCGTGGCGAACGTGCTGTTCTGGCAGGCGCTCGCGCCGGTCTTCGCCGCGGCGATCGGAACAGCGCTCGGCGATCCGGTGTCGCGCCGGACGTGGGTCGCGATGGCGGTCGCGGTCGCCGGCGTCGCCGTGATGGTCGGCGGGCCCGGCGGCGCAGGGCTCCTCGGGCAGGTGCTGTCGTTCGTCGTGTCGGCGAGCTTCGCGGGCGTGATCGTCATCGCGCGCCACCGCCGCGACGTGTCGATGGCCCCCGCGATGTGCCTGTCGCAGGTCGCCGTTCTCCTCTGCTTCGCGCCGTTCGCGTCCACGGCGTACCTCGGAACGCTCGACGCGACGCTGCTCGCGGCGCTCGGCGTCACGCAGATCGGCCTCGGGTTCGTGTTCCTCACGATCGGGAGCAGGCTGATCCCGGCCGGCGAGGTCGCGCTGATCACGCTGCTCGAGGTCGTTCTCGGACCGCTGTGGGTGTGGGTGTTCCTGTCGGAGCAGCC
Source organism: Gaiellaceae bacterium (assembly GCA_036518135.1). Lineage (GTDB taxonomy): Bacteria > Actinomycetota > Thermoleophilia > Gaiellales > Gaiellaceae > PALSA-600. The sequence continues at coordinate 681 of DATDNT010000141.1, read as the reverse complement.
GTCGACGGCAACGCTCGTCGGCGGCGCGGTCGTGCTCGCTGCGGTCGTGCTACAGGCTGGCGATCGTGGCGCCGTCGTCCGCGTCGCTCGTGGTCACGGTGACGAGCGGGTGACGGGCTAGCTCCTCGCGCACGGCCTTGCGCAACACGCCGGTGCCGCGGCCGTGCACGACACGCACCTCGTGCAGCCCGGCGAGCGCGGCGTCGTCGACGAGGCGCCGCACCTCCTCGCGCGCCTCGTGCGCGGGGCGACCGCGCACGTCGAGCTGGTCGGACGCGTCGCCGCGGGCGGTCGCGCGCACCTGGACGACGGGCACGCGCTCCTCGGGCGCGCGCTCGCGCGACGGCCGGAGCCGCTCGAGCGGGATGCGCACGCGCTGGCCCGCCGCCCCGACGACCTCCGCGTTCTCGCCACGGATCGCGGCGATCGTCCCCCGCACGCCGACGTCCGACTCGACCGGGTCGCCGACGGCGAGCGGCGCCGTCGTCGGCAGCGGCCGCGACAGGTCGGCGAGCGCGCGTCCGGCGCGCCGCGCGCGCTCGGTCGCGGCCCCGAGCGCACGATCCTGGTCCGGCTCCGCGCGGCGACGGCGCGCGGTCCGCAGCTCGCGCCGCAGCGCGTCGATCTCCGCGCGCGCGCCCGCGAGCTCCTTCTCCGCCGCGGCGACCGTCTCGGCGCGGG
>DATDNT010000140.1:0-6883 GCA_036518135.1 Gaiellaceae bacterium | reverse complement strand
ACTTCTCGCGAGGTTACGCGTCGATGGTGACGTGACCCGGCTGTGATGCCACGCGGTCGAGCCATGCACCCACGTTCCCGTGGGGCGCGAGATCGAACTCGCCCTCCTCTGCGACGTGCGTGTACGCGTAGAGCGCGATGTCCGCGAGCGTCATCGATCCGCCGACGAACCACTCCCGATCCTCAAGGTGCTTGTCCATCGCCGCTAGTCCCTTGTTGCCGCCTCCCCAGAGACGAGGCAGCCGCGTCTCGTATTCTTGGCGGGGTAACTTCGAGTAGGCGATTAGGAACCTGGCGACCGCCAGTGTTGGCTCTGTTTCGTACTGCTCGAAGAACATCCACTGGAGAACCTGCGCACGCAGGTATCGGTCGGCAGGGACGAAGCGCGTCCCCTCGCCGAAGTACCAAAGGATCGCGCCCGACTCACCGAGCGGACGACCGTCGTCGAGCACGAGCGTCGGGACGCGCAGCGCCGGGTTCAGGTCGCCGAGAAGCTCCGGCCGGTTCGACCGGTCGACGACGTCGACGTCCCGCGTCTCGTAGTCGACGCCGAGGTGCGCGAGCAGGAGGCGCACCTTGTAACAGTTGCCGGAGACGTCGCTGTTGTAGAGCGTGATCACGAGAAGAGCGGCCGCAGATGGTCGTTCAGGAAAACGCCCGCGGGGTCGAGCTGATTTCGCAGCGCGACGAAGTCCCCGGCGCGCGGGTAGCGGTCGTAGAGCTGCTCACGCGTCAGGAAGTGCAGCTTCCCCCAGTGCACCCGCGCGTCGAACTCGCCGAGCAGGCGGTCGACGTCGCGCAGGTAGCCCCAGTAGTCGACGCCCGGCGTGCCGGAGACGGAGATGACGACGGTCTCGCGCTCGTAGGAGTGCGACAGCCATGCCTCCTCCGGCCCGACCGTTCGTACCTCCATCGGGAACACGGAGACCGGAAGCGATCGCAGCATCAGCTCGCGCATCGCCGCGAGCGCCTCGCGCCCTCGCTCGAACGGCACGAAGTACTCGAGCTCGTGAAAGTTCGGCTCGTACACCATCGGGTAGATGCGCCACGCCGGGCCGACGCGGCGGTACGTCTCGTCGGAGTCGGCGACGTCGTCGCCGACCTCGTCGTAGATCTTCACGTGGCACTCGTCCGCGCGCGCGTCGAGGCCGTAGAGCACCGCCGACGCATCCGACGGCATCCAGAAGAACGAGAAGTGGCGGTGCGCGCGCGCGAGCTCCTCGAACGGCTCCCACGCCTCGTCCCACGACCAGTTGCCGACCTGCTCGCGCAGGCGATACGCGCGGGCGACCTCGAGCTCGAGCTCCGTGAGCACGCCGAGCATGCCGACCGCGACCTGCGCCGCGTGCAACAGGTCGCCGCCGTCGGCCTCGACGACCTCGCCCGCCGCCGTCACGATCCGCGCACGACGGACGGACGACGAGAAGCTCCCGTTCCCGAGCCCGGAGCCGTGCGTCGCCGTCGACACGGCGCCCGCGATCTGCTGCGCGACGATGTCGCCCTGGTTCTTGAGCGAGAGGCCGGCCTCCCACAGAGGCGCGCCGAAGTCGCCGATCGTCGTCGCCGGGCCGACGACGACGCTGCGGTGCTTGGCGTCGATCTCGCGGATCTTCGGCAGCCGCGTCAGGTCGAGGAGCAGGCCGTCCGTCAGGACGACGGGCGTGAACGAATGCCCTGCACCTGCGGCGCGAATCGCGCGCCCGGCGGCGGCCGCCTCCGCGACGAGCGTGCAGACCTCGTCCTCGCTCTCCGGCGCCGCGACCTGCGCCGGGTCACAGCTCTGGTTCCCGACCCAGTTCCTCCACATCGCCGCGCGAGCATCTCACGGCGTTTGGCCGGACCGCCACCCGGGCCCCGTGCCGGCTCAGCGGACTACCGAAGCCTCGCGCCGAGCCAGTCGAATGCGTCGCTCCACGCCCGGTCGTCGAGCGCGTGGCCCGCGTCGTACCAGCGGACGGTCGTCTGCGGCGGCGCCGCGCGGACGACGTTCTCGAGCGCCGCCCGCGGGACGATCTCGTCGCGGCGCCCGTCCTCCAGCAGGATCGTGCCCGGCCGGCCGTGTGCGATCGCCGTGATCGGGTCGACGCTCGTCAGGAAGCGCCGCACCTCCCCGCGCGACGCCGGTGGAGCCGCGGCGACGAACGCGGAGACCGCCTGCGCGCCCGCGGAGAGGAGCGCGAGCGCGCGGAACCGCGGGTCGCGTGCGGCGAGGATCGCGCCGGTCTTCGCACCGGCGCTCCAGCCGAGGTAGCCGAGCCTCGTCACGCCGTACCGGGCGGCGAGGAAGCGGCCCGCGCGCTCGGCCGAGCGGACGTCCGCGTTCTGGACCCCCTGCGTCTCGACGAGCAGCTCGTGGACGCTCGTCGGCCGTGGCGGCGGGCTCGCGGTCGACGGCTGCGTCGGCAGCAGGACGACAATGCCGCGCCGGGCGAGCAGCCGGGCACGCGGGAGCAGCTCGCTCCGGTCGCCGCCTGCCCCGTGCACCATCACGACGCCGGCCGCGTGCCGGCCGGGGCTCGCGACGACGAAGGCGCGCACGCCGTCGACCGTCACCGGCCGCACCGACACCTTCGTGTGGCCGCCGCAGCCGGCGGCCGCGGCCGCGGCGAGGAGCGTCAGCGTCCGAAGCCGAAGACCCATAGCCCCCAGTGTCCACCGCTCCGCGGCGCATCCGCGGCAGTCGGCTGCACGGGGTGCGGGCGTGGCGCCTGGTCGCGGCCGGCTTCGGCCGCGGCCGCGAGGGCCGCGATCGTCGCGACGAGCGCCAGCAGGGCGACGACCTTCCGCATCTGGACGAGGCTACGGATCTTCTTGTAACCTGTCAAGTGCATTGACGCTGGTTACTGGAATCCCGGCACTCGACCTCGTGAACACCGAATGGTGGCGGGGGCGGCCCGACAAGGCGGTCGACAAGCTGCCGGACTTCGCCGCGGCGTACCACCTCGGCCCGCCGCCGCGTGAGCTGGCGGAGCTCCGTGCCCTGCTGCGGCGACTGATCGAGAAGCCGACGGACGCGGACCGGCGCCGGCTCGCGTCGTTCGTCGGGCGCGGCGTCCTCCGGCGGCGGCTCGTCGGCGCCGAGGTCGTGCTCGAGCCGGTGACCCGCGACTGGGACACGGCGCTGTCGGAGATCGCGTCGTCCTTCGTCCCGCTCCTCGCGGATTCGTCCCGGCTGAGGATCTGCGCGAACCACGAGTGCCAGTGGACGTTCGTCGACGAGTCGCGCAACCACAGCCGCCGCTGGTGCGGCGCGTCCTCGTGCGGCAACGCCGACAAGGTGCGCAGGTTCCGGGCGCGGCAGCGCGCGGCTAGCGCGTGACGCCGGCGTCGTCGAGGATCGCGGCGACGAGCGGGTCGTAGCGGCCTGCGGCAACGTCACCGAGCGGATCGTCGGTGAAGCGAAGCAGACGCTCGTACGGCAGCGAGAACGCTGCGCGCATCGCGAGCTCGCGCTGCGGCGCGCCGGTGAGGACGCGCGAGGCGAGTGTGAGCCGCTTCACCTGCGCGAGTCGCCGCGGCAGGAAGTGCCACAGGACGACGACGGCGGGCAGCACGAACGTCAGCGCGCCGAGCAGGTTCGCGAGGTGGTGGACCTCGTCCTCGCCGCGGCGGCCGAGGTCCTCGACCGGGCTCCCGATCCCGAACGGCACCGCGCCTCCCGCCTTCCGCACGCCCTCGCCGAGGACGGCCAGCTTGTCGACCGTGTCGTGCACCTTCAGCCCGATCGCGGCGAGCGCCGCGAGCAGCACGAGCAGAAGGAGGTCGTACGCGAGCGTCGCGAACCGGCGGCGCGGGACGTCGGGATAGAACCGCACGCGTCGCCCGTACCCCGTCCGGCGCTGCGCAAGACCCGATGTCGCCCGATCGGGTCAGCTGTTGCGCCGTTCGGGGGAGAAGCGTGCCGGCTAACCGCGCCCGATGATCTCGATCCGGTAGCCGTCCGGATCGCGCACGAAGCACAGCCACGACCCGCCCTCCCGTACCTGGTACGGCGGGCGCTCCGGCTCGATGCCCTGCTCGGCCAGCCGTGCGAGCGTGCCTGGCAGGTCGTCGACGCCGATCGCGATGTGCCCGTACCCCGTGCCGAGGTCGTACGTGCGGCCGTCGTGGTTGTACGTGAGCTCGAGCACCGACGCGGCGTCGCCGAGCGAGAAGAAGTAGTTCGTCGCCTCCTTTTCGCCGTTTCTGACGATGTCCATGTCGCGGTCGAACGTGAAGCCGAGCGCCTCGTAGAAGGCGCGGCTCTTCCCGGGGTCCGTGATCCGGACCATCGTGTGCAGGAACTGTGCGCTCATGACGCCGAGGATACGAGGTCGCCGTACTCCGGGTGCCGCTTCACGTACTCGGCGACGAACGGGCACGTCGGGCGGATCTCGAGGCCCCGGGCGCGGACGTCGTCGAGCGCCTCCTTCACGAGCGCCGAGCCGACCCCTTGGCCCTCCCACTCCGGGTCGACCTCCGTGTGCACCATCGTCAGCGTGTCGCCGCCGTCGCGGTAGACGACGAAGCCGGCGAGCTGTCCGTCGACGGTGATCTCGTAGCGCGACTGCTCGGGGTTGTCACGCACCGTCATGCGACGAACCCGATCGTCTTGTGCGTGCCGTCGCAGAAGGGCTTGTTCTGCGACCCGCCGCACCGGCAGAACGCCGCCTTCTCGAGCTCCTGCACGACGTTCCCGTCGGCGTCGACGATCTTGATCGGCCCGCGCACGAGCAGCGGCCCGTTCGCCGACGGCCCGACCTCGACGACGGCCTGACGCTGCTCCGCCTTGATCCGCAACGCGCCGGACGGGCAGCCGGCGACGGCGGCGCGCACCTCGTCGGCACTCGCCGCGGCAGCGTCGATCCACGGGCGCCGGTCGGGGTCGAACACGAGCGGCAGCGCACGCACGCAGTTGCGCGAGTGGTAGCAGAGGTCCGGCCGCCACTCGACGACCACACCGTCGTTGCCCGCGTACTCCTTCACAGGGGTGCTCCCTTCTGGAGCATGACCCCGGTCGCCTCGCGGGCGCGCGCCTCGCGGTGGTCGGCGTACCGCTCGCGATGCGCGCGCTCGTGCTCCCACGGCTCGAACCGCGCCAGGTACTCGAAGATCGCCCGCGTGCCGTCGATGCGCTCGCCGTCCTCCGTCTCGAGCGTCGGGATCTCCTCCACGACCGTCCGCTGCTCCGGCCACGGCTCCACCTGCCGCGCGACGAAGTCGATGCCGAGCTCCGTCAACCGCTCGCGCACCGCGGACGAGTACGGGCACCACTCCGCCTGGTAGAGCGTGATCACGCGACGTCCTCGCGCAGCAGGCCGAACTCGACGGCGTCCTGCCATTCGCCGTGCCGGAGATAGGCGCGACGCTTCACGCCCTCGCGAACGAATCCCACACGCTCTGCATGCCTGATCGCGCGATCGTTGAACCCGTAACACGCGAGCTCGAGACGGTGGTAGCCGAGGTCGAAGAGGAGGTGGCGCTGCAGGAGCCGCGCGGCCTCGTCGGCGATCCTGCGGCCGCGGAAGTCCGGATGCACCGCGAGCCCGCCCAGGTGGGCGATCCGGTGCACCTCGCTCCGGCGCTCGAAGCCCATCACCCCCGCGCGCTCCCCGTCGACCTCGATGATCAGCCGGCCGAACGCCTCCGGCTCCTGCCGCGACCGCTCGACGTCGGCCGCGATCCGGTCGCGGTCGAGGCGGTGGGGCGCGAGGAACGGCTCGGTGTCGTCCTCGTTCAGGAGCTCGACGAGCCAGTCGACGTCGTCGGCACCGGCTCGGCGGAGGGTGACGCTCTCCACGACCTCGATCGTACGCGCGCCGCCCCGGTTCCCAGCGCGACCCCGCCGAGGATGAGGACGAGACCGACGAGGGCGGGCCAGCCGACGCCCTCGCCGAGGAAGACCGCGCCGTAGAAGAGCGCGACCGGCGGGACGAGGTAGGTAACGAGGGCGGCGTACCCCGCGCCGGCGGCCGCGATGATCGTGAAGAAGAGGAGGTACGCGACTGCCGTGCAGACGATGCCGAGGACGGCGATCGACGCGAGCGCCTTCCAGCCCGGCACGTGGTGCGGCGCCTGTGCGATCCCTGCCGGAAGGACAGCGAGGGCCGCAGCGGCCGACGTCCCGAACGCGACGACGTGGGGGCGCGTCCCCGCGAGATGCCTCCGCGTCAGCAGCCCGCCGGCCGCGTAGCAGACGGCCATCCCGACGACGGCGAGCGCGCCGAGCACCTTTGCGTGCGGCTGCGCGCCGACGAGCACCGCGACGCCGACGAACCCGATCGCGACCCCGAGCAGCCGCCGGCCGGTGACGCGCTCGTCGTGGAAGAACCCGAACGCGAGCAGCGCGTTGAAGATCGGGACGGACGCCTGGATGATCGACGCGAGGCCGGAGTCGATCCGCGTCTCGCCCCACGAGAGGAGCCAGAAAGGGACGGCCGTGTTGAGCAGGCCGACGGCGACGAGCCACCGCCAGTGCCCGCGCAGGCCCTCGCCGAGCGCGCGGCCGCCGATCGTCAACGGCACGACGACGCCGAGCGCGATCGCGGCGAGGCCGAGCCTGCCCATGATCAGCGTCGACGGGTCGAGCTCCCGCACCGCGACCTTGATGAACATGAACGAGCTGCCCCAGATCAGGGCGAGCAGCACGAGGAGGACGATCGGGCGGCGCCGGGCCATCGCCCTTGTTGTAACGGGACCGGGCCCGCCGACGTGAGATCTACACTGGCCCCCTGAGCTCGGTCGCGGAACCTCTGCACGCACGGCTCGGCCTCACCGACGGCGAGTTCGACCGCATCTGCGACCTCCTCGAGCGCACGCCGAACGACTTCGAGCTGGCGGTCTTCTCGCTGCTGTGGTCGGAGCACTGCGGTTACAAGCACTCGGCGCGGCTCCTGAAGCGGCTG
>DATDNT010000139.1:0-6752 GCA_036518135.1 Gaiellaceae bacterium | reverse complement strand
CGGCAGGTCGAACGCGACGGACAGGCCGGTCTGGCCGCGCCCGAGCAGGTAGCGGAAGCGGGCGTTCGTCTCCTCCGCCGACGCGAACCCTGCGTACTGCCGGATCGTCCAGGGGCGGCCGCGGTACATGTCGCGGTACGGGCCGCGCGTGTACGGGTACTCGCCCGGAAGCTCGAGCTCCGTCTGCGCGTCGTCGGCCGTGTAGACCGGCTTGACCTCGATGCCGGATTCCGTCTCCCGGCGGTCGGTGGCGGCCATGCTTCTAGGCTACTCACATGCCCGTGACCGTGAGGCTGTTCGCAGGACTGCGCGAGCGCGCCGGTTGGAACCGTCGCGAGATCGACGCGGCGACCGTCGGCGAGGTGTGGACGGCGCTCGATCTCGGCGCGGAGCCGGACGGTCTCCTCTACGCCGTGAACAAGGAGTACGCCCCGCGCGACCGCGCACTCGCCGACGGCGACGAGGTGGCGCTGATCCCGCCGGTGTCGGGCGGCGCGTTCCTGCTCAGCGACGAGCCGCTCTCGCTCGACCGCGTCGTCGCGGAGGTGCGGGCGGACGAGGCGGGCGCGATCGCGACGTTCACCGGCACGACGCGCGTGCGGTCGCGCGGCCGCACCGTCACGCACCTCGACTACGAGGCGTACGAAGGGATGGCCGAACGGGTGATGGCGGAGATCGCGGAGGCGCTGCACGCTCGGTACGAGTTGACAGGCGTTGCGATCCACCACCGTGTCGGCCGCGTCGGCATCGGCGATACGTCGGTCGTGATCGCCGTCTCCGCGCCGCACCGCCAGGACGCGCTCGCCGCGTGCAAGGACGCGATCGACGAGCTCAAGGAACGCGTGCCGCTCTGGAAGAAAGAGGTGTACGAGGGCGGCGAGGAATGGATCGGGAGGGGCTCGTGAGCGGCTGGGAGCCCGGCGAGTGGCGGCCGCCGCCGCCCGACGACGAGCTCGAGCAGTACAACCCGGTGCACCACGCGCCGAACTGGCGCAAGCGGCTCGAGCGGCTGCTGGCGCCGATCATCGCCGTCGGCGCGGCGCTCCTCAAGTTCTCGTTCGTGCTCGTCAAGTTCTCGTCGATCTTCATCGCCGTCGCCGCGTACGCGCTGATCTGGGGCTGGAAGTTCGGCGTCGGGGTCGTCGTGCTGATCCTGCTGCACGAGACCGGCCACTACGTCGAGGCGAAACGCGAGGGGCTGCATCCCAAGCTGCCCGTGTTCGTGCCGTTCCTCGGTGCGTACGTCCAGTACACGCGCGGCCACCCGTGGCAGACCGTGCGCGTTGCGATCGCCGGGCCGATCCTCGGTGGCGCGGCGGCCTTCGTCTGCTACCTGCTCGGCAAGTCTCAGCATTCCGACCTGCTGTACGCGCTCGCGTACTTCGGCTTCTTCCTGAACCTGTTCAACATGATCCCGTTCGGGTTCTTCGACGGCGGCGCCGTGTGGCGGTCGGCGAAATACCTGCGGCTCGGCGGCGGCCGGAACCTCGCGCTCGCCTCGTACGCGTTGTATTTCGCGACCGCGGCAATGCTGGTGCTCGGCATGGTCGCCTCCCACGTCCCGCAGCACCGCCTGTGACCGACGACCGGCAGATCCTCGACAAGCCGAACGCGTTCGACATCGACGCGTCGGTCGCCAAGATCGCCGAGGAGTTTCGCGCCGGTTTCGAGAAGGTCGCGCAGATCGACCGACCGGCGGCGGCGCTCTTCGGATCGGCGCGCGTCGCCGAGGGGAGCGAGCCGTACGAAGACGCACGCGCGGTGGGGAAGCTGTTCGCCGAGCAGGGCTGGGCCGTCGTCACGGGCGGCGGCGGCGGGGTGATGGAGGGAGCGAACCGCGGCGCGAAAGAGGGCGGCGGGCTCTCCGTCGGCTTCAACATCGTGCTCCCGCACGAGCAGGCGCCGAACCCGTACCTCGACATCGCGCACACGTTCGACCACTTCTACGCTCGCAAGGTCTGCTTCGTGCGGCCGAGCGAGGGCTTCGTCATCTTCCCGGGCGGCTTCGGGACTCTCGACGAGCTGTACGAGTCGCTGACGTTGATCCAGACGGGGAAGATCAAGCACTTCCCGGTCGTCCTCTTCGAGACCGAGTACTGGAACCCGATGCTCGAGTGGATCAAGGAGCAGCTCCTCGCCGACGGGATGATCTCGCCGGACGACCTCGACCTGCTGCACGTCACCGACGACGTCGAGTCCGCGGTGCGGCACGTGCTCGACTGCTACGTCGACCGCTGCGCCGACGACACGCCGGCGCCGCACAAGGAAGACGCTCAGTAGCTCGTCGGCAGGACGATGTACGGGCCGGGCGGCGTGGTGCCGGGGCCGTACACCGTGGTCGGGCTGTCCGGGATGTAGTGCGACTTGAAGACGTCGCTGCGCAAGAGCTTCCCCGACGCGGCGTACACCTTGCGCGACACCTCGACGTCGAAGCCCTGCTCCCCCGTCCCGTTCACGACCTTCACCGACCCACGGGGCGCGCTCGGGTCGACTGCGTAGTTCATCGAGGGGCTGGTCCAGTGCGTCTCGGGGCCGGTGTGCGCGACGACCCTCCGCCCTTCGGGCGTCCCGTAGACGGTGAACGTCAGCGTCTGGTCCGTGTACGACGTCTTGATCAAGAGCCCGTGCTTCAGGTCGTTCCGAAACTTGAAGTCGGGACCGCCCCACGACACCGTCGCGTCGCGTCCGATCGGGTAGTGCGCGAGGTACAGGTTGTGGTTCGTCCGCTCGAGGATCGGCAGGCCGAGCTCGAACGCGTCGTTGAAGAGCGTCGTCGCCGTCTGGCAGACGCCGCCGCCGATCGACGGCAGCACGAGCGAGCCGATGATCATCTGGCCCTCGAGGAACCCGCGTTCGGCCGTTCGCGGCCCGACCGTCTCGTTGAACGAGAACACCTGGCCCGGCTCGATCACCGTGCCGTCGATGAAGTCGGCCATCAGGTGCACGTTGTGGATGCGATTCGACGACGACTCGCCCATCTGCGTCGTGTACGAGACGAGCTTCTGCCGGATGCCGAGCGCGTTCGCCTTCGCGGTCGTCAGGTCGGGCCGGCGGTCGCCGAGCTCGATGCGCGCGACGCGCCCGCCTGTCGCCGCCGCGTAGACGGCGTCGCTCAGCTGCCGCGGGTCGAGGTCGCGGCCGGGCCGCGACGGCGCGACGCGCACGCGGTCGCCGTGGACGACGAACTGCGCGTTGTGTGCGCGGACGATCCACTTGCCGAGCCGCGGCCGCAGGACCGTGGCGAGCCGATCGCCGTCGAACGACGCTGCCGAGGTCGAGATCCTCAGCGCACGCGCGAGCTGCGTCGGCGTGAGCACGCCGCGCCGCGCGCCGTGGTACTCGACGACGAGGGGTCCGCCGAGCAGCGCGTCGACCTTCGCGGCGAGCGCACGCGCGGACGCATTCCCGACCTTCGGCGCGACGCGCACGAACGGCGCGTCGATCCTCGACGCCGGACGCGAGAGGCGCTGCAGGAGCGCAGCGCGGTCGAGCGTCAGACCCGTCTGCGCGGGCGACGTGACCGCGTGCGTCCCCTCGAGGCGGACGGTCGCCGAGACGGCAGGGCGGTCCGACTTCTCGATCTCCGTGAGCACCGAGGACGCCGTCGGGGCGCGCGAGACGACCGGCCGCACGTCGACGCGGTTCGCGACCACGAGCGCGTCCCAGCCTCCCGCCGCGAGCGCGCGATCCGCCGTGGCGGCGGCGTCGACCGAGACGAGCCACGAGCGCGGCGCGTGGTAGGTGCGACCCGCCGCCCGGATCGTCACCTGTTTCGCGCCCCACCTGCGGAGCGCCGTCTCGATCTGCGCGCGGCTCTTCCCGGAGACGTCGATCCCGACCACGTGGACGCCGGGCTTCGCGGCGCCCTGGTACTGCAGCGCGCGCGCGACCGCAGCGCCGAACGCCGCGACGACGAGCACCGCGAGGAGGATGAGCGCGCGCCTCATCCCGGACAGTGAACCAGGCTAATGGGACGGCAGTACGAGCTGGAACCGCGCGCCGTGCGGCGTCGCGTCCTCGTAGAAGAGCTGCCCGCCGTGCGCCTGCGCGTACGCCTGAGCGATCGAGAGGCCGAGGCCCGATCCCTTCACGGCGTGGCCCGCACCGTCGCGCGTGAACCGGTCGAACAGGCGCGGCACGAAGCCCGGCGACACGCCCTCGCCGTGATCCTCGACGGAGAGCCGGAAGTGACGGTCGTTCTGCACCGCGCGGATCGAGATCGGCGTCCTCCCGTAGCGCAGCGCATTCGTCACGAGGTTGCCGACGATGCGATCGAACGCCGTCGCGTCGACGAGCGGGCGCAGGTCGTCGGGGACGTCGACCACGACCTCCTCGCAGCGCTCGCCCGCGACGGCCCGCACGAGCTCGAACACGCGGTGTCGCACGGGCAGCGGCTGGCGCTCGATCGCGATCGCCTTCGCCTCGAGCCGCGACAGGTCGAGCAGCTCGTCGATCAGGCGCGTCAGGCGGTCCGTGTGCTGCGTGAGCGTCTCGTGGAGCGCGGCGAGCTGATCCGCGTCGAGCCCGTCGGCGCGCGCAACGACCGTCTTGGCGACGCCGTGGATCACCGCGGCCGGCGCGCGCAGCTCGTGCGACGCGAGCGCGATGAACTGGCTCTTCAGGCGCGAAAGCCGCTCGAGCTCCTCGACGTCGAGCGCACGCTGCACGAGGACGGCGACGAACGAGCCCGCCACGTCGACGAGCTCGAGCTGCTCGGCGTCGGGTGCGGTGTCGCAGTCCGTCTGCAGGAACCCGAGCACGCGGTCGGCGGACATGAGCGGCACGACGAGCTTCCCGTCCGCGCACACGGCACGGCCGGCCGCAAGTGCGTCGGCCATCGCCGGATGCTCGGCGATCGAGTCGACGTACTGATGCTCGGCGGACAGCTGCACCACCTGCGCCGTATCGGGCAGGTAGCGGTAGGCGTCGATCGCGCCGAACCCGAAGGACTCGGAGAGGCTCGCGCAGATCCGCGCGAGGAGAGCCGCAACGTCGCCTTCGCCGGCGGACGCTGCGCGGGCGAGATTGTTGAGCGCACGCAGGCCTGCAGACATGATGTTCCGGCGCGGAACGTACCCGATTTGCCGGATCTCTATCGTTTGCAACATGGACCTGCGCGATCTCCCATCGGTGGACGAGCTCGCCCGCGAAATCGACGATCCGCTCGCCGTCGACGCTGCGCGAACCGTCCTCGCGCGGGCGCGCGACGACATCCGCGCGGGCGCCGAGCCCGGCGACCTCGCCCTCCGCCTGCGCGACGAGCTCGCCGCCGTCCGGCGCCCCGCCTTCCGGCGCGTCCTCAACGCGACCGGCGTCGTCGTGCACACGAACCTCGGTCGCGCCCCGCTCGCCGGCGCCGCCGTGGCGCGCGTCGTCGACACGGCGGCGTCGTACTCGAACCTCGAGTACGACCTCTCGTCCGGTTCGCGCGGCTCGCGGCAGGATCACGTGGCATCGATCCTCCGGCGGCTGACCGGTGCCGAGGCGGCGGTCGTCGTGAACAACAACGCCGGCGCGATGCTGCTCGCGCTCGCGGCACTCGCGGAGGGGCGCGAGGTCGTCGTCTCGCGCGGCGAGCTCATCGAGATCGGAGACGGCTTCCGCATCCCCGACGTGCTCGCGCGCTCGGGCGCGCGCCTCGTCGAGGTCGGCACGACGAACCGCACCCGCGCCGCGGACTACGAGCGCGCGATCGGCGACTCGACGGCGCTCCTCCTCCGCGTGCACCAGTCCAACTTCCGCGTCGTCGGCTTCGCAGAGCAGCCCACGCTGAAAGAGCTCGCCGGCGTCGCGCGCCGGCACGAGCTGCCGCTCCTCGACGACCTCGGCTCCGGGGCCCTCGTCGACCTCGGCGACGAGCCGACGGCGCGGGACGCGCTCGCCGCGGGCGCCGACCTCGTCTGCTTCAGCGGCGACAAGCTCCTCGGCGGCCCGCAGGCCGGCGTCGTCGCAGGTCGCGCAGACCTCGTCGAGCGGCTGCGGCGGCATCCGCTTCATCGTGCGCTCCGCATCGACAAGCTGAGCCTCGCCGCGCTCGAGGGGACGCTGCTCCTCTACCTCGAGCCCGACCGCGCTCTGCGCGAGGTGCCGGTGCTGCGGATGCTCCACGAGGATCCGGAGGCGGTTCGCGCGCGGGCGCAGCGGCTCGCCGAGGCCGTCGGCGGCGAGGTCGAGGAGACGGTCGCACGCGTCGGCGGCGGTGCGCTGCCGCTCGCCGAGCTCCCGTCGTTCGCGTGCGCGCTCGACGAGTCGCTCGCGGCGCCGCTGCGCGACGGCGAGCCGCCGGTCGTCGGCATCGTTCGCGACGGGCGGCTGCTGCTCGACTGCCGCACGCTCGCCGACGACGAGCTCGACGACGTCGCCGCGGCCGTGCGCGCATGCCGCTGACGGTCGGCACGGCGGGCCACATCGACCACGGCAAGACGTGGCTCGTCCGCGCGCTGACGGGCAAGGACACCGACCGCCTTCCCGAGGAGCAGGCGCGGGGGATCTCGATCGACCTCGGCTACGCGCCGCTCGAGCTGCCCGACGGGCGCCGGGTGTCGCTCGTCGACGTTCCCGGCCACGAGCGGTTCGTGCGCACGATGATCGCGGGCGCGACCGGGATCGACGTCTTCCTGCTCGTGCTCGACGCGCAGGAGGGCGCGCGGCCGCAGACGCTCGAGCATCTCGCCGTGCTGCGCCTGCTCGGGGTCGAGCACGGCGTCGTCGCCGTGACGAAGTCGGACGCGGTCGACGAGGAGACGCTCGAG
>DATDNT010000138.1:0-2342 GCA_036518135.1 Gaiellaceae bacterium | reverse complement strand
TCGATCTCGACCTCCGTCAGCTCGTGGACGCGGCGGTCGAGCTTCTGGAGCTTTCGCTCGACATAGCTTCGGATGGAGTCGTTCACTTCGAGGTTCTTGCCCTTGACGTGAAGCTGCATCGACGCCTCCCCTGTTGCGGCCTGTGCGGTGGTTCGTACCCTAGTTGCGGCGAAGCGCGCGGGCGAAGGCGATCGCCTCGACGCGCCGCGCTCCCGAGGCGCGGAGGACTGTTGCCGTCGCGGCGGCGGTGGCGCCGGTGGTGTAGACGTCGTCGACCACCGCGACCTTGCACGGAGCGGTGCCGGTCGCGCGGAAGGCACCGCGGACGCTTCGGCGCTCGGTCGCCGAGCTCCCGCGCTGGCGGCCGCCGCGCGTCCGTTCGAGCAGCGGCAGACACGGAAGCTCCCAGGCCGCCGCGAGCTCGCGCGCGAGCCGCTCGGCCGGGTTGTGCCCGCGCTCGAGGCGTCGCGCGCGATCGGACGGGACGAACGTGACGGCGTCCACCTCGGGAGGCGGGACGCGGTCGGCGACGAGCGCCGCAGCCTCGGCCGCGAGCCGCCTGAGCCCGCGCTCCTTCCAGGCGTGAACGAGGCGCCGCGCCCCCTCGTCGTAGCCGACCGCCGCACGGGCGGTCGCGAAGCCGAGCCGGCGTCCGGCGCACTCGCGACACCGCTCCACGGGCCACGCGGTCGGCGCGCCGCAGCGGTCGCAGAGAGGCGGCTCGATCCGCGGTAGCTCCTCCCGGCAGCCGGTGTAGAGCTGTCGCCCGCCGCTGCCGCAGACGACGCAGCGCTGCGGCAGAAGGAGATCGAGCACGGCTCCACGCTACGGCGCCACCCGCGCCGGAATCGTGTCGATTCAGTAGAGGCTGTATGCCTCGCGCTCGGGCAACCCGGTCTGCCGGCGCACCCTGTTGTCCGCTTCGAGCAGCTGGTCGTGGTTCCCGATGTCGAACCAGCTGCCCTCGAAGCGATAGCCGTAGACGGGTTCGCGGCGCGCGAGCCAGCCGAGGAAGCTCCCTGCGTTGTCCGCGCTCTCCCCCGCGGCGAGATACGCGGGCACGAGCCGCACGTGCTCGGGCGGGAGCAGATAGACGAGGGTCGAGGAGAGCGTCGACGGGGGGTCGCTCGGCTTCTCGACGAACTGCACGATGCGGTCGTCGCCGTCGGTGGCGGCGATCCCGTAGTGCGTGGCGAGCTCGAGGTCGCCGACATCGTGGAGCGGGACCGCGCTCGCAGGCTGTGGCCTGCCGCGCCACCACTCGACGAAACGCGGCAGCGAGAACTCGAACAGGTTGTCCCCGGCGAGGACGATCAGCTCCTGACCGTCGAGACCTGCAGCGTCGATCACGAGCCCCAGATCGCCGACCGCGCCGAGCCGGTCGTCGTTCGAGGTCGTCCCGTCGTCGTGCACCCTGACGTCGTGCGACTCGCCCCAGGCAGCGAACGCCGGCGCGAAGCGGCTGTTCGTGACCAGGTGGACGCCGTCGACCTCGTCCACCTCGCGAACCTTCTCCAGCACCCAGTCGAGCATCGGCCGGTCGCCGATCGGGAGCAGGTGCTTCGGAATGTCGTCCGTGAGCGGACGGAGTCGCGTCGCGTAGCCCGCCGCGAGGATGACGGCCTTCATCGACGCGACTCCGTGGGCCGGCTCAGGTGCCTTCGTCCCAGGACGCGAGGTAGTGCGCCTGCTCCTCCGTCAGCGTGTCGATCGCGACGCCCATCGTCTCAAGCTTGAGGCGCGCGATCTCGCGGTCGATCTCCGGCGGCACCGGATAGACCTTGCGGTCGAGCTCGCTCGCGTTGCGCGCGGCGTATTCGAGCGCGAGCGCCTGGTTCGCGAAGGACATGTCCATCACGAGCGCCGGGTGGCCCTCGGCGGCGGAGAGGTTGACGAGCCGGCCGTCGGCGACGAGGTACAGCCGCCGTCCGTCGGCGAGCGTGAACTCCTCCACGAACTCGCGGGCGCGCTTCGTCTCGACCGCCATCTCCCGCAGCGCGGGGATTTCGATCTCGACGTTGAAGTGGCCCGTGTTCGCGAGGATCGCGCCGTCCTTCATCCGCTCCATGTGCTCGCGCGCGATCACGTGCTTGTCGCCTGTCGCGGTGCAGAACAGGTCGCCGATCTCGGCGGCCCGCTCGAGCGGTAGCACCTCGAAGCCGTCCATCGACGCCTCGAGCGCCTTCAGCGGATCGACCTCGGTGATGATCACGTGGGCGCCCATGCCGCGGGCGCGCGAGGCGACGCCGCGCCCGACCCAGCCGTAGCCGCAAACGACGAAGCGCTTGCCGGCGATGAGGACGTTCGTCGCGCGGATGATCCCGTCGATCGTCGACTGCCCC
>DATDNT010000137.1:0-28005 GCA_036518135.1 Gaiellaceae bacterium | reverse complement strand
GCTCGGCGACGAGACGCTGCAGAACCACCCGGCGCTCCGGGACTACGACGGCCGCAGGGTGATCATCGGGATCCGCCCGGAGGACCTCGAGGACGCGACGTTGTCCTCGGACACGCCGGCCGACCGCCGCCTCCGCGGCAGGCTCGAGCTCCGCGAGGCGCTCGGGTCGGAGATCATGGCGCACTTCGCCATCAAGGGAGCCACCGCGGAGACGGACGAGACGCGCGAGCTCGCGCACGACACCGGTGCGATCGACGGCGACACGCAGGTCGGCGTCCGCGAGGGCGAGGCCGTGATCGTCGGACGCTTCGGCGCCCGCTCGCGCATCAAGGAGGGCGAGGAGCTCGAAGCCGCCGTCGACACGCGCGCACTGCACTTCTTCGACCCCGAGACGGGGCAGGGGATCTACGACACCTCGAAAGGAGCCACTTCGTGAAGCGACACTCGTTGATGCTCGCCGCACTGCTCGTCGTCGCGGCGCTCGCTCTGGCGGCGTGCGGCAGCAAGAAGTCCTCGAGCAGCAACTCCTCCTCGGGCGGCGGGACCTCGACCACGTCGGGCTCGTCGAGCGTGAAGGGGAGCATCAAGATCGTGGGCGTCTGGACCGGCGCCGAGCAGCAGCACTTCCAGGCCGTCCTGAACGGCTTCAAGCAGAAGTACCCGAACGTGAAGGTGACCTACCGGTCGACGGGCGACAACACGCCGACCGTCCTCTCGACGGCCGTGCAAGGCGGCAACCCGCCGGATCTCGCGTCGGTGTCGCAGCCGGGTCTCGTGAGCGACTTCCAGAAGAAGGGCTCGCTGAAGAACATGGACTTCGCGCGTTCGACGGTGCTCGCGAACTACCCGTCGGACATCGAGAAGCTCGGTGAGATCAACGGCCATCTCTACGGCCTGATCATCAAGGCGGCCAACAAGTCGACCATCTGGTACAACGTCAAGGCGTTCAAGGACGCGGGCGTCAACCCGCCGAAGACCTGGAACGACCTTCTCAGCGCAGCGAAGACGCTCAAGGCGAGCGGTACGCCGGCGTACTCGATCGGCGGCGCCGACGGCTGGACGCTCACCGACCTGTTCGAGAACATCTATCTCCGGCAGTCGGGCGCGCAGAAGTACGACCAGCTCTCGAAGCACCAGATCAAGTGGACCGACCCGTCCGTGATCAAGGCGCTGAAGACGATGGGCCAGGTGATCACCGACAGCTCGAACATCGCCGGCGGCACGTCGGGCGCGCTGCAGACGGACTTCCCGACGTCGGTGCAGAATGTGTTCTCGGCGAAGCCGAAGGCGGCGATGGTGATCGAAGGCGACTTCGTGCCGGGCGTCCTCTCGTCGAACCCGCTCAAGGCGGTCACCGGGTACAACGTCTTCGCGTTCCCGTCGGTCGGCAACAGCGACAACAACGTGGTGGAGGGCGGCGGCGACGAGCTGATGATGTTCCGCGACACGCCGGCGATCCGCGCGCTCGTCAAGTACCTCGCGACGGGTGAGGCGCAGTCGATCTGGGCCAAGCTCGGCGGGTACTCGGCACCGGCGAAGACGGTGCCGGCAAGTGCGTATCCCGACCAGATCACGCGGACGACGGCGACGGCGATCGGCAAGGCGTCGACGTTCCGGTTCGACCTGTCCGACCTCCAGCCGGCCTCGTTCGGCGGCACCGTCGGCCAGGGTGAGTTCAAGATCTTCCAGGACTTCCTGCGGAGCCCCTCGAACACGAGCGGCATCGCGCAGTCCCTCGAGTCGGCGGCCGCGAAGGCGTACGCCGCAGGGAAGTAGCCGCACGCCGGTGGCCGGAAGCTCCGGTGGAATCGCAGTCGAGCCGCCCCCACTGGGGGCGGCTCCGCCTGCGCCGCAGACGAGCTGGTTCCGCCGGCATGCGGTCGCTCTCGCGTTCCTGCTCCCCGCGACCGTCGTCCTCGCCGTCTGGATCGTCTACCCGACGATCTACACCGTCTGGCGCAGCTTCTTCGGCGCCAACGGGGGGTTCGTGGGGATCGACAACTACAAGTCGATCTTCACGACGAACATCCTCGTCACCGCGATCAAGAACACGGCGATCTGGATCCTCGTCGCGCCCGCGCTCGTGACGGCGATCGGGCTCGTGTTCGCGGTGCTGACCGAGCGCGTCCGGTGGGCGGTCGCGTTCAAGACCGTCGTCTTCATGCCGATGGCGATCTCGCTGTTCGCGACCGGCGTGATCTGGCACGTGATGTACATCAAGGATCCGCAGCAGGGCGCCGTGAACGCGGGGATCGGCGCCGTCCGCAGCTGGTTCGCCTCGCCCGGCGTCCTGCAGGAGGCGAATGCGTCCACGCCGGCGCTCACCGGCAACGCCCAGAGCGGCTTCGTGCTGCAGCGCCCGGTCGCAGCCGGCTCCAGCGTGAAGCTCGGCCTGACGGCGATCCCGCCCGACCAGGTGCCGGCGTCGGCCACGCAGGCCGTCGCGCCGGCGCCGAAGCAAGGCGCGATCGACGGCGTCGTCTGGCGCGACTTCTCGGTCGGCGGCGGGAAGCCGGGCCAGGTCGAGAAGACCGAGCAGGGGCTCCCCGGGGTGAAGGTCGACCTGATCGACTCCTCCGGCAAGACGGTGCAGACGACGACCGCCGGCAACGACGGGTCGTTCACCTTCGACAACGTGTCGGGCGGCGGCTACAAGGTCGGCGTCGACAAAGCGACGTTCGCCGCGCCGTACGGCGGCGTGTCGTGGCTCGGACCCAAGCTGATCACGCCCGCGATCATCATCGCGTACATCTGGGTGTGGGCCGGCTTCGCGATGGTCGTCATCGGGGCAGGGCTTGCCGCGATCTCGCGCGAAGTGCTCGAGGCGGCGCGCACAGACGGCGCGACCGAGTGGCAGGTCTTCAAGCGCGTCACCGTCCCGATGCTGGCGCCGGTGCTCAGCGTCGTCTTCATCACGATGCTGATCAACGTCCTCAAGGTCTTCGACATCGTCATCTCGATCGCGCCGGGCTCCACGCAGTCGAACGCCGCGGTGATCGCGGTGCAGATGTGGCGGCAGAGCTTCGGCGGCTCGAACAACTTCGGGCTCGGCTCGGCGATCGCCGTGTTCCTGTTCATCCTCGTCGTCCCGGTGCTGCTCCTCAACGTGCGGAGGTTCAAGAGAGAGACATGACGGCGTACGAAGCAGAAGCCCCCGTCGTCGTCCGCGACCCCGCGAACGCGCCGGCCGCGAAGATCGGCCGCTTCGTCACGCGGCTGCCGGTGCACATCTTCCTGCTGTGCGTCGGCGCCCTGTGGCTGATGCCGGCGCTCGGCCTCTTCTTCACGTCGCTCCTCTCCGCGAACGACTACGCGAACTTCGGCTGGTGGAAGGTGATCGCGCACCCGCACCTCGCGACGTGGGCGAACTACTCGAACGTCTGGCACAACACGGACATCCCGCACGCGCTCGTGCTGACGGCGGAGATCGCGATCGGCGGCACCGTCCTCCCGATCGTCCTCGCCGCGTCCGCGGGCTACGCCTTCGCGTGGATCGACTTCCCCGGCCGCGACACGCTGTTCGTGATCGTGATCGCGCTCCTCGTCGTGCCGCTGCAGATGGCGCTGATCCCGATGTTCAAGCTCTACAACTCGCTCGGGATCTACGACACCGTGCTCGGACTGATCCTCTTCCACACGGCGTTCGGCCTTCCGTTCGCGATCTTCCTGCTGCGCAACTTCTTCATCGGGATACCACGCGACATCCTCGAGTCGGCGCGCATCGACGGCGCGTCGGAGATCCGCATCTTCCTGCGCCTGATCCTGCCCCTCGGCCTGCCGGCGATCGCGTCGCTCGCCATCTTCCAGTTCCTCTGGACGTGGAACGACCTGCTCGTCGCGCTGACGATGGCACAGGACAAGCAGCCGATCACGGTCGACATCTTCAGCCAGCTGCGCCAGTTCGGCTCGAACATCGACATCATCGCGCCGGCGTCGTTCATGTCGCTCGTGATCCCGCTCGGCGTGTTCTTCGCGTTCCAGCGGTACTTCGTGCAGGGCCTGCTCGCCGGCTCCGTCAAGTAGTCGGCCGACGTGGATCTCGCGAAGCGCTCCGTCGAGGTGATCCTCGCCGGTCAGTCGCCGTCGGGCGCCTACGTCGCGTGCCCGCGCTTCGACAACTACCGCTACTCGTGGCTCCGGGACGGCTGCTTCATCGCCGACGCGATGCGCGAGGCCGGCGAAGTCGCGAGCTGCGACCGCTTCCTCGACTGGTGCGCCCGCATCGTCATGCGCAGCCCGAGCGGCCCGTTCGACGCGCGCTACACCCTCGACGGAGAGCCGGATCCGTCGGAGTGGCCGAAGCGGCAGATCGACGGCTGGGGGCTCTTCCTCGGCACGATCCGGCGCCGCGCCTCGTCGCGGTGGGAGGTGCCGGCGCAGCAGGTCGCGCAGTGGCTGGAAGACGTGTGGGGCGAGCCGTCGGTCGACTGGTGGGAGGAGCGCGAGGGCCTGCACGCGGCCACGCTGTGGTGCGTCGGCAACGGGTTGCAGTCGGACGAGATCAGGCGCGCGGCGCTCGACCATGCACGCGACCGCTGCGACGGCTCGCTGCTCTTCATCGGGACGCCCGACCTCGTCGCGTGGGTCGAGGAGACGCTCGTCTCGCCGGGCGGCGGCGTGTGGCGCAACCTCGACGACGAGTACTACGGCGGCGGCGAGTGGCTGCTCCTGACGGCCATGCTCGGGCTCGCGAAGCCGGAGCGTGCCGAGGAATGCCTGCGGTGGATCGAGGAGCACGCGACGCCGGACGGGCTCTTGCCGGAGCAGGTGCAGGACCACCTGCTGCGCCCCGACCTCTACCAGCCGTGGGTCGAGCGGTGGGGCGAGCCGGCGTCCCCGCTCCTCTGGTCGCACGCGATGCACCTCCGACTGCACCATGCGCTGCGCGATCGTCGGTAGCGGCCTCGCGGGGCTCGCCTCGTACGCGACGCTCCGCCACGGCGGTGTGCCGGCGCGCGACATCGTGGTCTTCGGGACGCATGCCGACCCGACCGAAGTGTGGCGAGGCCGCGCGGCCGCGATCCGGCAGCGCCGCATGCGCTCGGAGTCCGACGGCCATCTCGCGCCCTCCTCGTTCCCCGGCCTCGCGCTGCGCGAGCGCTCGCTCCGGGCGCTCGCGGAGACGGCGACGAACCGCTACCGCCCGTCGGTGGAGCTCTTCCTGCGCCACGCGGCGGAGGTGCGGCGCCGGTCGGGCTGGGACGAGAGCTTCGTCGAGCGGCGCGTCGCGGCCGTGCGCGCGGTCGACGGCGGCTTCGAGCTCGACGGCGACGGGCCGTTCGCGCACGTGCTGCTCGCGCCGGGTCACCCCGGACTCAACACGCTGCCCGGCACCGTGCACGCCTACGAGCCGCACGAGTACGAGCCACGCGTGGCCGTGATCGGCGCCGGGATGGCTGCCGCGACCGAGTGGCTGAACGCGCTCGCCGCCGGCTCCGACGTCGTCTCGGTCCGGCGGCGCGAGCCGCTGCGACGCCCGCTCAACGTGCCGCGCCAGCTGTTCTCGCGCCGCGGGCTCGCCGAGTTTCACCGCCTTGCGCCACCCGCGCGCGCGGCGCGGCTGCGGGAGCTCGCCGCGCCCTCGTACCCGGACGGACGCGAATGGGACGTCGAGGTGCCCGTCGCCGACGAGCCGCCCGCGGGCTACCAGGTGATCGCGGCGACGGGGTTCCGCGAGGGCTTCGCCGAGGATCCGCTGCTCGCCGCACTCGTCGACGAGCACGGCGTCGAGACGTACGACCGCTGGATCGCGCTCGCGCCGGACTCGACCGTCCCGGCGCTCACCGACGACCGCCGGACGCTGTCGATCGCCGGGGTCGCAGGCCAGTGGGCGTTCCCGGCGGCCGACACGATCGCCGGCGCGAAGTACGCTGCCCGTGCCTTTCTCCGCCGCGTATGTCGTACACGCTGAAGGGACGCATCGAGGCTCGGCTCGTGGCGGCGCTGCCGCCCCTCCTCGTCGCGGTCACGATCCACCGCTGGTGGGCCTTCGAGCTCGTCGCGCTGATGCTCGTGCTCGGCGCGGCGCTCGACGCCGCCGTGTACGACCGCGTCCTCGACTACCAGCCGGCGTGGCTCGCGGTGCCGCTCGGCGCGCTCGAGCTCGGGCTCGTGCTGCTCGCGATGCGAATGCCCGTGACGTGGGCGGCCCTCGGGCTCTTCGCGCTCGGCTGGCTGACAGCGCAGCTCTGCGGTCACGCGATCTTCCCGCGGCTCCAGCTCGACTACGCCGAGGCCGGCGGCGAGCTCGGCCGCGCGGGCGCCCTGCTCGCGGCAGCCGCGGCGGCGGGCGCGTTCGCAGGCGTCGCGGGCGCCGTCTCCGTCATCCCGCCGACGGTGCACCTGCACGGGACGGTGCAGGGCCCGCTCGTGATCCGCCATGCGCAGACGCTCGTCGGCGGGATCGTCAAGGGCGGCATCGTCATCCGGGCGAAGCACGTCACGCTGCGCGACGTGACGGTCGTGGGCGGCGAGAACGGGATCGACGTCGAGGCCGACGACGCGATGCTCCTCGGCGTGCACGTGCTCGGGCCGAAGCTCGACGGCATCCACGTCCGCCGCGGCTCCGTGATGATCGAGAACTGCAGCGTCGCCGCGCCGGGCAGCGCGTGGGTGCAGGGCATCGACGTCTCCTTCGCGATGGACAAAGGGATGTCGATGATCGAAGGGTGCACGATCGACGGCGTGCGCGAGGGGATCGTCACGCACTGGGCGATGATCGACATTCGCGACAACCACGTCTCGAACACGGCGCTCCGCGGCATCGACATGGGCGAGATGTCGATGGGGACGATCACGCACAACACCGTCGTCGGGTCGAAGAACGTCGGGATCCTGTGCCTCGACCACTCCGAGTGCGACATCGCGCACAACACGATCCAGGGCGCGCCGATGCCGATCCAGCAGCAGTTCTTCGCGACGGCGAAGCTGCACGCGAACACGATCGGCTGATGGCGGCGAACTTCCAGCTCGTCGCGCGCACGGGCCACCCGAGCTTCCTCGACCTGCCGTGGGACGAGCCGCTCGAGGAGTGGGCGACGCCGCGCCTCGTCAACCTCATACGCGGCATCAGCCGGCACGTGGTGCGGTTCGTCGAGTACGACGGCGCGCTGTACGCGCTGAAGGAGCTGCCCGAGCGCCCCGCGCGGCGCGAGTGGACGCTGCTGCGCCGGCTCGAAGGCCAGGGACTGCCCGTCGTGGAGGCGGTCGGCATCGTCACCGCCCGCGGCCGGGATCTCGACGCGGTGCTGATCACGCGGCACCTGGAGTACTCGCTCCCCTACCGCGCGCTGTTCGCGGGCGCAGCGATCCCCGACCTCCGCACGCACCTGCTGAACGGGCTCGCCGAGCTGCTCGCGCGCCTGCACATCCGCGGGTTCTTCTGGGGCGACTGCTCGCTCTCGAACGCCCTTTTCCGGCGTGACGCGGGCGCGCTGACGGCGTACCTCGTGGACGCGGAGACCGGCGAGCTCCACGGCCAGCTGTCGGGCGGCCAGCGTGCGTACGACCTCGAGATCGCGCAGACGAACATCGTCGGCGAGCTCCTCGACGTCGACGCGGAGGTCGGTCTCCCGCCCGACCTCGACCCGGACGAGACCGGCGACGAGGTCGTCGCGCGCTACACGGCGCTGTGGGAGGAGCTGACGCGCGAGGAGTCGTTCGGCGCCGACGAGCGCTTCAAGCTGGAGGAGCGGCTCCGCCGCCTCAACGACCTCGGCTACGACGTCGAGGAGATCCAGCTGGACGCGACGCCGACCGGGTACCGGCTGCGGCTCGACCCGCACGTCGTCGAGCCCGGCCACCACCGTCACCGCCTGCTGCGCCTGACCGGCCTCGACGCGCAGGAGAACCAGGCGCGGCGGATGCTCAACGACATCGCGCGCTTCCGCGAGGCCCAGGAGCGGAAGCTCGGCCGGCCGCTGTCGGAGTCGGTCGCCGCGGCGCGCTGGCGGCAGGAGGTGTTCGAGCCGACCGTCGCCGCGGTGCCGGAAGAGCTGTGGCCGGCGCTGGAGGCGGCCGAGCTCTTCCACCAGGTGCTCGAGCACCGCTGGTTCCTGTCGGAGCGCGCAGGCAAGGACGTCGGGATCGACGAGGCCGTGCGCTCGTTCGTCGCGAACGAGCTCCCGAAACGCCGCCCCGAGCGGATCGTCCTCGAGGTGCCGGTGAGCGACGACGACTGACCGCGCGATCCGCGGTTTCACGCTTGACCGTGGCCGCTCCTCTGAGACGCTCCATCGATGAGCAGTGCCATCGTCGCGGGCGTCCCGCGCCGCGCTGCGATCGGCGGGCGCGCGCTCGCGCCCGTCGCAGCTCGGCCGCTCCTCGTCGTCGTCGTTCTCAAGTGCGCGCTCGGCATCGGATTCGCCGGAAGATACGGCTGGCAGCGCGACGAGCTGTACTACGCCGTCGCCGGGCGCCATCTGCAGGGAGGCTACGTCGAGTTCCCGCCGGTCACGGCTCTGCTCTCCGCAGCGGCGCGGCTGCTGTTCGGGTGGTCCCTCGTGGGGTTCCGGGCGTTCCCGATCCTCGCGGGCGCCGTGACGACGATCGTCGCGGCCCTGGTGGCGCGCGAGCTCGGCGGCGGCACGCGCGCGCAGGTGATCGCAGCCGCCACGGTCGCGTTCTCCCCGCTCCTCCTCGCGACCAACGGCCTGTTCCAGCCGGTGTCGTTCGACCAGGCCGCGACGATGGTCTTCCTCTGGCTGGTGCTGAGGCTCGCGCTCGGCCGCGGGTCGTGGCTCGCGATCGGCGCGGCCGTCGGGGTCGGGCTCGAGACGAAGTACACGCTCGCCGTCCCTCTCGTTCTGCTCGTCGGCGCGTTCCTCGTCTGGCGCAGGGATGCTCTCGAAGCGCGCGGTGTCGCCGCCGCCGCGGTCGTAGCCGCAGCGCTGATGGTGCCCAATCTGATCTGGGAGGCCGCGCACGGATGGGTCAGCGTGCATTGGTTCCTGAACCCCCCGTCCAGCGCCACCGACGAGTCGCGTCCGCAGTATCTCCTCGACCTCGTCCTCCAGACGAATGCAGTCGCCGTCCCGGTCGCGGTCGCCGGCATCGTCTCGCTCTGGCGGAGCCGGGCTGTGCGGCCGCTCGCCGCGGCGACCGTCGGCGTGGCCGTCGCGTACTTCGCGCTCGGCGGCAAGTCGTACTACGCCATGCCCGTGGTGTTCTTCCTGCTCGCGGCCGGAGCCGTCGAGCTCGACCGGCGGGCGACGCGTCGACGCCTCGTCGCGTACGCCGTTCCCTACGCAGCGTTCTTCCTCGTCGCGCTGCCGCAGGTACTCCCGGTGCTGCCGCTCCACACGGCCATCTCACGAGGCGTCGTGAAGTCGCGCAGCGACTACCAGGACGAGCTCGGGTGGCCCGACCTCGCGGCACAGGTGGCACGGCTCTCGGGGCGGGCGGCGGTCGTGCTCACGAGGAACTACGGCGAGGCGGGCGCGCTCGAGCTCTTCGGGCGCGGGCTGCCCCCCGTCGCGTCCGCCGACGTCACGTTTCGGTACTGGCGGCCGTCCGTTTCCGGCCGGCGCGCGCTCCTCGTCGGGTTCGGCAACGTGGAGGCGAGCGGCTTCTGCCGTGGCTACCAGGTCGCGGGCCGGATCCGGATGCCGACCGACAACGAAGAGCGGGGTCTTCCGATCGCTCGGTGCGTCCTCGACTCGACTCTCGCCCGGTCGTGGCCGCGGATCGTGCACGCGACGGGCTGGTGAGACCGTCGCTAGGCGAGCCGTCGACGGGTGTCGAGCGGGAGGCGCAACGCCTCCCGCTCGCTACAGCCGGACTGCTTCATTACGCGGCGCGCCGCATCCTGCGCCGGTCGACGACGCTCGCCTTGCGGGCGCTCATCGCGATCCGCCGTGCACCCTTCGGGCGCGGCGCGTGCTTCGGCGCCATGGCGGAGAAGTGGTGAATTGCGTAGCTGGGCATTGCACCTCCTTTCATGTGTGGGAGGCTAGGCCGCACGCCGCGCCGCGACGTCGGCCGCGCTGACGATTCGCCGTCATCCGAGAGGAGGATCCCCTGGACGCCTACCGCACGCCCGACGACTTCTTCGCCGACCTTCCCGGCTGGGGCGCCGAGCCGCGGTACGTGTCGCAGGACGGTCTGCGAATGCATTACGTCGAGGGCGGCGACGGCGACCCGATCCTGCTCCTGCACGGCGAGCCGACGTGGGCGTACCTGTACCGCAAGATGATCCCGGTGCTGCGCCGCGCGGGCCGCTGCGTCGCGCCGGACTACTTCGGCTTCGGCCGCTCGGACAAGCCGACGGACCCGAGCTGGTACTCGTACGACACGCACTTCGAGTCGATCGCGCGGTTCGTGCAGGAGCTCGACCTGCGCGACATGACGGTCGTCGTCCAGGACTGGGGCGGACCGATCGGCTTCCGCCTCTGCGTCGAGCATCCGGACCGGGTCGCGCGGCTCGTCGTCCTCAACACCGGGATCGGCGCGCGCGCGCCGAACGACGAGTGGCTGCGCTTCCAGGCGATGGTGCGCCGCGTCGGCACGGGCATCGTCGTCGGGCAGCTGATCCGGATGACGCTCGTGCAGCCGACCTCCGACGAGGTGATCGCCGGCTACGACGCGCCGTTCCCGGTGCCGGAGTCGCGCGTCGGCGTCGTGCAGTTCCCGGAGCTCGTCGCGACGTCGTCCGATCACCCGTCTGCGGCGGCGATGCTCGACGTGCGCGAGCGGCTGCGCCGGTTCGAGCAGCCGTCGCTCGTCCTCTTCAGCGACAGCGACCCGATCTTCTCGCGCCGTGCTGCGGAGGTGATGGCGGAGCTGCTCCCGAACGCCGAGCTCGCCGACCCCGTCGCGGGCGCCGGGCACTTCCTGCAGGAGGACCGCGGCGCCGAGGTCGCGGAGCGGATCGCCCGCTGGCTCCGACCGGATTCATACGCAACCGGTTCGTGATCCACACCGCGGCGTCACAGGATCAGCGAGCGACAGAGATCGAGCGCCCCCGCAATGCGGCAGCGGGGCAGCGCGGATCTCGACGGGTACCGGGTGGTGGAGGTCGACGTCCCTGCGGCGGCGCCGGCCTCCATCTGCCCGGTCTCTAGCCTTCGCGCATGCGGATCCTCAAGTGGCTCGCCGGCCTCCTCGCGGTCGTGGTGCTCGCCTCCGTCGCCTTCAACCTCGTCACGTCGGACCCGAACATCCCGGTGCGCGAGCTGTGGCACGGCAAGTTCGTCGACGGCACCGCCTACCGGACGTGGGGCACGCGCGGTGCGCCGGTCGTGCTCCTCGGCGGGTTCCTCGAGCCGTCGTTCGTGTGGACGGGCGTGGCGCCGCTCGTCGCACGCAGCCACCGGGTATATGCGCTCGACCTCGACGGCTTCGGCTACTCGGAGCGCCGCGGGCCGTGGACGCTCGGCCACTGGGCCGACCAGGTGCAGGCGTTCTGCGCGCGGCTCGGGATCCGGCGGCCGGTCGTCGTCGGCCACTCGCTCGGCGCCGCGGTCGCGGTCGAGCTCGCGCGGCGCGGCGTCGCCGCGCGCGTCGTGCTGCTCGACGGCGACGCGCTCCGGAGCGGCGGCCCGCCGCGCGCGCTCCGGTGGGCACTCGCGCACTCGCCGTTCTTCACGACGGGCTACCGGCTCGTCCTGCGGTGGCCGTGGCTGATCCGCCGGATCCTGAAGAATGCGTACGGCCCGCACCACGGCTCGCTCGCGACGAGGCCGTGGACGGATCCGTTCCGCGCGGCGGGAGCACGCCGCGCCGCACAGGGCATCCTCGTGAACGGCATCGCGGGCTTCACCGCCGCGCAGCTTCGCGCACTCCGGATCCGCGCGCGCGTCGTCTGGGGATCGCGTGACTCCGTCGACTCGGTGCCGTCCGGCCGCGGTGCGGCGCGCGACCTGCACGCGCCGTTCATGCTCGTTCCCGGCGCCGGCCACCTGTCGATGATCGTCGCGCCGCGCGCCGTCGCGCGCGCGATCGGCTAGATCAGACCGGCGCGCGTCGCCTGCGTCGCCGCGCCGGCGCGCGTCGGCTGCGCGAGCTTGCGCAGGATGTTCGCGACATGCCGGTGCACGGTGTGCTCGCTGAGCACGAGCGTGGTAGCGATCTCGCGGTTCGACATCCCGGTCGCGACGAGCCGCAGAACCTCCGTCTCACGGCCGGTCAGCGGCGACGCGCCGTCGCTCTCGACAGGGGCGTCGTTGTGCAGGAAGCCGGCGAGCGCGCGGAAGAGCTCGCGCTGGTCGTCCTTCCAGGGCACGTGCGCGTCGCCGGTGAGCGGGACGAAGCGGGCGTTCGGGAGCAGCGACGCGAGCTCGCGGCCGCGCGCGATCGGGACGGTGCGGTCGCCCCGACGGTGCAGCACGAGCGCCGGCACGGCGACGTGCGGGACGACGGGGCGCAGGTCGGCATTCAGATCGAGGTCGAGGAAGATCGCCGCCGCCTCGGCGGTCGCCGCCTTGCGCTGCATGCGCGTGTACGTCTGGATCTCGTCGCCGGACGCGCGCGGGTCGAAGAGGCTCGCGAACATCTGCGCGGCGAGCGCCCAGTTCATGCGCGTGAACTGGATCAGCGAAGCGCGCATCACGTCGGGGATGTCGTGGCGCGTCGCGTAGCCGCCGAAGTAGACGAGCTTCTCGACCTTGAGCGGGTCGCGGACGGCGAGCTGCGACGCGGCGAGGCAGCAGCACGACGAGGCGAAGATCGTCGCGCGACCGCCGACGGCGTCGATCACCGCTTCCAGCTGCCGGCTCTCCGACTCGATCGTCGGCCGCGGCGTCAGCTCGCGCGAGCTCAGCCCGCAGCCGATCCGGTCGAACCGCACGACGCGGAACGTGCGCGCGAGCTCGGCGTAGAACGGCCGCTGGTCCGGGTCGTCCCACTCCTCCTCGAGGTGCGAGACCCAGCGAGGCCCGACGACGATCGGCGGCCCGTCGCCGTAGGTCGCATACGCCAGGCGGCCGCCCTCGAGCGACAGATACCGGATCTCCTGCTCCATGCCGATGACAACGCTAATGGCCCGCCCGGGCCATCCCGAAAAGATGGCCCGTCGCGCCGATGCCCCGGGCCACCGTCCGCCGCGAGAGTGCCTGCATGCACAGCGAGTACATCGACGGCCTCGTCCTGCGCCCGCTGATGGACGCCGGGTACACCGCCTGGCGCGACGGGCGGCGGGTCGGTGTGGCGCGGCTCGTCGACGGGCGCCTGGAGGTCGACGCCGACGAGGAGTTCGCGCGGCACGCTCTCGTGCGGCGGCTCGAGGCCGATCTGCGGGCGGCGGGGATCACAATGGACGCGTGCGGGTATTCGTCGCCGGGGCAACCGGGGTCATCGGCCGGCCCCTCGTCCGGGTCCTACTCGAGCGCGGGCACGAAGTCGGCCGCCTGACCTGCGACGTCTTCGACGTCGACGCGCTCCGCGCCGAGATCGACGCGTTCGCGCCCGAGATCGTCGTGAACGAGCTGACGCGGATGCCGCGTGACCCGGCGGCGATCGGGCCGGACGTCAACGTCCGCATCCGGACGGAGGGGCACCGGAACCTGCTCGCCGCCGCCGGTTCCGCCAGGTACGTCGCGCAGTCCGTCGCCTTCCCGCTCCCGGGCGCCGCGGGCGACGCCGTCGCCGAGCTCGAGCGGACGACGCTCGCCGCGGGCGGGGTCGTCCTCCGGTACGGCGTCTTCTGGGGGCCCGGCACCTACGGCGGCGACGAGCCGCCGCCGCCCCCGCGCGTTCACGTCGAGGAAGCTGCGGCGCGAACGGCGGATGCGCTCCACTGGCCCTCGGGCGTGTACGAGATCGTCTCGACCTCCACCACGGCGCCGGGAGGCTGAAGCGGGATCAGGCTGCCCTCGACGCGTTCGCCGTCGACGAGCAGTGCGTCGACGCGACCGCTTCCGCGCACGCGAATGCGGTAGGTCGCGCCGCGGAACACGCGCGTCGCCGTGAATCCCTCCCAGTCCCGCGGCAGGCACGGGTCGATGCGCAGCCCGTCGTGCTCGGGACGAATGCCGAGGATCCACTGCGTCACCGCCACGAGGCTCCAGGCGGCCGCCCCCGTCAGCCAGGAGTTCTTCGCCTCGCCGTGCGTGGCGGCGTCGCGTCCGGCGATCATCTGCGCGTAGACGTACGGCTCGCACCGGTGGACGTCGCTCACGTCTTCACGCGCCGAGGGATTCGTGCGGAGGTAGAGGTCGAGCGCGGCCTCGCCGTCGCCGATTCGCGTCTCGGCGATCACGATCCACGGGTTCGTGTGGCAGAAGACGCCGGCGTTCTCCTTGTAGCCGGGCGGGTACGACGTGATCTCGCCGAGCTCGAGCCGGTAGCGCGTGTACGCCGGCTGGACGAGCATCACGCCGTGGCCGGTCAGCAGGCGCTCGCGGACGGATGCGAGCGCGGCCGCTGCGCGGCCGTCGTCGAGGCCGATCCCCGCCATCGCGCACATGCCCTGCGGCTCGACGAAGATCTGGCCCTCGTCGCACGCCGCCGAGCCGACGGGGGCGCCGAAATGGTCGTACGCGCGCCTGAACCACGCGCCGTCCCACCCGTGCGCGCGCACGGCGTCCTCCATGGCAGCGGCGGCGGCCGCCCACCGTTCGCCGCCGAGCTCGCGCGCGGCCAGGACGAACAGCGCCGCGATGAACACCGATTCCGCGACGCCGCCCTCCCGGTTCCCGACCGTCTGGAACGACTCCCCGGGCTCCTCCGAGAAGCAGTTGAGGTTGAGGCAGTCGTTCCAGTCGGCGCGGCCGATCAACGGCAGGCCGTGCGGCCCGATTCGCTCGACCGTGTACGAGAGCGCCCGGTCGAGGTGCTCGCGCAGGGGCGTCTCCGACCCGGCCGCGTTGTCGTACGGGACCGCCTCGTCGAGGATCGTGCGGTCGCCGGTCTCCTTCAGGTACGCGCACGTCGCGAGGACGAGCCACAGCGGGTCGTCGTTGAACCCCGACCCGATCGCGTCGTTCCCGCGCTTCGTCAGCGGCTGGTACTGGTGGTACGCGCCGCCGCTCGGGAGCTGCGTCGCGGCGAGGTCGAGGATCCGCTCCCGCGCGCGCTCCGGGATCAGGTGCACGAAGCCGAGCACGTCCTGGCTCGAGTCGCGGAAGCCCATCCCGCGGCCGACGCCCGTCTCGAAGAGCGACGCCGAGCGGGACAGGTCGAACGTGACCATGCATTGCGCCTGGTTCCACACGTTGACCATCCGGTCGACGTGGACGTTCGGCGTCTCGACCTGGAGCCGCCCGAGCCGCTCGTCCCACTCGGCGCTCCGCGCGGCGAGCGCGGCGTCGGCGGCGCCCGGGAGGATCGCCGGGACGTTTCGCTTGTCGACACGTCCGTGCTCGTCGAACTTGGCGTCGCGCGCGTTCTCCGAGTAGCCGAGCGCGAAGACGATCTCACCCTCCTCCCCCGGCGCCAGCACGAGCCGCACGTGGTGAACGCCGCACGGCTGCCACCCGTGTGCGATCGAGTCGCTGCACGCGCCGCGGACGACTGCGGCGGGCGCGTCGAAGCCGCGGCCCGGACCCAGGAAGGCGTCGCGCTGCGTGTCGAACCCGGCGGTCTCCGCCGAGCACGTGAACCACGCGAAGTGGTCGCGGCGCTCGCGGTACTCGCTGACGTGCAAGATCGTCGCCCCTTCGACCTCGACCTCTCCGACCGACAGGTTTCGCTGCAGGTTCGTCGCGTCGTCGTGCGCGTCCCAGAGGCAGAACTCGACGCCCGCGAACAGCGACAGCGCCGCGCTCGTCCGGCGCGCGTTGCGGACGCGAACGCGCCACAGCTCGTACGTCGCGTCGGGAGGCACGACGAAGGTCGTCTCGACGGCGACCCCGTCGCGCGCGGACTCGATCGCGGTGTAGCCGAGGCCGTGCCGGCAGCGGTACCCGGCCAGCTCCCGGCAAGGGAGCCAGAACGTGCCCGCCTCGTCGTCGCGCAGGTAGACGTGACGCCCGCCTGCGTCGGTCGGCGCGTTGTACCGGTAGCGAGTCAGGCGCCGCAACCGTGCGTCGCGGAAGAACGAGTAGCCGCCGCCGGTGTTCGTCACGAGCGCGACGTAGTCGCCGCTCCCGAGGTAGTTGAGCCACGGCAGCGGCGTGTCCGGGCGCTCGACGACGTACTCGCGCGCGCCGTCGTCGAAGTGCCCGTAGCGCATCAGACGCGGGCGGGGCCGGTGGACGCGCGCACCACGAGGCGCGTCGCGAGCTCGACGCGCAGCGCCTCGATCCGCTGTCCGTCCAGGATCCGGTTCAGGAGGCTGACGGCGGTGCGGCCGAGCTCCGCGAGCGGCTGGCGCACCGTCGTGAGCGACGGCAGGAAGCACGAGGCGTGCTCGGTGTCGTCGAAGCCGACGATCGAGACGTCGTCGGGCACGCGGAGACCACGGTCGACAATCGCCCGGATCGCGCCGAACGCCAGGTTGTCGTTCGAGGCGAAGATGGCCGTCGGCGGCTCTGCCAGCGAGAGCAGCTGAGCAGTCGCGCGGCGCCCCACCTGGATCGCGTACGAGCCGCCGGCGACGAGCTGCTCGTCGAAGGCGATTCCCGCCGTGGCGAGCGCGACGCGGTAGCCCTCGAGCCGCTCCTCGCTCGCGACCCAGCCGGGCGAGCCGATGATCATCGCGATCCGGCGGTGGCCGAGCGCGAGCAGGTGCCCGACCGCCGCACGTGCGCCGTCGGCGTGCGCGGCGCAGACCGTCGGGATCCCGTCGATGGGCGGCTCGCGCGGATCGCAGACGACGAACGGGTAGCCGAGGTCCTGCAGGCGGAGCAACTCGGCGTTCGTCTCCTCCGGGAGCACGACGATCGCGCCGTCGGTCGTCCCGCCCATCAGCCGCTCGAGCAGCGACACCTCGCGTGCGTGCTGGTGGTGCGTGGGGCAGATCACGAGGCGCTGGTCGGTCATGGAGAGCGCGTCGGCCGCGCCGGCCAGGATGTCGGTGAAGTACGGCTCGCTGAGCAGGGGCACGGTGAAGCCGACGAGACCGGTGCGGCCGCGGGCGAGGCCGCGGGCGCTCCGGTTCATCGCAAACCCGTGCTCGCGCATCACGCGCATGACGACGCGGCGCGTCTCCGGCGAGACGTCCGGTCGGTCGTTGACGACGCGTGAGACGGTGGCGATGGAGACGCCCGCCAGCTCCGCGACGTCGCGGATGGTCATGCGCGCGCGCTGCGTCGGGCCGGTGACAGTCGTGGCTCCATCGAAGCCCCGCGGCCGCCGGAAGCGCTACCGGGAATTCACTGACGGCCTGACGGTGGCGCCTCTGATGCCGCCGGATCCGGGCGGGAGCAGCGTCTTCGGTGCCGGGGCCCGTTGTGGGCCCGCGCGGCCGATTGACCAGAGGGAGGAAAATATATGGTCACTCGCAGGAAGAGCCGGGCCCTCGTCTGGGTCGTCGTCGCCGCCGTGGTTTCGCTCATGGTGGTGACGGTCGGTTCGGGCGGCGCCGGCGCCTCGTACAAGGCGAAGCAGTACCCGCGCGCAGCGACGCTCATCACGAGCGGCACGCAGTGGGGAAACATCGCCGGCATGAACCCGTTCACCCACAACTGGGCACCGGGCATGGTCGGCCTCGTCAACGAGACGCTGCTCCGCTACGACCCGCTCAAGGGCACCTACATCCCGTGGCTGGCGAAGTCCGCCAAGTGGACGGGCGCCAAGCAGTACACGGTCCTCATCCGCCCGAACGTGTTCTGGTCGGACGGAAAGCTGTTCAAGGGCGGTGACGTCGCGTTCAACGTCAACCTCCAGCGGTTCAGCACGGGCCAGTGGAACAACCTGTGGCAGAACATCCAGCAGCCGATCGTCGTCAAGGGCAACGGCCTGATCATCTTCAACTTCAAGACCACGCCGAATTACGTGCAGTGGCGGAACATGATCTGGAACATGCCGATGATCAGCCCCGTTCAGGGGAAGTCGATCACGACGGCGCAGCAGCTGACGACGTACAACCCGCACATCCCGATCGGGACGGGGCCGTACAAGCTCGACGTGCACGGGTTCGACGTGACCACCCGCGTCGTGTGGCAGAAGCGCGCCCACTGGTGGGCGGCTGATCAGGGCGTCGCACCGTCGCCCGCGCCGCAGTACATCATCGACCTCGTCAACACGAGCAACACGAACAGCCTCTCGGCTGTCCTCGCAGGCGTCGAGGATCTGAACAACAACTACCTCCCCGGCGTGAACAAGCTCGTCGACGCGAAGAAGGTGCACACCTACTTCGACAAGGCGCCGTACATGCTGTCGGCGAACACCGCGTGGCTCGAGCCGAACACCACGCGCGTGCCGCTGAACGACCCGGTGTTCCGGAAGGCGCTCGCGATGTCGATCAACCTCGACAAGATCGTGCGCGACGACTACCAGAACCTGGTTCTCAAGGCGAACTCGACCGGGCTCCTGCCGAGCTGGAACGGGTACGTCAGCAAGGCGGCCGTCAAGCAGTTCGGCTTCACCTACAACCCTGCCGCCGCGAAGGCGCTGCTCCTGAAGAACGGCTACAAGCTGGACAGCTCCGGCATGATCGCGAACAAGGACGGATCGAAGATCGATCTCGACATCTCCGTCCCGCAGGGCTGGTCGGACTGGGAGGCCGCCCGCGACATGATCGTCGCGTCGGCGAAGGATGCAGGCATCCGCATGCACGCCCAGGTGAAGGACTTCAACACCTGGCTCGCGGACATCCAGACCGGCAAGTACGACACCGTCATCCACAACCCGTACCAGATCGCCGACGATCCGTGGACGTACTGGAACGGCATCTTCCACCTGCCCGTCATCACGACCGGCACCGGCCAGACGTTCGCGAACTACGAGCGGTACACCAACCAGACTGCGTGGAACCTGACGCAGAAGCTCGACAAGACGCCTCCTTCGAACACGAAGGCGATCAAGGCGCTCAACGTCCAGCTGCAGACGATCCTGATGAAGGACCTGCCTCTGATTCCGCTCTGGTACAACGGCATCTGGGCGCAGATGACCTCGAAGTACTGGACGAACTGGCCTTCGTCCAGCGGCCTACAGACGATCCCGTGCATGTGGGGTGGGTACCTGCAGATGACGGGGATCGACACGATCACACACGTCAAGAGCACGAGGGCGGCGACGTCCGCCAAGTGACCGTTTCCGCGTGCCGCCTCTCCGTCCGGGGGAGGCGGCCGCGGGGCACGCGCGATGCGCCGCTACCTGCTCAGGAAGCTCGGGATCTACGCACTGACGTTCGTCGCGGCGGTGACGATCGACTGGATGATCCCGCACCTGATGCCCGGCAATCCGGTGCGGGCGCTGATGGCCCGCATCCAGATCCAGGATCCGCAGGTCGCGCAGCACGTCTACGCGAACTACATGCGGTCGTTCAACCTCGATCTGCCGCTCTGGAAGCAGTACCTCTACTTCTGGGCGTCGCTCCTCCACGGCGACCTGGGGACGAGCATCATGCAGTTCCCGTCCCCGGTCTCGTCGATCATCCTGCACGCGCTCCCGTACACGCTCGGGCTGCTCGTGCCGGCGATCCTCCTCAGCTGGTACGTCGGCAACAAGCTCGGCGCGATGGCAGCGCGGCGCAAGGTGCTCGACAACACCCTGCTGCCCATCGGGTACGTGATGACCGCGACCCCGTACATGTGGTTCGCGATCGTCCTCGTCTACGTCTTCGCCGTCACGCTCAGCTGGGCGCCGGTGGGCCTCGCGTACAGCCCGACGGCCGTGCGCGGCTTCGACACGACCTTCATCGGCGACGTGGCACACCACTGGGTGCTGCCGTTCCTGTCGCTCTTCCTCGTCTCGTGCGGCGGCTGGGCGATCGGGATGCGCAACCTGATCATCTACGAGCTCGAGTCCGACTACGCGCACTATCTGGAAGCGCTCGGAGCGCCGCAGCGGCTCGTCCGCAAGTACGCGTTCCGCAACGCGATGCTGCCACAGGTGACCGGCCTCGCGCTCGCGATCGGCGCCATCATCGCCGGCGCGCTCGTCACCGAGATCGTCTTCTCGTATCCCGGCCTCGGCTACCAGATCTACCGCGCGATCACGAACGAGGACTACTTCGTGATCCAGGGGATCTTCCTGTTCATCATCGTCGGCGTCCTGCTCGCCAACTTCGTCGTCGACATCGTCTACGTCGTCGTCGACCCGCGGACGCGCATCGGCATGGAAGGCGGCGGGCAGGCATGAAGGAAGCGCTCTACTTCGCCGTACGCAACCGCAAGCTCGTATTCGGGGCGAGCGTCGTCGGCGCCATGCTGCTGTTCGCGATCTTCGGCCCGCTGCTCGCGCAGCACCCTGCGCTGGAGTACGGCGGTGTGCTGTCGCACGCGCCGACGACGCACGACAGCTACTGGTTCGGCACGACGCTGCTCGGCCAGGACGTCTATGCACAGTTCGTCACGGGCCTGCGCCTCGCATTCGTCGTCGGAGCGCTCGGCGGCGGCATCGCGGCACTGGTGGGGATGCTGGTCGGGTTCACCGCCGGCTACCGCGGCGGCATCGTCGACGAGGTGCTGAACATGCTCACGAACGTCGTCCTGGTCATCCCGACGTTCGCGCTGCTGCTCGTGATCGCCGCGTACCTGCAGGTTCGCGGCATCCTCGCCGAGGCGGTGTTCATCGGGATGACGTCGTGGCCGTGGGCCGCGAGGGCCCTGCGGGCGCAGACCTTCTCGCTCACCTCACGCGACTTCGTCGGGCTCGCACGCCTCTCCGGCTCCTCGAGCTGGCGCATCATGACGCGCGAGATCGCGCCGAACATGAGCAGCTACATCGTGATGATGTTCATCCTGCTCTTCGGCAACGCGATCCTCATCGCGGCCACGCTCGACTTCATCGGCCTCGGGCCGTCGAACACGATCTCGCTCGGGATGATGATGCAGCTGTCGGTGCAGAACGCCGCGCTGCAGCTTCACCTCTGGTGGTGGTTCGTCCCTCCGGGCATCGCGATCATGTTGATCGTCGGGTCGCTCTACGTGATGAACGTCGGGCTCGACGAGGTCTTCAACCCGAAGCTGCGGAGCCTGTAGTGGCGCTCAGCGTCGACGACCTCCGCGTCTACTACCGCACGCTGAAGGGCGACGTTCGCGCCGTCGACGGCGTCACCTTCGACATCGCCGACGGCGAGATCATGGGGCTCGCCGGCGAATCCGGCTGCGGCAAGTCGAGCCTCGGCAACAGCCTCGTGTACCTCACCGGGCGCATGCGCCTGGTGGGCGGCCGCGTCGAGCTCGACGGCAGGGAGCTGCCGGTCGCCGACTTCCGGGCGATGAACGAGCACCGCTTTCGCGACATCTCCGTGATCCCGCAGTACGCGATGAGCGCGCTGAACCCGACGCGCAGGATCGGCGGGATCATCGGCGACCTGCTGCGCTCCCGCGGCTACCGCATGGATGAGATCAAGAGCGAGCTGATCCGGCGGCTCGAGCTCGTCGGCCTCGACCGCGGCGTGCTCGACCTCTTCCCGATCGAGCTGTCCGGCGGGATGAAGCAGCGCACGGTGATGGTGATCTCGACGCTGCTCGACCCGTCGCTCCTGATCGCGGACGAGATCACGTCGGCGCTCGACGTCTCGACCCAGAAGGCCGTCGCGAAGATGCTCGTCGAATTCCGCGAGCGCGAGTTCGTGAAGAGCATGATCGTGATCACGCACGACATCTCGATCCTCGTGCAGGTCGCGGACACGATCATGGTCATGTACGCAGGCCATCTCGCCGAGAAGGCGTCGGCGCAGACGATCATCGAGTCGCCCCGGCACCCGTACACGAAGCTCTTGATCTCGTCGCTCCCGGAGGTCGGCGTCCGCTACACCGAGCGGAAGCTCGTCGGCATCCCCGGTATCCCCCCGCAGCTGCTCGACCCGCCGAAGGGCTGCCGCTTCGCCGACCGCTGCCCGCTCGCGCGCGCGCAGTGCCGCGAGGAGTGCCCGCCGTTCGTGCAGGTCGCCGAAGGACATCAGGTCGCGTGCTGGCAGGAGGCCGCATGAGCCTCGTCGAGTTCGACAACTGCTGCAAGATCTACAAGGTCGGTGCGTTCGGCTCGAAGCGGCTGACGGCCGTCCGCGATGTCAGCTTCGACATCGGAGCCGGCGAGGTCGTGTCGCTGATCGGCGAGAGCGGCAGCGGCAAGTCGACCATCGGCCGGATGATCCTGCGCCTCTCCCCGGTGACGTCGGGCCAGATCAGGTTCAAGGGCACGGACGTCGCGCCGCTGAAGGGCGACGCGCTGAAGGAGTACTACCGACATGCCCAGGCGGTGTTCCAGGACCCGTTCAGCTCGTACAACCCGATCTACCGCGCCGACCGCGTGTTCAAGCTCGTGAAGGACGCGTACTTCCGCGGCGTCCCCCGCGACGAGTGGCAGCGGAAGCTCGAGACCTCGCTCGAGGCGGTTTCGCTCGATCCGTCGCAGGTCCTGCACAAGTTCCCGCACCAGCTGTCGGGCGGGCAGCTCCAGCGGCTGCTCGTCGCGCGCGCGCTGCTCCTCGACATCGAGTTCCTCGTCGCCGACGAGATCATCAGCATGCTCGACGCATCGACGAGGATCGACGTGCTCAACCTACTCGGCGACCTGAAGGCGCGCGGCCTCGGAATCCTCTTCATCACACACGACCTGTCGCTCGGCAACTACATCAGCGACCGCACGGTGATCCTGCGCAAGGGCGTGATCGTCGAGATGGGCGCGACCGAGAAGGTGTTCGGCGACCCGCAGCACCCGTACACGCAGATGCTGCTCGCCTCGGTGCCGCATCTGCACCACCGGTGGGAGGACACCGAGGCGTCGTGGCAGGCAGGCGACGACGCCGTCGAGGTCGACTCGCACGAGTCGACGCTCGTCACGCTCGAGCCCGACCACATCGTTCGGCGCGAGGCGGCGTGACCGCGCCCATCCCGTGGGAGGAGCCGCCGGTCGCGCGGACGCGACCGGTGTGGCGTTACTCGCGCAACCCCGTCATCCCGCGCGACCTCCTCCCGACGTCGAACAGCATCTTCAACAGCGCGGTCGTACGGTTCCGAGGCGGTTTTGCCGGCGTCTTCCGCTGCGACGACTGGACGCGCCGCATGCAGCTGCATGCGGGCTTCAGCCGGGACGGCCTCGCCTGGGAGATCGATCCCGACCCGATCCCGTTCGACGACTTCACGTACGGCTACGACCCGCGCGTCACGTGGATCGACGATCGGTTCTACGTAACGTGGTGCAACTGCTTCCGCGGGCCGACGATCGGGCTCGCGTGGACTGACGACTTCCGCACGTTCCACCAGCTGGAGAACGCGTTCCTGCCGTTCAACCGCAACGGCGTGCTCTTCCCGCGGAAGATCGACGGGCGCTACGCGATACTGTCGCGCCCGTCCGACGACGGGCATACGTCGTTCGGCGAGGTCTTCTACAGCGAGAGCCCCGACCTGACGTTCTGGGGGCGGCACCGCCACGTCATGGGCACCGTCCCCAACTCGTGGCAGTCGACGAAGGTCGGGGCCGGGCCGGTGCCGATCGAGACGGAGCGCGGCTGGCTGCTCGTCTACCACGGCGTGCTCACGTCGTGCAACGGGTTCGTGTACGCCGCCGGGGTCGCCGTGCTCGACCGCCACGAGCCGTGGCGCGTCGTCGCGCGCGCAGCCCCGCACGTGCTCGGGCCGCAGGAGCAGTACGAATGTGTCGGCGACGTGGCGAACGTGGTGTTCCCGTGCGCGACGCTGCACGACGAGGAGACAGGGCGGCTCGCGATCTACTACGGAGCCGCCGACACCGTGACGGCGCTCGCCTTCGCGTACGTGGACGAGCTCGTCGACTTCGCATTGGAGCACGCGCTATGACATTCGTGTGGGGAGTGGCAACGTCCGCGTACCAGATCGAGGGAGCCGTGCACGCAGACGGTCGCGGCGAGAGCGTGTGGGACCGCTTCTCGCACACCGAAGGCAAGGTCCGCGCCGGCGACACCGGCGACGTCGCCTGCGACTTCTACCACCGCTATCGCGACGACATCGGGCTGATGAAGGAGCTGGGCGTCGACGCGTTCCGGTTCTCGATCGCGTGGCCGCGCGTGCTGCCGCAGGGGCGCGGCGCCGTGAACGCCGCGGGGCTCGACTTCTACGACCGCGTCGTCGACGCGCTGCTCGACGCGGGCATCCGGCCGTTCGTGAACCTCTTCCACTGGGACCTCCCGCAGGCGCTCGAGGACGAAGGCGGGTGGCCCGACCGCTCGGTCGCGCACGCGTTCGCCGAGTACGCGGCGGTCGTGGCGGACCGCCTCGGCGACCGCGTCACGGACTGGATCACGCACAACGAGCCGTTCTGCACCGCCTGGCTCGGGTACGGCAACGGCGTCTTCGCGCCCGGCCGCGCGTCGCTCGAGGAGGCCGTGGCCGCCGCGCATCATGTGCTGCTCTCGCACGGGCTCGCGGTCGACGCGATCCGCGCGGCGGCGCCGCGAGCAGAGGTCGGGATCGTCCTCGACTCCTGGCCGGTCCATGCGGCGAGCGACTCCGAGGAGGACCGCGCGGCCGCCCGCGCGCTGGACGGCATCCGGAACCGCTGGTTCTTCGACCCGCTGTTCCGCGGCAGCTACCCGGACGACGTCGACCGGCATCCGCCCGTCGAGGAGGGCGACCTCGAGGTCATCTCCCGCCCCGTCGATTTCGTCGGCGTCAACAACTACTCGCGCGCCGTCGCGCGCGCCGGCGCCTCCGGCCCCGAGGACGTGCGGCCGACCGCTCCCGTGACGGACATGGGCTGGGAGGTGTACCCGCCGGGCGTCGTCGAGGTCCTGCGCCGGCTGCACACGGAGTACGGGATCGAGAAGCTGTACGTCGCCGAGAACGGCTGCGCCTACGCGGACGTGCGCACGCACGACGGACGCGTCCACGACGTCGAGCGCGTCGCGTACCTGCGCGACTACATCGGCGAGGTTCGCGCGGCGGTCGACGACGGTGTTCCGATCGTCGGGTACTTCGTGTGGTCGCTGCTCGACAACTTCGAGTGGGCGCACGGCTACTCGAAGCGCTTCGGGCTCGTCTACGTCGACTATCCGACGCTGGAACGTATCCCCAAGGACAGCTTCTACTTCTACCGCGACCTGATTCTGGAAAGCTCCCCGGCATGGCGCACTCAGTCGGACTCAAGATCGACCACGAGCTTCCGGTCGGAAATGTCGACATCAAGGTGATCGTCGAGCAGGACGGCGAGCGGCTCGGGCAGTTGAAGGTGAGCCGCGGGTCGATCGACTGGAAGCCGGGGCGCGCGAAGCGGACGTGGCAGCTCGAGTGGGAGCGCTTCGACCAGCTGATGCGCGAGTTCGGCCACCCGCCCCGTTGACTCAGTCGATCCGGCACTCCCACGGCAGCAGGGTCGTGTCTCCGTACCGCCTGCGCGCGGCGGTCATGTTGATCACGCACGTGTTGTCGCCGCGGCGGTAGGCCCACACCCACCGCGAGCCGCTGTCGAGCGTCTCGTAGTCGCCTGCGGCGAGCTTCCTGCGCTCCTGGATCACGTCGCGCGTCCAGTTGAGCGTCGAGCCGGGGTCGTCCTCCTGATCCTCGACGTTGCGCGACGTGTCCGAGAGCGGGAGCCACGGTTCGCGCCACTCACGCCCGTCGCGCGTCCACGGCATGGGCGTGCGCTCGTAGTCGCGCGGCGGGGTTGCGAGGTCGAGGATGCGATCGTCGGGGACGTCGCCGTCCTCGAGGCCGATCTCGTCGCCCTGGTAGAGGATCGCCGTGCCGGGGAGCGTCAGCAGCAGGAAGAGCGCGGCGCGGTGCTTGTCGACGTTCCCGTGCGCCCAGCGCGTCGCCATGCGCGCGTGGTCGTGGTTCGAGCCGAACCAGCACGGCTCTCGCCCCGGCGGGAGGTTCGCCATCGTCTTCTCGACGATCGGGCGGAGCTCCGAGATCGTGAGCTCCGCGTTCAGGAAGTCGAAGTTCTGGACGAGGTCGAGGTTCTGCCAGTACGCGAACATGTCGTCGAGCGGGACGTACGTCTCGCCCATCAGGACCGGCTTCGGGTCGTACTCCGCGGCGATCGCCTGCCACTCGGCGTAGATCTCGTGCACCTCGGGCCGGCAGCGCATGTACTGCGTGCCGCTGCGCAGCTCGCGATCCTTGATCAGCCCGTGCGCGACGTCGATGCGGACCCCGCGCACGCCGCGGTCGAACCAGAAGCGCAGGATCTTCGCGAACTCGGCGCGGACGTCGGGGTTCCACCAGTCGAGGTCGGGCTGCTGCGGCGCGAACTGGTGCAGGTAGTACGCCTTGCGCTTCTCGTCCCACGTCCACGCCGGCCCGCCGGTGAAGATCGACGTCCAGTCGTTCGGGATGGACTTCGACCACACGTAGTACTCCGGGTGGTCGCTGAACCACGGATGGCGATCGGACGTGTGGTTGGGGACGAGATCGAGCCACACGTCGATTCCGTGGGCGCGTGCGTCTGCGAGGAGGGCGTCGTAGTCGTCGAGCGTTCCGTAATCCGGATGAACGCCGTGGTAGTCGGCGACGTCGTAGCCCCAGTCGACGTTCGGGCTGGGGTGGATCGGCGACAGCCACAGCGCGGCGGGCGCGAGCGACGCGACGTGCGGAAGGTGGTCGCGAACGCCGCCGAACGAGCGAAGGTAGACCTGGTAGGCGAGGCTCAGCTGATCGCCCAGGTATCGCCGGAGGCGACGAGCGACTGCAGGTCGCCGTCGCCCTTGGCGCTCTCGAGCTGCGCCTGCACGAGCTCGTCGTAGCTGTCGCGCGGTACGTCGCGGAAGACGCCGAGCGGGATCGCGCCGTCCTTCTCCCAGGTCAGCTGCGCGAGCGCGAACGCCGTCGCGAAATCCGTCTCGTCGTGGGTGATGCCGGTGCCCGCGAACTCCTCGCCGTTCTTCAGATAGGTGCGTGCTTCCTTGTCCTCGCGGATGTAGGCGAACTCGCCGTCGTTGTAGATGTTGCAGTTCTGGAAGACCTCGACGAACGCGGCTCCCTTGTGGGCCGCGGCCCGCCGCAGCACGTCGGTGAGGCCGGGCTTGTCGACGTCGAGCGCGCGGGCGACGAACGTCGCGCCCGCGCCCAGCGCGAGCGCGAGCGGGTTGAACGGGTAGTCGACGCTCCCCATCGGCGTGGAGCCGGTGACCTTCCCCTGCCCGCTCGTCGGCGAGTACTGCCCCTTCGTCAGGCCGTAGATCCGGTTGTTGAACATGAGGATCTTCACGTTCACGTTGCGGCGCAGCGCGTGGATCAGGTGGTTGCCGCCGATCGAGAGCGCGTCTCCGTCACCCGACACGACCCAGACCGACAGGTCGGGCCTCGTGACCGCCAGGCCCGTCGCGATCGCGGGCGCGCGACC
Source organism: Gaiellaceae bacterium (assembly GCA_036518135.1). Lineage (GTDB taxonomy): Bacteria > Actinomycetota > Thermoleophilia > Gaiellales > Gaiellaceae > PALSA-600. The sequence continues at coordinate 756 of DATDNT010000137.1, read as the reverse complement.
GTGGATCGAGTGCATGCCGTAGGTCTGCATGTAGTACGGGAAGCGCGCGGCGCAGCCGATGCCGCTGATGAACACGATGTTCTCGCGCGGGATGCCGAGCTCCGGCATGAAGCTCTGCACCGCGGCGAGGATCGCGTAGTCGCCGCAGCCGGGGCACCAGCGGACTTCCTGGTCGGACTTGAAGTCCTTCGTCGTCAGTTTGAGCTCGGTCACAGAAGCGCCTCGGTCGCGTCGGCGATCTCGCCGGCCTTGAAGGGCTTGCCGGTCACCCGGTTGTAGCCGACGGCATCGACGAGGAACTCCGCGCGCACGAGCTGACGGAGCTGCCCGAGGTTCATCTCGGGGATCAGGACCCGGTCGTAGCTGCGGAGCACGTCGCCGAGGTTCGCCGGGAAAGGGTTCAGCCAGCGCAGGTGCGCATGCGCGACCTTGCCGCCCGCGGCGCGCACCCGCCGGACGCCCGCGTGCACGGGGCCGAACGTCCCGCCCCACGAGACGACCAGCACGTCTGCGCCCTCCTGGTGGTCGACGGGCTGGTCGCCCACCTTGATCCCGGCGACCTTCTGCGCGCGCAGCTGCGTCATCAGGTCGTGGTTCTCCGGGTCGTACGAGACGTTCCCGGTCTCGTTCGCCTTCTCGAGCCCGCCGATCCGGTGCTCGAGGCCCGCCGTCCCGGGGATCGCCCACGGGCGCGCGAGCGTCTGCGGATCGCGCCGGTAGGGCAGGAAGGAGCCGTCGGGCCCGTGCGCGAACTCG
>DATDNT010000136.1:0-25133 GCA_036518135.1 Gaiellaceae bacterium | reverse complement strand
GGCGCGTGAATCAGCCTCGAAAGAGATCGTCTAAACTGCCCGCCGGGAGAGAGAAATGGCTTCGGAGCAGGAGGAATCAATGGCGGTCGACACCCCGTCGATGTTCGCGCAGGTCATCCAGGAGCACCTCGAGCTGAAGCGCCGGAACGCCGCGCTCGAGCACGAGATGCCGCTCGAGAAGTACCTGACGGACGACCCCTTCCAGAATCACCCGCTCTTCAAGACGGAGGAGCAGGCCCGGATCGAGGACACGATGGACGGGGTGCAGGGGATCGAGGCCGAGGAGACCTCGCTCGACTGGCCGACGACCGACGACACGTTCATCGACGTGCCGGTCCACGACCCGGAGGCGACGCAGCCGCACGAGGTGATCGACACCGCAGCCGTCGAGCCCGACCAGCCCTCCGACGAGAACCTCTGGTCGCGCTCCCGCGACTTCGACTGGGGCGACTAGAGGAACGGCTAGGGCGCGCTGAGCCGCGCCCACACGTTGTCGAGCATGCGCTTCACCGGCCAGAACGTCGCCGAGCCGCCGAAGTCGAGCGCGCCCGCGGCGAAGACCTTCGCGCCGTTCGGCGTCTCGTAGTACGTCATCTGCGCCGTGACGCCCGGGCCGAACAGATCGGGGATCTGCGCGAGCACGATCGTGCCCGGCGGCGAGAACGGCGTCGTCGCGTCGATCTCGATGCCGTACCCGCCGACGAACTGCCCGAACTGGGAGCCGTCGGTGAGGCCGGTGCCGTCCCACAGCCACGGCGCCGTCGTCGCGCTCTGCACCGTGTAGAGCCCCTGTCGCTGCCCGTCGTCGTTCGCGCGGTACTGCACGCCGATCAGTGAGGCCTCCGGGCGTCCGATGTCTCGCCACATCGCGATCTTCTGCAGCGTCCCGTTCTTCTCGGCCACCTTCCAGAAGAAGTTGTTCGCCGAGAGGAACATGAGGTTGCCACCGAGGTCGCGGTAGCGCTGGATGACGTCGTACTCGTGCGAGGTCACGTACTCCTCGTGACCCTCGAACACGACCAGGTCGTAGTCGCGCCACAACTCGTCGCCGTCGCGGATCAGGTCGAAGTCGGAGTCGGAGATGAACTCCGCCGACTTCCCCGACCAGTACAGCCAGTGCAGGAACGGCAGGTCGTACCGGTAGAAGCGCGGCGGCACGCCGCGCGCGATATACGTCCGGTCGAGGGACACGAACCGGTTCGGCGGCCCGGCGTACCAGGTGTCGCCGTAGCCGTCGCCGTTCACGTCCTGGAAGTTGTACGCCTGCCACGAGTTCGTCGGCAGCACGACGAGGACGCGCGACGTCGCGCCGAGCTGAGCCGGCCGCACGACGAACGGCGCGTACCCGACGCGGCCGTCGGGTCCGCTGAGCTGCACGTAGTAGAGGCCGCTCGGGACGTTCGGCACGCGGAAGGTGACGGTGTGCGGCTGGCTCTCCCACCGCGACCACGCGGCGGTCACCGGCGGCTGGCCGATGTCGATGCCCGCCATCTGGTTGTCGGCGTACGTGACCACCTGCTCGGGCCCCGCGTGGAAGATGCGCAGCTGGAACGACGCCTCGTCGGTCGCGATGCGCAGGTGCGCGATCTGGCCCGGCGCGTAGTTCGGCCGCGTCGTCGCAGCGTCGATTCCCTGCACGCGCACGACGGGGCCGCGCGGGTACCGCCCGACCCACGCGTTCGGCGCGCCGTACACCGTCTTGCGGCCGCCGAGACCCACGACGGTCAGGCGGACGAGGTACGTGCGCGGGTTGATCGTCGTCGCAGGGCGCCAGCTCAGCACGTGCGAGCCCGGCTTGAGCTGCGCGGTCAGCGTGTAGACGACGTGCGGCACCTTCACGGTGCGCGTCACGTCCATCGTCACCGTCGCCGGCACGCGCAGGCGGAAGCGCACGTGCGCTGCGTCGCGAAAGCCGTCGCCGTTCGGGCTGATCGTCGTCAGCAGCTTCGTGTCGCCCGCGAACCTCGTCGCGCCGTTGTCGACGTGGAGGTCGAGCAGCTGCGGGCCGTCGATCCGGAGGTGCTTCGCCGGCGCGGCCGCATGGGCGACAGGCACCGCCGCGAGGAGGGCGAACGCGGCGACGAGGGCGGCGCGCATCGCGCGCCAGGGTAGCCGTCAGTCCTGCTGGTGCTCGCGCTGTTCGAGCTGGTTGGACTTCGCGGTCATCGCCGCGAAGCCCGCCTGCAGCCAGTCGTTGATCCCGGCGGTCGCAAGCGTCCACGTGAGGATCTGCCCGAACTGCGGCGCGATGATCTGCGTCCCCGAGAGGCCCGCCGCGACCCACGTGCCGACGCAGCGGGAGCACGTGACGAGCTCGCCGATCGCCTGGCGGAGGTCGCCGGTCTCGACGGGGTCGGACGCGCCTTCCTTCGCCTGCCCCTCGACGAACGGGTCGCGGAGGAAGCTCGTCACGTCGTCGCGCGCGATCGTCCGCGCGGCCTTGAACGTGGCGAGCCCGAGCACCGCGAGGTCGAGCGTCGACCGCTCGCGGGGGTCGCGGCCGAGCAGCTTGGCGATCGCCCCGGCCGCCGCGAGGCCGCCTGCGAACGTGCCCATGATCCCGGCGTACGCGCGGTAAGGGGCGGGCGTGGTCTGCGTCGTCATGCGGGTTACCCTGTCCCTGTCGTGCCGCCGCTCAAAACATCGACCGCGTACGCGCCGACCGGCGACCAGCCCCAGGCGATCGAGGCGCTGTCGGCGGGCATCCGCGCGGGCGAGCGCTACCAGACGCTGCTCGGCGCCACCGGCACCGGCAAGACCGCGACGATGGCGTGGATCATCGAGCAGACGCAGAAGCCGGCGCTCGTGATCGCGCACAACAAGACGCTGGCGGCGCAGCTCTGCAACGAGTTCCGCGAGTTCTTCCCCGGCAATGCGGTCGAGTACTTCGTCTCGTACTACGACTACTACCAGCCCGAGGCGTACGTCCCGCAGGCCGACCTGTACATCGAGAAGGACAGCTCGCGGAACGACGACATCGACCGGCTGCGCCACTCGGCGACGTCGAGCCTGCTCTCGCGGCGCGACACGATCGTCGTCGCGTCGGTGTCGTGCATCTACGGCCTCGGCTCGCCGGAGGAGTACGAGGCGCGGCTCGTGTTCCTGTCCGTCGGCGAGGAAACGGACCGCGACCTCGTTCTCCGCAAGCTGATCGACATCCAGTACGCGCGCAACGACACGCTGCTCGGCCGCGGACGCTTCCGCGTGAAGGGCGACATCGTCGAGATCCAGCCGTCGCACTCCGAGACGGCGTACCGTGTCTCGTTCTTCGGCGACGAGGTGGAGCAGATCACGCACTTCGATCCGCTGACGGGCGAGGTGCTCGCGCACCTCGACCACATCACCGTCTTCCCGGCGACGCAGTACGTCACGTCGAAGCCGACGATCGACCGCGCGCTCGTCGAGATCCGCCACGAGCTCGAGGAGCAGGTGAAGCAGTTCGAGGCGAAGGGGATGATGCTTGAGGCGCACCGCATCCGGCAGCGGACGGAGTACGACCTCGAGATGATGCGCGAGCTCGGGTTCTGCAACGGGATCGAGAACTACTCGCGCATCCTCGACGGCCGCCCGCCGGGGTCGGCGCCGCACACGCTCCTCGACTACTTCGCGAAGGACTACGTCGTCTTCATCGACGAGTCGCACCAGACCGTCCCGCAGATCGGCGGCATGTACGAGGGCGACCGGTCGCGGAAGCAGACGCTCGTCGACTTCGGGTTCCGTCTGCCGAGCGCACTCGACAACCGGCCGCTGCGCTTCGACGAGTTCCTCGAGAAGGTGCCGCAGGCCGTGTTCGTCTCGGCGACGCCGGGTGCGTGGGAGCTGCGCCAGTCCACGCGCGTGGCGGAGCAGCTGATCAGGCCGACGTACCTCGTCGACCCCGAGGTCGAGCTGCGCCCGACGAAGAACCAGATCGACGACCTGCTGAACGAGATCCGCAAGCGGGAGGAGAAGGGCGGGCGCGTCCTCGTCACGACGCTGACGAAGAAGATGGCGGAGGACTTGACCGATTACCTGCTGGAGGCGGGCGTCAAGACGCGCTACCTGCACAGCGAGGTGGACACCCTGGAGAGGATCCAGATCATCCGCGAGCTGCGTCTCGGCGAATACGACGTGCTCGTCGGCGTGAACCTCCTGCGCGAGGGGCTCGACCTGCCGGAGGTGTCGCTCGTCGCGATCCTCGACGCGGACAAGGAGGGCTTCCTCCGCGGGCGCACCGCCCTGATCCAGACGATCGGCCGCGCCGCCCGCAACGTCGAGGGCAGGGTGCTGATGTACGCCGACAAGCAGACCGAGGCGATCAGGGAGGCGATCGACGAGACGACGCGCCGCCGCGCGGTCCAGCTCGCGTACAACGAGGAGCACGGCACGCGGCCGGTCTCGATCACGAAGGGCGTCTCCGACATCGCCGAGTTTCTCGCGCTCGAGCAGCCGCACGTCCCGAGCTCGCGCCGCCGCGGCGGCAAGAAGGTGGAGGGGATGGACCGCGAGGAGCTCGAGAAGCTGCTCGTCACGCTCGAGGAGGAGATGTTCCAGGCGGCGGAGGAGCTGCGGTTCGAGTACGCGGCGAAGCTCCGTGACGAGATCAAGGAGATCCGCCGAGATCTCCTGGCGGCCGCAGAGGCGGAGACGTCCGGGCGCACGCTCGACGGAGCCCGGCAATCCGCGAAGACCCCGGCCTTGCCCGGGTCGGGAGCAGACCATTGAGCGTCGGCTTCATCCTCGCGATCCTCGTTTCGGGCTTCGTGACGGGCGGCCTCGCGCGCTTCGCGCTGCCGGGGCCCGACCCGATGCCGGTGTGGCTCACGATCGCGATCGGGCTCACGGGATCGATCGTCGGCGCCGTCGTCGGCCGGGCGATCTCGGGCAGCGACAACGGCTACGTCGTCTCGTTCCTCTCGTTCGGCGTCGCGATCTCGCTCGTCGCCGCCTACCGGCGGTTCGTGCAGCACCGGCCGATCTTCGGCCCCGGCGCACTGGCGTTCCCGACGAAGGGGCTGGGCGTCGAGGAGCAGCGCGAGAAGCTGCGGAAGCTCGGGTTCGACCCCGACCGCATGCGCCCCGACCCGCGGCAGCTCGAGCACGCGCGCCAGGAGGCGATGCTTCGCGAGCTGCACCGTGCCGGCGTGATCGACGACGAGGAGCTGGAGGACAAGCTGCGTCGTTTGGCGACCGAGCGCACGGATACATAGCGCCGCATGCACTGGATATGGCTCATCATCGTCGGCGCGATCGTCGGCGCCCTCGGACGGTTGCTGCACCCCGGCCGTGATCCGATGGGATGGATCCTCACGATCGTGCTGGGGATCGTCTCCTTGATCATCGCCGGGCTGATCTTCAGCAGCGGCGTCCTGCAGTTCATCGTCGGAATCATCATCGCCGCGGTGCTCCTGGTGATCTGGAGCCGCGTCGCTGCGAGAGCCTAGGCAGGCTCGACCGCGAGGGGCTTGCGGCCGCGCGGGAATCGCCGTGCGGCCGTGAGCCCCCAGTCGTCGTCCCGCCAGATCGACGTCTCGACCGTGATCGAGACGTCGTCGGCGCGGTAGACGACGCAGCCGCGCGCTTCGCCGCGGCGCTTCGGCCGCGGCTGGCCGAGGCCGGGCGCGATCGAGACGACGACGCCCCGCGCATCGCCGCTGATCACCTCGAACTCGTGCCGCTCGCTGACCGTTCCCTGGTGGATGTGCCCGCCGAGGATGAGCTCGGCACCCGAGTCCACGAGGCGCGCGAGCACGTGGTTGCGGTTCGCGACGGGCTTCTTCCGCGTCCGCCACGGCGCGCCGATCATCTGGTGGTGCAGGACCGCGACGCGCAGCGCCCCGTCGGGGCCGGCGCGGAGCCGCTCCGTCACGCGGTCGAGCTGCGCGTCGTTCACGCCGCCGGACTGGTGCCGCCACGGACGCACCGAGTTGATGCCGACGACGTGCACGTTGTCGGTCGAGAACACCGGCTCGGTCGTCTCCCACAGCCGGTCGAACTCGGCCCACGGCTTCGTGAAGCGCGCCGGGAACGTGTAGGGAATGTCGTGGTTCCCCGGGATCGCGACGACCGGCAGGTCGAGCCTCCGCAGGAACGCTGCGGCGCGCTCGTGCTGGTCGCGGCGGCCGCGGTGCGTGAGGTCGCCGCTCGCGATCACGAGCTCCGGGTCCACGCGCTCGACGAGGGTGGCGAGCGCGCGCTCGAGGACGGGGTCGTCGCGAGCCCCGAAATGCAGATCCGACACGTGCAGGAGGCGCGTAATCACGGCCGAAGCAGGCTATACAGTGAGTGAAATGGCAGACGAGCAGTCGACGGAGATCTTCGACGACCTGTACCTCGGCCTGCGCGCGGGCGGCGCGATGCGCAAGCAACGGCGCGGTGAGCCGCTGACGCCGGAGGAGAAGGACGCGCTCGGCCGCTGGCAGCGGCTCTCGCCGTGGCGCAAGGGCGTCGCCATCGGCGGGTTCGCGTTCGGCACGTTCGGCCTCGGCTTCACGCTCGGCGGGCTCGTCTTCGGCCGCTGGCGCAAAGCTTGATCGAGGTCGTCCGCGGCGACATCACGACGGAGGCCGTCGACGCGATCGTGAACGCGGCGAACGAGTCGCTGCTCGGCGGCGGCGGGGTCGACGGTGCGATCCACCGCGCCGCAGGCCCCGAGCTTCTCGCCGAGTGCCGGCTGCTCGGCGGTTGCGAGACGGGGGACGCGAAGGCGACGGCCGGGTACCGCCTGCCGGCGCGCTACGTCATCCACACCGTCGGCCCGATCTGGCACGGGGGATCGCGGCGCGAGGACGAGTTGCTCGCGTCGTGCCACCGGCGCTCGCTCGACGTCGCACGCGAGCTCGGTGCGCGCAGCGTCGCGTTCCCGGCGATCTCGTGCGGCGTCTACGGCTATCCCGTCGAGCTCGCAGCGCCGATTGCGGTCGGCGCCGTCCGCGAGAACATGCACGACGTCGAGCTCGTGCGGTTCGTGCTCTTCAACGACGAGACCTACGAGGCGTTCGCCCGCGAGACGTGAACGAGCGGCTGGAGCGGCGGGCGCGGGAGCGGCGTGCACGTCGCCGGCGGCGCATCGTCACGGTGACGCTCGTTGTCGGCGCCGTCGCGGCGGGGACCGTCGCCGTCCTGCGCGCGCCCCACGCTCGTCACGCGGCCGCGGTCGCCGTCCGCAGGCACGCGCCGCGCGTCGTGCACGTGCACGCACGCGTGCGGTTCCGGCCGACGCGCGCGTACCTGACGGCGCGCGTCCCGATCCTCATGTACCACGTGATCGCCGCGCCGCCGCCCGGCGCGCCGTTCCCGGGCCTGTACGTGCCTGCGCAGGAGTTCGCCGCGCAGATGGACGCGCTGGCCCGCGCCGGCTTCCACGGCGTGACCCAGAACGCGGTGCTGCGCGCCTGGCGCGGAAGCGGGCCGCTGCCGCGCAACCCGATCGTCGTCACCTTCGACAACGGCTACCGCACGCAATACACGGCGGCGCTGCCGGTGCTGCGGCGGCTGCACTGGCCGGCCGTCGAGAACCTCCAGCTCGCCGGCCTCCCGCCGCGGCAGGGCGGGATCCTCCCGCGCGAGGTGCGCGCGCTCCTCGGCGCGGGGTGGGAGCTCGACACGCAGGGAATGAGCCACGCCGACCTGCCGGAGCTCGACGCGCGGGCGCTCGCCCGGCAGATCGTGGTCGCGCGCAACGTGATCGAGCGGCGCTACCACGTGCGGCCGCGGTGGTTCTGCTACCCGTCGGGCCGCTACGACGGCACCGTGATCGCCGCGGTCCGCGCGGCCGGGTTCGTCGGCTCGACGACGGTGTGGCCCGGATGGGCGGCGCCGACCGACGACCCGTACCGGCTGCCGCGCCTGCGCGTCCTCGGCGGCACCTCGCCTCCGGCCCTGCTCGCGCAGATCCGCGCGGCGCGGTTCGCGCTGCCCGCGCCCGCGTCGTACTAGGCCTCCGCCTCCTTGGGGGAGAAGATCACCGCGGGCACCTCCTCCTCCGCGGGGTCGATGTCGCGCAGCACGACGTCGAAGAGCGTCATCGCCACAGCCGCGATCGGCACGGCGAACAGGACCGCCCAGCCGCTGAAGAGGATCCCGACGGTCGTCACGGAGACGAGGACGAGGAGCGGCGAGAGCCCGACCGCCTCGCCGAGCACCTTCGGCATCACCAGGTAGTCCTCGCACAGCCGCACGGCGAGCACGCACACCGCGGCGAGGGCTGCGACGTGCAGCGACGACGTGAAGCCGACGGCGACGGCCAGCGCGCCCGCGACGAGCGGCCCGATCACGGGGATGATCTCGACGAGCCCGGCGAAGCTTCCGACGAGGATCCAGTACGGCTCGCCGATCGCCCAGAAGAGGAGCGACAGCGTCACGCCGACGGCCATGATCAGCAGCACCTGCCCGCGCACGAACGCGCCGAGGCGGAGGTCGATGAGCGTCCACGTGTCGCGGACGACCTTCCGCCGCGGTCGCGGCAGCAGCGAGCAGACCACGTCGACTGCTCTGTCGCGCTCGAAGATCCAGTACGCGGCCGCGGCGAACGTGAAGAAGATGCCGATCAGGATCTCGAACGCCTTCTGGCCGGCGTTGACCGCGGGCTTGACGAGCGCCGACCGCTTCGGCAGGTGGTTCAGCCGCTTCTGCAGCGCGGTCAGGATCTGGTGCTTCACGCCCGTCGAGTGCTTCGCGGCCTTCGCGACCTCGGCCTTCCCGCTCGGGCTGAGCGCGTGATCGACCTGGTGCAGCGCCGCGGGCACGGCGAACGCGAGGGCGACCGCGATCACGGCGAGGAACGCAAGGTAGTGGAGCGCGAGCGCGGCGGCGCGCGGCACGCGGTGACGCGCGAGCCAGTCGATCGACGGCCGGATCGCGGCGGCGATGATCATCGCCGAGAAGAGCAGGCCGACGACGAGGCGGAGCTTCCACAGCGCCAGGGCGACGACGACGATGCCGCCGGCGACGAGCGTCGCGACGGCCACCCGCTTCGCGGTGTCTGTCATACGGATGTCGTGCCCGTCGCGTCCGCGCCTAGAACCCGCTGAGGCGATCCTGGCGCGGGCCGTCGTTCAGCGAGAGGACGAGCGACGGCGCCGGAATCGCGTGCTCCTGCGACGTCGGGACGATCGCGGTGCCGACGGCGAAGTACTCGATCACGTGCGAGCTCCACCCGTGCGACCCCTCGTGCAGCTGCACGCCGACGATGCCCTCCGCCTGGAGCGCCTCCGCCTCGGCCTGCATCCGCTCCATCGCGAGCTCGCGCGCGTCGTAGAGCGCCTGCGTGTAGTTCGGCATCTCGGTGTTGCGGCCGACGCGGCGGAACCAGCCGCCGAGCCCCTGGTGCGCGACGTGGTAGACGCACGTGCCCATCACCATCCCGACGGGCCGGTAGCCGGCGGAGAGCAGCGTCCAGAAGTCCTGGCCGGTGAGGTCGCTCGTGAACGGGCGGCCGTTCGGTGCGCGGTGCAGCACGCCTTCGCGATGGCGGACCGCCGTCCCGATCGCGATGAACTCCGCGAGGTCGCCGCCCCACTCGTAGCGCGACACGTCGAGACGAACGCCGACGACGCCGTCCGCTCCGAGCTGGTCCGCCTCCTCCTCCATCCGCGTCATCGCGAGCTCGCGCGCGTGGTACATCGCCTGCGTCAGCACGTCCATCTCCTGGCTCTGGTTCCACGAGCCGGCCTGGAAGCCGATGTGGTAGATCGAGCTGCCGACGACGAGGCCGAGCGGGTCGAAGCCCGCCTGCTTCACGAGCAGGAACTCGTTCACCGACAGGTCGCTCGTGAAGAACCCGCCGCTCGTCGCGCGCATGCGGGCGAGCCGCTCCCGGCCGTGCTCGGGGATGCCGGCGGTCGAAGTCGGGTCGTACTGCTCCTGGTCGCTCATCTCGCTCCTTCAGAGGCCGTAGGCGATATAGGTCGGGGGCGGCTCGGCCGCTGCGAGCTCGACGATCGCAGTGCCGATGACGTGGACGGTGACGACGAGGTCCGTGCGCTTGCCGTTCTGGTCGACTTCGCGCTCCTCCTGGTGCTGCTCGAACTGGACGCCGACGATGCCGTCGGCGTGCAGCTCGTGCGCCTGCCGTTCGAGCCGGCGCATCGCGTTGGCGCGCGCCGCGTAGAGGCCCTGCGTGTAGTCGGTGAGCTCCTGGTTGCGGAGCTGCGCGAACAGGCCGGTCTGAGCGCGCTGCGTCGACCAGCTCGAGACGACGTACGTCACGCTCGTGTCTGCGACGAGGCCGACGGGCCAGAAGCCGTGGGCGAAGAGCTTCGCGAACTCCTGGCCGGAGAGGTTGGAGACGACCGGGCCGTCGCCGAGGTCGTAGCGCGTCGATCGCGCCGCGGTGCCGAAGGCCTTGAACTCGACGAGCTCCTCGAGCCACGCGCCGCGGCTCCGGTCGAGGCGAACGCCGACGACGGCGTCCGCGCCGGCGAGCCGTGCCTCCTCCTCGAGCCGTCCGACGGCGAGCCGGCGTGCTTCGTTCCACGCGTCCGTCAGCACGCCGAGCTCCGCCGTGCCTCCGTCGCCGTACGTCCAGGTCGAGGCCCACGGCATCTGCTGCCAGCCGACGTGGTACACGCTCGACCCCATCACCTGGGTCACGGGCTCGAACCCGGCCTCGCGCGCGAGCAGGAACTCGTTGACCGACAGGTCGCTCGTGAAGAACGCCCCGCCGCGCCGCCGCAGCTCCGCGAGCCGCTCCTGCGCGGCGAGCGGGAGCCCGCCCGCCTCGAGCGCCTCGATGTTCCGCTGCTCGCGGTCGTCCGTCATGCGCCGAGCAGCTTCTCGAGCGCGACGCGTCCGCGCTCGCTGTCCGCCGCCTGCGCCACGAGCGCCTGCGAGACGGCGTCGATCCATTCGTCGAGCGACAGTTCCTCGTTCTTCAGCGCGATGCCGCGGACGACGGTGCGGCGCCGGCAGGACACGCGCGCGTCGTCGCGCTGCAGCTCGTACTCGTCGCCGCCGATCTGGACGGCGATCCGCTCGACGTGCTTGCGGCCGCCGCCGAACAGCCCACCGCCGCGGCGGTCGACACCGACCGCTCCCGGGAGAGCGCCTTCGAGCTTCACGGCGAGCGCCTCGACGTAGGCGCGCAGATCGGTTGCGTCCGCGCGCAGCGACGCGGCCACGAGGTCGAAGTCGACGCCGCTCATCCCTGCGCGTACCCTACGAAATGGGGCTATGCGAACACACGTTCGCGCGGTACAATGGCCGTCCCATGGCAGCCGACGAGCTCGTCGTCCACGGCGCCCGGGAGCACAACCTCAAGGACATCACGGTCCGGCTCCCGCGGAACGCCCTCATCTGCATCACCGGACTCTCGGGTTCCGGGAAGTCGAGCCTTGCCTTCGACACGATCTACGCGGAGGGGCAGCGCCGGTACGTGGAGTCGCTCTCCGCCTACGCGCGGCAGTTCCTGCAGATGATGGAGAAGCCCGACGTCGACTCGATCGACGGCCTCAGCCCGGCGATCTCGATCGACCAGAAGACGACGTCCCGGAACCCACGGTCGACCGTCGGCACCGTGACGGAGATCTACGACTACCTGCGCCTGCTGTACGCGCGCGTCGGGCGTCCGCACTGCCCGGTCTGCGGCCGGCCGATCCAGGGCCAGTCGATCGACTCGATCGTCGAGCAGATCCTCGCGCTGCCGGAGGGCACGCGCTTCACCGTGAACGCGCCCGTCGTGCGCGACCGCAAGGGCGAGTACGGCGCGCTCTTCGAGGAGCTGCGCAACGAGGGCTTCTCCCGCGTCAAGGTGGACGGCGAGCAGCACACGCTCGACGAGCCACCGACGCTCGACAAGAAGTTCAAGCACACGATCGAGGTCGTCGTCGACCGGCTCGTGATGAAGGAGGACCTGCGCACGCGGCTCACGCAGTCGGTGGAGACCGCGGCGATGCTCGCGGAGGGCCTCGTCGTCGTCGACCGGATCGACAGCGGCGAGACGAGCACGTTCTCGCAGAACTTCGCGTGCCCCGAGCACGGAAGCGTGCTGCCGGAGCTCCAGCCGCGCATCTTCTCGTTCAACTCGCCGCACGGCGCGTGCCCGCGCTGCACCGGCCTCGGCGCCCAGCAGGAGATCGACCCCGACCTGCTCGTGCCCGACCCCGACCTGTCGATCGACGACGGCGCGCTCGTGCCGTGGGCGGTCGGCGGCTCCGGGTTCTACGAGTCCGTCATCCAGGCGATCGCCGACCGGTACGAGATCCCGACCGACGTGCCGTGGCGCGACCTCTCGACCGAGCAGCAGGACTGGTTCCTGTACGGCACCGACGGCGACAAGGTCTACGTCCAGTACCGCAACCGGATGGGGCGCCGGCGCTCGTACATGATCGCGTTCGAGGGCATCGTCTCCTCGCTCGAGCGCCGCTACCGCGAGACCGACAGCTCGACGCAGCGCGAGCGCATCGAGGAGTACATGTCGTTCCGTCCGTGCCCGGTGTGCAAGGGCGCGCGCCTGAAGCCCGAGGTGCTCGCAGTCACAGTCGGCACGAAGAACATCCACGAGTTCACGAAGCTCTCGATCACGCGCGCGCTGCAGTTTCTCAACGAGCTCGACCTCACCCAGACCGAGGAGCTGATCGGCCACCGCATCGTCAAGGAGATCCGCGAGCGGCTGACGTTCCTCGACGACGTCGGCGTCGGCTACCTGAACCTCGACCGCGCGAGCGCGACGCTCTCCGGCGGCGAGGCGCAGCGTCTCCGGCTCGCGACGCAGATCGGGTCGCAGCTCGTCGGCGTGCTCTACATCCTCGACGAGCCGTCGATCGGGCTGCACCAGCGCGACAACGACAAGCTGATCGGGACGCTCGAACGCCTGCGCAACCTCGGCAACACCGTGGTCGTCGTCGAGCACGACGAGCAGATGATGCGCACGGCGGACTGGCTGGTCGACATGGGCCCGGGCGCCGGCGAGCACGGAGGCCACGTCGTCGCGGAGGGGACGGCGGCGAAGGTGATGCGCAACAAGAAGTCGGTCACGGGCCAGTTCCTGTCGGGGACGCGCGCGATCGAGGTGCCCGCGCGACGCGTCGACGAGAACGGCTGGTTCACGATCCTCGGCGCCGCCGAGAACAACCTGAAGGGCATCGACGTCGACTTCCCGATCGGCAAGTTCGTCGCCGTCACCGGCGTGTCGGGCTCCGGCAAGTCGACGCTCGTGAACGAGATCGTCTACAAGGCGCTCGCGAACCGGCTGCAGCGGATGCGCACGAAGCCCGGCGCGCACCAGGGCGTCGAGGGCATCGAGGCCTTCGACAAGGTGATCGAGATCGACCAGCGCCCGATCGGCCGCACGCCGCGTTCGAACCCCGCGACGTACACCGATCTCTTCACGCACATCCGCGAGCTGTATTCGCTCACGCCCGACGCGAAAGTGCGCGGCTACAAGCCCGGACGCTTCTCGTTCAACGTCAAGGGCGGCCGCTGCGAGACGTGCAAGGGCGACGGACAGATCAAGATCGAGATGCACTTCCTGCCGGACGTCTACGTCCCCTGCGAGACGTGCAAGGGCAAGCGCTACAACCGCGAGACCCTCGAGGTTCGGTTCAAGGGCAAGACGATCGCCGACGTGCTCGAGATGTCGATCGAAGAGGCCCTGCACTTCTTCGCGAAGATCCCCAAGATCCACCGCCGGCTGCAGACGCTGCACGACGTCGGGCTCGACTACATGACGCTTGGCCAGCCGGCGACGACGCTGTCGGGCGGCGAGGCGCAGCGCGTGAAGCTCGCAGCCGAGCTTTGCAAGGTGGCGACGGGCCGGACGCTGTACATCCTCGACGAGCCGACGACGGGCCTGCACTTCGCCGACATCGAGAAGCTGCTCGAGGTCCTGCAGCGGCTCGTCGACGGCGGCAACACGGTGCTCGTGATCGAGCACAACCTCGACGTGATCAAGCAGGCCGACTACCTCGTCGACCTCGGCCCCGAGGGTGGCGAGGCGGGCGGCGAGATCGTCGCCGTCGGCACACCCGAGGAGGTCGCCGCGGTCGACGGCTCGTACACCGGGCAGTTCCTGCGGCCGCTGCTCGCGCGCGACGCCGTGGCTGCATGAACTGGCACAGCAAGCGCGCGGTGCTCGCGCTGATCGGCGCCGCGTGCGTCGTCGTGTTCGTCGCCGGGATGGCGGCGGCGTGGAACAACCGCCACCACACGATCTGCCGTGACGGCCGCCCGCCCAAGCAGCAGCAGGGCGGCATCCTCGGCCAGGTGGTCTACAAGTGCCACGACGGCCAGATCGTCACGACGCCCGGCTAAGTGAGGGACTGGTGGCTCCGCACGCTGCTCGTGCTGCAGCGCCCGCGCCCGGTGTTCGTCGCGCTCCGCGAGGACACGCGCGAGGCCGCGGGCGAGATGTCCGAGCCGATCCTGCTCGTCGTGTGGCTCGCGGGGATCGCCGCCGTGCTGTTCGGCGGCGGGACGTTCCTCGACGACGGCGGCGGCGGGGCGACGGACGTCGCCATCTGGGCATTCGTCGGCGGTGGGATCACCGCTGCCGTCGACTACTTCGTGATCGGTCTGCTCCTCCATCTCGCCGTGAAGCTCTTCGGCTCGCAGGGGACATATCGTCGTGCGCGGCACGTCGTCGCGTTCGCGTCCGCTCCGATCGCCCTGTCGCTCGTCCTGTGGCCGGTGAAGCTCTCGCTCTACGGCCTCGACTGGTTCCGCAGCGGCGGCCGTGACGCCGGCGGCGTCGGCGTCGCCTTCGACCTCGCCACGTACGCGTTCTTCGCGTGGGCGATCGTGCTGCTCGCGATCGGGATCCGCTCCGTGCACGGGTGGCGGTGGGGGCGCGCCCTCGCGGCGACCGCGGTCGCGCTCGTGCTGCCGGCGCTGCTGCTGATCTTGCCGACCGTCGTGTAGTGCGCCATGCTGGGCTGCGTGGTGGAGCCGCTGCCGCAGACGCGCTACGCGAAGAGCGGCGACGTCAACATCGCGTATCAGGTCGTCGGCGACGGTCCGTTCGACGTCGTCTACGTGCCCGGCGCGTTCTCGCACGTCGAGCTCGGCTGGCGGATCCCGATCGTCGACGAGTGGAACCGGCGGATGGCGTCGTTCTGCCGGCTGATCCTGTTCGACAAGCGCGGCACGGGGATGAGCGACCGGACCGACATCGCCGATCTCGAGACGCGGATGGACGACGTGCGCGCCGTGATGGACGCTGCCGGCTCCGAGCGGGCCGCACTGATCGGCGTGTCCGAGGGCGGCCCGATGTC
Organism: Gaiellaceae bacterium; assembly: GCA_036518135.1. Lineage (GTDB taxonomy): Bacteria > Actinomycetota > Thermoleophilia > Gaiellales > Gaiellaceae > PALSA-600. Next base: position 9,945 of record DATDNT010000136.1, on the reverse strand, counting down.
CGTGCTGTTCGCGGCGACGTACCCGGATCGCTGCTGGGCGCTCTCGCTGGTCGCGTCGTTCGCGCGCGGCGCGTGGGCGCCCGACTATCCCCACGCGCCCACCGAGGCCGACACGCGCCGCGAGGAAGAGGAGATGGAGCGCGCGCTCCAGGAGCCGACCTTCTTCACCGGGGTCGCGCGCGGGCTCGCGCCCTCCGGCGATGCGGAGACCATCGAGCGGATCGCGGAGATGCTCCGGCACTCCGGCACGCCCGGCGCGCGGATCGCGCTGCACCGCATGAACCGCGAGATCGACGTCCGCAACGTGCTCCCGACGATCCGGGTGCCGACCCTCGTTCTCACCCGCCGTGACGACGACGCCGAGAACGTCGAGGGATCGCGCTACCTCGCAGCGCGCATCCCCGGCGCCCGCTACGTCGAGCTCGACGGCGCCGACCACATGATCCAGTCCGGTGACGCGGACGCGGCCCTCAGCGAGCTGCGGACGTTCCTCGAAGCCGCGTGGGAGACGGCGCGCGACCCGGTCGACCACGACACCGTCCTCGCGACGGTGCTCTTCACGGACATCGTCGACTCGACGGCGCGCATGGCCGAGCTGGGCAACCGGAAGTGGCGCGAGCTGCTCGAGGCGCACAACGCGGCCGTCAGACGCCAGCTCCTGCGTTTCCGCGGGACCGAGATGGACACCGCGGGCGACGGGTTCTTCGCCCGGTTCGACGGCCCCGTCCGCGCCGTGCGTTGCGCGCAGGCCGTGATCGAAGACGTGCGGGCACTCGGCCTCGAGGTGCGCGCCGGCGTCCACACGGGCGAGTGCGAGGTCGCGGACGGGAAGGTCGCAGGGATCGCCGTGTCGATCGGCGCGCGCGTCGCGGCGCAGGCGGGGGCGGGGGAGGTGCTCGTGTCGGGGACGGTGCGCGACCTCGTCGCCGGCTCCGGCCTCGCGTTCGAGGACCGCGGGGTGTCGCCGCTCAAGGGCGTGCCGGGCGAGTGGCGGCTGTACTCAGTGGCCGGCGACTGACGAGACGTACTTCGCGACGGCCTGGATCTGCGCCGTGCTCAGCTGTCCCTTGAACGACGGCATCGCGCGGCGTCCGTGCGTGACGCGGTCGACGACGAGCGCGTAGCTCGGCTTCCTCTGGTCGAGGTTCGGCCCGACGGTGCCGCCGGCGCCGGCGTCTTTCAGCGTGTGGCAGCCGGCGCAGCCGGCGGTCATGAAGACCTGCTTCCCCTGAACGTTCGGCGCCGGCGTCGGTGCGGCCGTCGTGGCCGCCGGCGCGCTCTTCGACGGCGCCGTGTCGCGGCCGATGAAGAACCCGACGACGCCCGCGCCGAGCGCGAGCAGCACGGCGATCATCATGATCAGCCCCTCGACGGCGACGAGCACGCCGTCGCCCTTTGCGCGCGCGGGCCGCGGCTCGGCGCCCATCAGCGTCTGCCACATGTTGACGACGAAGAGGATCTGCGCGATCCCGATCATCGCGACGAACGGCAGCGCCCCGCGCGTGGACGCCTCGTAGCCCGACGGCAGCTCGGCGAACCGCCGCGGCGCGCCCTCGAGGCCTTGCCAGAGCCAGAACGCCGAGTTGACGGTGACGCCGACGAAGGTCAGCCAGATGTGCCACTTCGCGAGCGACTCGCTCCAGATGGGCTTCCCGTACACGTTCGGCAGCAGGTAGTAGATGCCGGCGAAGACGACGAAGCCGATGTTGACGATCGCCATCTGGTGGAAGTGGCCGACGATCCAGAGCGTGTTGTGCACGACCTTGTCGAACGCGATCGTCGCGTTGATCACGCCCGACAGCCCCGCTGTCAGCCACGAGAAGAGGCCGAGGAAGAGCGTCGTCTCGACGACGCCCCAGCGCCAGTCCGACCGGTAGATCGTCATGCCGAGCGAATAGAGCGACAGCGCCGACGGGATGACGAGCGCGAACGTCGTCGGCTGCATCAGCACGTTGATCGTCCCCTGCGCGCTCCCGTCGGGGTGGTCGAGGTAGACGTGGTGCGCCCACACGACCACGTTCGCGACGACGGCGATCGCCCACGCGACGGCGATCACGTTCCCGGCGACGAGCGGTCGCCCGGCGAGCTTCGGCACGAGCGTGTAGTAGACGGCGACCGCCGGGAAGAGCAGCAGGTAGACGACCGGGTGGCCGAACCACCAGAGCACGTTCTTCGCGAGCAGCGGGTCGACGTGCACGCCGGGCGAGAACGCCTGCACGATCATCTCGACGAGCAGCAACGCCAGCGGAAGCGTCGCGATGATCATGTCGATGCCGATCACGGTGAGCGGGATCACCGCGTACGGCACCGAGCGCGGGTTCGTCGCGAAGCGCTTCGGCCACAGGTAGCCGAGCCCGAGCGCAACGCCCAGCCGGTTGCCGATGCCGCTCTTCACCGCGTGCAGCGCCGGGCCGACGACGGTGTCGAGGACGGCGAGGCACCAGGTGACGATCGAGAGGCCGGCGAGGAGCACGGACGCCGAGAAGATCGCCGTCGCCCACTTCCCCCACTGGCCGGCGCCGTGGAACGGCAGCGGGTAGAGGAACACCCACGATCCCGCGAAGTGCATGAAGAGCGTCGAGACGACGACGCCGGCGACACCGACGACCATCAGCCACCACGTCGCCTCCGCGAGGAACCGCCCGAGCGGGCGAAGCTCGAAGCCCACCTCCTCGAGCACCCAGTACGCGAGGCCCATCACCGCGAAGCCGGCCCAGCCGAGGAAGGCGCCGAGCCCGTGTGCTGTCATGAACGCGTACCACGTGTTCGAGTCGAGCCGCGCGATCCCGGCCTGGCTCTCGCGGATCAGGATGCCGAGCAGGCCCGAGACGAGCAGGATCAGCGTCGACGCGACGAGGTACCGGCCGACGAGGCGCCTGCTCGTCACTTCGTCACCTGGAACGACGCGACCATGCCCTGGTGGTTCAGGCCGCAGTACTCGAGGCAGAGCACCGTGTACTTCCCCGGCTCGTCGAACGTCTGGATCAGCGTCGAGCTCTTGTCGGGAACGACCTGGATCTGCGCGACGAACCGGTGGCCCTTGTAGATCGCGAAGTCGTGGTTCACGTCCTTCGATCGCGTGACGAACGCGACGGGCGTCCCTGCCCGCACGCTCGCCGGCTGCAGCTGCCAGAAGAACTGCTGGGCGTCTACGTGGACGATCTGCGCGTTGGCCGGCGTCGACTTCCCGTACGGCGTGAACCAGATGGTCGCCGCGAGGAGGGCGACCAGGATCGCGACGACGATGCCGAGCCAGCGCTTCTCGAACTCCGCGAGCTTCTCGGTGTCCGTCCGCCGCGGTCGCCGCGTCGAGGAGGCAAGTGCGAAAGCCAGGAGGATCGCGAGGACGACCGCGATCCCGTAGGCGACCAGGAGCAGCTTGTCGGTGCCTGCCACTTGGCGCGGGAACCTAACAGACGTCCCGGCGAGCGGGCCAACCCGTAATAACTACGTGCGCGCGTCCGTAGGACAACCGATGCAGGAGTTTCCCCGAGGGTCGACGCTGGTGCCATGACGGCGATTCTCCCGATCCCCACGACGGCTCCCACGACGAAGCTCACGCCGCGCGAACAGCAGGTCGCAACCCTGCTGGCATACGGCTACACGAACGGCGAGATCGCGGAACGGCTGACGATCTCGATCCGCACGGCCGAGATGCACCGCGCGAACGCGATGCGGAAGCTCGCAGCCGAGTCCCGCGCGGACGTGGTCCGCTGGGCGCTCGACAACGACCTGCTGCACTGAGTCTCGTCAGGTAGTCCGCACGTCGGCCAGCGCGTCCTCGAACAGCGCGAGCTCCTCGTCGCTGATCGCGTACGTGTGGCGCTCCTCCGGGAAGGCTCCGCCGCGGACCTCAGCCGCGTAGCGCGCGACGGCGTCGCGGATCGTCGGCGCAAGCTCGGCGTACTGCTTCACGAAGCGAGGCGCATGCCCCTCGTAGAGGCCGAGCAGGTCGTGCCACACGAGCACCTGGCCGTCGCAGTGCGCGCCCGCGCCGATCCCGACGGTGGGGATGGCGAGCGCGTCGGTGATGCGCGCCGCGACCGGCGCCGGGACGGCCTCGAGCACGATCGAGAAGCAGCCGGCGGCCTCGAGCGCGAGTGCGTCCTCGTAGAGCTGCACCGCCTTCGCGGCGCTGCGACCCTGCGCCTTGAACCCGCCGAGCATCGTCGCCGTCTGCGGCGTCAGCCCGATGTGGCCCATCACGGGGATCCCGGCGGAGGTCAGCGCGCGCACGCGCGAGAGCATCGACCCTGCGCCCTCGAGCTTGACCGCGTCCGCGGCCGCCTCCTTCACGAACCGGATCGCCGTCTCGAGCGCCTGCTCGTCGGAGACCTGGTACGACCCGAACGGGAGGTCGGCGATCACGAGCGGGCGGCGCGCGCCGCGGTTGGCGGCGCGCGTGAGCACGATCATCTCGTCGACCGTCGCGGGCACCGTCGAGTCGTGGCCGAGCATCACCATCGCGGCGGAGTCGCCGACCAGGATCAGGTCGACGCCCGCCTCGTCGGCGATGCGGCCGGACGGCGCGTCGTACGCCGTCACCATCACGATCCGGTCGCCGCGGCGCTTCATCTCGGCGAGCTCGGTGAGTGGCAGCTTCCCGGGCGCGGGCGTGCCGGGAGCGGGCTTGCGCGGGCGGGTGGTCATCCCTTCCCTCCTAGGTGGACGTTGTCGATGAGGCGCGTGTCGCCGACGCGGGCGGCGATCGCCAGGGTGGGGCCGTCGAGGTCGGCGACGACGACGTAGTCGGGATCGATCCCGGCGTCGCGGAGCACGGCGCGCGCGTCGTCGGCGTCGCGCGTCGCGAGCGCGCGCGGGATCGCGAGCGCCTGTTCGCGCTCCGCCGAGGAGAGGCGCGCGTTGCGCGACGAGAGCGCGAGGCCGTCGGCGTCGCGGACGGTGTCGACGGTGCGTATGTCGACCGGGATGTTGAGGTCGCGGACGACCTGCTTCAGGACGGCGACCTGCTGTGCGTCCTTGCGGCCGAACCACGCGGCCTGCGGCCGCACGAGGTTGAACAGCTTCACGCAGACCGTCGCGACGCCGCGGAAGTGACCCGGCCGATGCTCGCCCTCGAGCCCCTCGGCGGCGCCTGCGGGGTCGACCCACGTCGCGAAGTCGTCCGGGTACATCTCGTCGCTCGGCGGGGCGAACAGGACGTCGACACCGTGCTCCTCGGCGAACGCGCTGTCGCGGGCGAGGTCCCGCGGGTAGCTCGCGAGGTCGCCCGCGTCCGAGAACTGCGCAGGGTTCACGAAGAGGCTGGCGACGAGCACGTCGCAGTCCGCGCGCGCGGCGCGGAACAGCGCGGCGTGTCCCTCGTGCAGCGCGCCCATCGTCGGCACGAGGCCGACGACGCCGTGGCGTGGGAGGTCGAGCTCGTGGATCGAGCGGACGACGATCACGCGCGCGTCGCCTCCGCGAGCGCGTCGTAGAGCGCGGCGTACGCCGTTCCGGCAAGCACCTCGCGATGGCGGTCGACCGTCGCCCAGTCGCCGCGCGCGATCGGCCCCGTGAGCTGGAAGCCGTTCTCGATCGTCCGCTCCAGCAACGGTACGAGGGCCTCGGACGGTGCACCGGCCTGCGCGACGAGGTCGGCGGCGACGCGGTACAGCGTGACGAGGAAGTTCGAGGCGATCGACGCGCCCGCGTGGTAGACGGCGCGTCGGTCGTCCGCGAGCTCGAACGGGTGCAGCCCGAGCGTCGCCGCGAGCCACAGCGCGTGCTCGTGCGCGTCCGCGGTCTCCGCGGTGATCCCGCCCCAGGCGCCGTCGAGCTGCTCGGGGCCGCGATCCTTCGTGAGCGTCTGCAGCGGATGCACGGAGAAGCGGCGCGCGTGCGGCTCGAGCGCGGCGAGCGGTGTCGCGCCCGAGACGTGCGCGACCCACGGCCCGGGCTCGATCGCGCCTGCGACGTCCGCGATCGCGCGGTCGGGGACGCAGAGCAGGCGGAGCTCGCCGTCGTCGCGCAGTGCGACGCCGCGCTCGCGCAGGCGGGCGGCGATGGCGGACCCGGCGCGGCCGGTGCCGATGACGGTGATCGATTCGAACATCGTGCTCCAGTCCTGAACGGGTACCGGGCGCCGGATAGCGTACCCGTCGTCATGCGGGTGGAGGCAAACGGGATCGGGCTCTTCGTCGACGTCGACGGGGCGAAGCTCCGGTACGAGGGGCACGAGTTGCGCGAGCGGCCGACGGCGGTCATCGTCCACACGGGTCCGGGCAACGACCACTCGCCGTACAAGCAGCACCTCGGGCCGCGGCTCGCCGAGGAGCTGCAGGTCGTGTACCTCGACCTGCGCGGGTTCGGGCGCAGCGACCTGTCGGAGCCGTCGAAGTGGAACACCGAGCAGTGGTCGAGCGACATCCGAGCGCTGATCGACGTGCTCGGGATCGAGCGACCTGCTCTCGTCGGCGCCGGCTGGGGCGCGTATACGGCGATCCGGTTCGCGCAGCGCTGGCCGGACGCGCTCTCGAAGCTCGTGCTCGTCAATCCCGCCGCGCGCATCGTCGTCCCTCGGATCGTCGCGCGCTTCGACGAGTTGGCGGGCGCCGCCGCGGGCGAGGCTGCGTTCAACTTCTACGAGTATCCGAGCGAGCAGTCGATCGCGGAGTACATGCGCGAGTGCTTCCACGTGACGGTCGGCGCCGGGAACGCGCAGACGCTTCTCCTCAGCCAGATGTGGACGTGGACGGTCGCGGTCGAGTGGATCGCGAACGAGGCTCGGACGCTCGACCTGCGGCCCGGGCTCGGCGCGATCACCGCGCCGACGCTCATCTGCGCCGGCACGGACGACCCGCAGTACCCGCGCGCGTCGATCGAGGAGGTCGTCGAGGGCATCCCGCACGCGACCGTCCGCTGGTACGACGGCGCGCGCCACTCGATCTTCCGCGACCGCCCGGAGGTGTGCGACGTGATCACCGGCTGGCTCGCCCGCTAGCCGTACGCCGTCCGGCGGGCGCGCGAGAATGCCGGTGCTAGGGTCTGTCCACGTGCCGATCTACGACTACGTCTGCATGAGCTGCGAGTCCCACTTCGAGGAGCTCGTCGGGATGTCCGATCCGGACCCCGTCTGCCCCGACTGCGGGAACGCGAAGGTCGCGAAGCAGTTCAGCCGCTCGTTCGCGGCCCACGGCACCTCCGGACAGCCCAGCTTCGGCGGAGGCTGCTGCGGAGGTTCGTGTGGAAGCTGCCACTGATCTTCTCTCGTACCGCGACGCGGTCGCGGGCTGCACGAAGTGCGCGCTCAGCCGGGGCCGCACGCAGATCGTCTTCGGCTCGGGCTCGCCGAGCGCCGAGCTCATGTTCGTCGGCGAAGCGCCCGGCTTCCACGAGGACAAGCAGGGCGTCCCGTTCGTCGGCGCCGCGGGGCAGCTGCTCTCGAAGCTCCTCGAAGGGATCGGCCTCTCGCGCGACGAGGCGTACATCAGCAACGTCCTGATGTGCCGCCCGCCGGGCAACCGCGACCCGCAGCCCGAGGAGATCGCCGCGTGCGAGCCCCACCTGTGGAAGAAGATCGAGCTGATCCGGCCGAAGCTGATCTGCACGCTCGGCAACTTCGCGACGAAGCTCCTGTCCGGGAAGCCCACCGGGATCACGCAGGTGCACGGTCGGCCGCAGGACGTCGTCCTCGGCGGGAACCCCGTCACGCTCTACCCGATCTTCCATCCGGCGGCCGCGCTCTACACCCCGCGCATGCTCGCCGTGCTGCAGGAGGACTTCGCGCGGATCCCCGAGCTCCTCGGCCACGCCGCCGCGCCCCCGCCGCCTCCGCCTCCGCGGCCCGCGCTGCAGCCGGTCGCGCTCGCCCAGCCCGAGCAACTCGGCCTCTTCTAGAGGCTAGCCTCCTCCGCATGGAGGCCGTGACGGCGTCGCCGGAGGAGACCGAGGCGCTCGCAGCCACGCTCGCCCGCACGCTCGCGCCCGGCGACATCGTGTATCTGGAGGGCGAGCTCGGGAGTGGCAAGACGACGTTCGTCCGCGGCGCCGCGCGTGCTCTCGGCGTCGCACAGCCCGTTTCGAGCCCGACGTTCACGATCGGCCACCGCTACGAGGCGCCGGTGCCGGTCGCGCACCTCGACCTGTACCGCATCGCGGGGCTCGACCCGGAGGAGTGGGGCGACCTCGAGCCGTACTTCGACGGGACAGTCGCGTTCGTCGAGTGGCCCGAGCACGGCCGCGAATGGCTGCCGCGGCCGCGCGCGGTCGTTACCCTCGGTCACGTCGACGAGTCGCACCGGACCGTGAGGATCGACAGTGATCTTGGCCTTTGACACCGCAACGTCCTTCGGCGCCGTGTGCGCCGTCTCGACGGGCGGCCGCAGCCGCGCGCCGCGCGCCGGCGACCTGCTGCAGGCGGTCGACGAGCTCGTCGACGACCCAGCGCGGATCGAGGGGATCGTCGTCGGCCGCGGGCCCGGCAGCTTCACGAGCATCCGCATCGGGCTCGCCGCCGCGCGCGCCCTGGCGCTGACGCTCGGCGTGCCGGTCGCCGGCGCGTCGACGCTCGACGCCTACGACGGCGCGACGCCCGTGATCGACGCACGTCGCGGCGAGGTGTTCGCGCCCGGCCCCGTGGTCTGCCGCCCCGAGGAGCTCGACGTGGCCGGCAGGACGATCGTCGGCGACGGCGCCGTCCGCTACCGCGAGCTGTTCGAGGCGCGCGGCGCGACGGTCGGCGACCGTCACGAGCCCGACGCGCTGCTCCTGATCGAGCGCGCGGGCGCGTTCGGCCCCGCGGACCTCGTCGAGCCGCTGTACGTGCGCGAGCCCGACGCGAGGCCACGGGCGTGACCGCGGTCGCGCTCAAGATCCGTGAGCTCGAGCTCGGCGACCTGAACGCGATCGAGTCGCTCGAGAAGCGCGCGTACCCGACGCCGTGGTCCCGCTCGATGTTCGCGTCGGAGCTCGCGAAGCCGACGTCGATCTGCCTCGGCGCGTTCGAAGGCGACGACCTCGTCGGCTACGTCGTCAACTCGCGCTACGTCGACGCCTGGCACGTGATGAACGTCGCCGTCGACCCCGAACGCCAGCGACGCGGCGTCGCCACGGCGCTCCTGCAGCATCTCTTCGAGCTGACGCGCGACGACGAGCGCCGCGGCTACACGCTCGAGGTGCGCGTGTCGAACGACGGCGCGATCCGTCTGTACGAGCGGCTCGGCTTCGAGGCGCGCGGCATCAGGCGCGGGTACTACACGGACAACCGCGAGGATGCCTTGATCATGTGGCGCGACGCCAGGCACGTGTGATCCTCGGCATCGAGACGAGCTGCGACGAGACCGCGGCCGCGGTCGTCACCGACGACGGCGAGATCGTCACGAACGTCGTCGCCTCGCAGGCAGAGCTCCATGCACGCTTCGGCGGCGTCGTGCCCGAGGTCGCGTCGCGGCGGCACCTCGAGCTGATCGCTCCCGTGATCGAGGAGGCGCTCGACGGCGGCCACGCCGTCGAGCGGATCGCCGTGACGACCCGACCGGGCCTGATCGGCGCGTTGCTCGTCGGCGTCTCGGCGGCGAAGGCGCTCGCGTGGGCGCAGCGGCTGCCGCTCGTGCCGATCGACCACCTGCACGGCCACGTCGCGTCGCTCTACCTGAAGCCGCTCGACCTCGAGCCTCCTTTCACCTGCCTGCTCGCGAGCGGCGGGCACACGATGCTCCTCGACGTTCGCGACCGCCACGGCTACGAGGTGCTCGGGACGACGCTGGACGACGCGGCGGGCGGCGACCCCGAGGCCTACGCGTTCCCGGTCGCGCGCGTGCCCGGGCTCGACTTCTCCTTCTCCGGCCTGAAGACCGCGCTCCTCTACGCGACGCGCGACCTCGCGCCCGAAGAGCTCGCGAGCCGCCGCGCCGACCTCGCCGCCTCGTACCAGCACGCGATCGTGAAAGCCCTCGTCGGCCGCGTCCGCGAGGCGGCGGAGCAGACGCAGGCACCGAAGATCGC
>DATDNT010000135.1:0-10635 GCA_036518135.1 Gaiellaceae bacterium | reverse complement strand
GCACCGCCGGCACATGACGGCGCGCGAGCTCGTGGATCGCCTCGGCGTAGAAGTCGTCTTCGACGTCGCGCGGCAGCGAACCCGCGAAGACGACGAACTCCGCGTCCTGCGTCAGGTACCGGAGCTTCTCGAGCAGCATCTCGAGCTCCTCCGACTTCACCACGGGCCCCCACTCGTTGATCTCCGTGTACGTGCCGCCCGCCGGGTCGACGACTGCGGTCGACGTCCGCGACTCGCCGTCGATGTGCACGAAGTCGTTGAGGATCGCCTCGTGCGTCAGCTCCTCGACGACGCGCGAGCCGGTCGAGCCGCCGACGAGCCCCGTGGCGACGACGGGCACCCCGAGGGCCTTCAGCGCCCGTGCGACGTTGATGCCCTTCCCGCCGGCGAGGGTCGTGCCCGCGCTCGCCCGGTGCCGCTGCCCGCGCTGGAAGTTCGGCACGGTCAGCGTCCGGTCGATCGCCGCGTTCAATGTGACGGTGACGATCATCGGATCACTCAGAAGAGGTGGGCGATGTGGTGGAGCGTCCTGCCGGCGTACCAGCCTAATCGGCTCATTGCAGATGGTTTGTTAACGGTGCGCGCCGCGACGAGATCGCGCTTCCCGAGCAGCTTCTTCCCGTTGCGGATCTCGACCGTCCCGAGCACCGTTCCTGCGTAGACCGGCAGCGCGACCGACGTCGACGCCACGACCGTCTCCGTCAGCGGGCGCCCCACCCGCACCGTCAGCTGCATCGGCTTCGCGGGCACGAGGGCGACGGGCCGCTTGCCGAACGGCAGCGCGACCTCGGCGTACGTGCGGCTCGGCTGGACCGCGTCGACGACGCGGAACTGCGCGAGCCCCCAGATGAGCAGCGAGCGGAGGTCCTCGTTGCGCACGTCGCGCGTCGGCGAGCCGAGGATCGTCGCGTACACCGTGATCCCGCGGCCGCGCGCCGCGGCGACCTGGCACCAGCCGGCTTCTCCGGTGTGACCGGTCTTCACGCCGATCGTCTGCGGGAACAGCGACAGCAGGTCGTCCCACGTGTGCAGCGTGCGGCCGCCCGCGATCGTGTCCGTCTCCTTGCGCACGGTCTGCCGCACGAACGCGTTGTGCATCACGATGCGCGCAAGCCTCGTGACGTCGTGCGCAGAGGAGTACTCGCCGGCGGCGTCGAGCCCGTCGGGCCGGACGAAGTGCGTCTCACGCAGCCCGAGCGCGTGTGCCTTGTCGTTCATCAGCCGCGCGAACGAGGCGTAGTCGGGCGCGACCGACAGCGCGAGCGCGTCCGCGGCGTCGTTCGCCGACTGGATCAGCGCGCCCTCGACGAGGTCGTGCACCGTCAGCTTCTCACCCGCCTGCAGGTCGATCGTCGACTCGCCGACGGCGGCGGCGCGCGGGTCGACGCTGACGACGTCCGTCAGCTTGTGCTGCTCGAGCGCGAGCAGCACCGTCATCAGCTTGGTGATCGACGCGATCGGGACGCGCTCGTGCAGGTTCTTCGACGCGAGGACGTCGCCGGTGCGCGCATCCTCCACCACCCACGCCGTCGCGTCCGCCGGCGGCGCGCCCGCCCGCGCCGGCGCCGCGAAGACGAGCGCGACGCCGACGAGAACAGCCAGGCGCCTGATCATCGGTACCTGATCTTCTGTCCGATGAAGAGCGACGTCGAGCTGGTGTTCGGGTTGAGCTGCTCGATCGTCGCGACGGGCACGCCTGTCTTCGAGGAGATCACGCCGAAGGTATCCCCCGCCTGCACGGTCCAATACGCCTTGTGGGCACTTGGCGTGGTCGTCGCCGCGCTCGGCGCTGTCGTCGTCGGCGTCGTCGTGACGACGTGCTTCCGCGTCGTCGTCGGGACCGAGGTGAGGGTCGCCGCGACGTTCGCGCCGCCGGACTCGAGGCCGGAGCGGATGAGCACGACCGCGACGGTGACCGCGAGCAGGAACGCAGCCGGTGCGACGTACCTGCGCCAGTCCTCGCGCATTACCAGCCCGAGGCGGCCCAGATCTCCTGCTTGAGCCGCGCCGCCTCGGCTCCTGCTGCAGTGCGGTAGTCGCCGCCGCTCTCGCGGAAGGCGTAGATCACCGAGCGCGACGCGTTCACGAGGGCGCTCGCGGGACCGCTCTGGAACGCGCGGACGAGGTCGGTCACGGAGCCGCCCTGCGCACCGATCCCGGGGACGAGCATGATCGCCTGCGGCATGAGGCGGCGCGCCTCGGCGACCGCGCGCGGGTGCGTCGCGCCGACGACCGCGCCGACGGACGAGAGGCCGACGTCGCCGACGAGCTCCTCGCCCCACTCGGCGACGAGATCCGCGACGTGCTGCCAGAGCGGCCGGCCGTCGCGCATGAGGACGTCCTGCACGTCCGCCCCCGCGTTCGACGTCTTCACGAGCACGAACACGCCTGCGCCCTCGCGCCGTGCCGCCGCGAGATACGGCTCGACGGACTCGCGCCCGAGGTACGGATTGACCGTCAACGCGTCCGCGCGCGGCAAGTCTCCCTCGAGGTACGCCTGCGCGTACGCGCGCGCCGTCGACCCGATGTCGCCGCGCTTGCCGTCCGCGATCACGAGCAGGCCGGCGCGGCGCGCGTACAGGCAGGTCTCGTCGAAGGCCGCGAGCCCGGCCGGGCCGAGCGCCTCGAAGAACGCGAGCTGCGGCTTGACCGCCACGGCGTGCGGCGCGACCGCGTCGACGAGGCCGCAGCAGAAGCGGGCGACGTCGCCCCGGAGCTCGACGGGGAGCAGGTCGGGGCGCGGGTCGAGCCCGACGACGAGCTGCGACCGCTTCCGCTCCACCTCTGCCGCGAGCCGGTCGGCGAACGTCTGCGTGGCGGCGACGGCCATCGGTGGAACCGTAACGAGAGAGGCGGAGGGCGGCCGAGGCCGCCCTCCGAAGGCACTAGCTCTTGAGAGCGGCCTTGAGCTGCGACCCCGCCGAGAACTTCGGCACGGTGGTCGCGGCGATCTGGACGCGCTCACCGGTGCGCGGGTTGACGCCCTGGCGCGCGGCGCGCTGCGCGGCCGAGAACTTTCCGAACCCGGTGAAGTTGACGGAGTCGCCGGACTTGAGGGTCTCGGTGATCGTCTCCATGAACGCATCCACGGCCTTGCCCGCGTCACGAGCCGACAACCCGCTCTTCGTGGCGACCTTCTGGATGAAGTCCTGCTTGGTCAACGAACATCCTCCTGCGTCGGGGACTGGGGTCTAGACCTTGGGTCCAGGCTAACAGCGTGGTCGGATACCGCTCAACCATGCGGATTTGCGGGATAATTAGGAGGCTGCGAGGAGCTCGGAGGCCCGGAACAGGGGCCGGAGCCGCACGGCGTGGCGCGCGAGCTCGTCGACGCCGCCCTCCTCGCGATCGACGACGCAGACGGCGTTCGAGACGCGAAGCCCTGCCTCGCGCAGCACCGTGATCGACTCGACGGCGGCGCCGGCCGACGTGACGACGTCCTCGACGAGGCAGACGCACTCCCCCTCCTCGCGCACCCCCTCGATGCGATTCGCCGTGCCGTACGCCTTGGCCGCGTCGCGCACGATCAGGAACGGCAGACCGCTCTCGAGCGACGCCGCGGCGGCGAGCGCGATCGCGCCGACCGCCGGCGCGGCGATCCGCACCGCGCCCGGCTCGTGCTCCCGGACGGTCTCGGCGATCAGCTTCCCGAGCGGGCGCAGCAGGTCGGGCCGCGTCTCGAAGCGGTACTTGTCGAGGTAGTACTTGGAGCGGCGGCCGGAGCGGAGGACGAAGTCGCCCTCCAGGTAGGCGGCCTCGCGGAGCGCGCGTCCGAGCTCCTGCCGGGTCACAGCCCGGCGAGCAGCTCGTGCGCGATGGGGAGCAGCCGCGACGCCTCGACCGTGCCCTCCGTGAAGGAGTGCATCGAGCCGTCGTCGGCGTAGAGGTCGACACGCGCCTGCTTGCGGGCGGCACGGCGGCGCACCAGCACGGAGCCGGCGAGCGAGCCCGCGGCGAGCAGGACGCCGGTGACGACCTTACGAGGCGGCATCGTCGTCCTCCTTCTTCTTGCGCGTGCGCTTCGGCTTCGGCTGTTCCGGCGGGTCGATCGCGCGGAGGCAGGTCTTCAGGTCGTAGAAGACGAGGCCGACCGTCGGCTCCGGCGTCGTCGTCGCCGCGATCAGGCGGTCGCCGTCGCGGACGACGAAGACGCTGCCGTCGGGCGTCGCCGCCTCCAGCTGGGCGACGCCGGGACGGAGCTCCTCCGCCGCCTCGAGGAGACGCTTCGCGCCGTCGGCGAGCCGCTGCGCGACCGCGTCGTCGGCCGCGTTCGAGCCGCCGAGCGTGCCGTCGGGGTTGACGACGGCGACGCGGCGCACCTGGGGCGAGATCTCCGTGAGGTCTGCGATCGCCTGGGCCGCGTCCATGGCCCCGAGCATACTCAGCCGGATGAGGACCATCCTCGCGAAGTTCTTCGCGGACCGCGGCACGCACCTCGCGGCGATGATCGCCTACTTCGCGCTGCTCTCGTTCGTGCCGCTCCTGTTCCTCTCGCTGGCGCTGCTCGGGCTCGTCCACCAGGCCGACGAGGGCTCGTTCTTCGTCCGCCAGCTCGAGAAGACGTTCCCGTCGACCTCGCTCGACTCGATCCTCCACGCCGTGCGGGCGATCCAGTCGAACGCCGCTGCGCTCGGCGCCGTCGGCGGCGCGTTCCTGCTCTGGTCGTCGCTGTCGTTCTTCAGCGTGCTCGAGAGCGCGTTCAACATCGTCTACGGCCGCCCCAACCGCGGCTTCCTGCACGGGAAGGCGCTCGCGACGATGATGATGGGCGGCTCGCTCGTGTCGCTGTTCGTCTCGCTCGTCGTCGGGTCGATCGGGCAGGAGATCCTCAAGCGCTACTTCGGGTTCTCGTCGAACGCCGTCTCGGCGCGGGTGATCGCGATCGCCGTGTCGACGCTCGGCGTGTTCGTCTTCCTCGCGTCGGCGTACTACGTGCTCACGAACGCGAACGTGACGTGGCGCGAGGTGCTGCCGGGCGCCGTCGTCGCGTCGGTGATCCTCGAGGCGACGTTCCAGGCGCTGCCCCTCTACGTCGACGTCTCGAAGCACAATCCGGTGCTCCAGACGCTGTCCGGCCCCGCGATCCTGCTCGTCTGGCTCTACGTGATGGCGAACGTGATCGTGATCGGCGCCGAGGTCAACTGGTGGCACGCGGGGCGCGCCGCGCCGTCAGACGCCGCGCACGGCCTCGCGTAGCGCCTTCGCGGCGAGCGCCCGGTGCGAGTGCTCGGCCTTCCACGCGTCGCCGAGCTGCGCGACCGTCTTCTCCTCGCCGCGCGGGACGAAGATCGGATCGAAGCCGAACCCCTCGCGCCCGGCCGCCGCGGTCGCGACGACGCCGCGCAGGATCCCCGTTGCGTGCACCTCCTCGCCCGCGGGCGACACCGCGACGAGCTCGCACACGTACTGCGCGCGGCGGTCCGGCTTGCCCGCGAGCACGGCGAGCGCCTTCTCGACGTGGCGCCCCTCCGCCCACCGCGCCGTCTGCACCCCGGGGCCGCCTCCGAGCGCCGCGAGCTCGATCCCCGAGTCGTCGGCGAGCATCCAGCGGTCGGCAGGCCCGACGAGCCGCCCGTGCCGCGCCTTGATCAGCGCGTTGTCGACGTACGTCGAGCCGTCCTCCGGCGGGAACTCCGTTCCCTCGAGGAGCTCGAGGTCCCAGTCCGGGAACAGCGCATGGAACTCCTCGAGCTTGTGCGGGTTGCCGGAGCAGACGGTCGCAGCTAGCGCCGCCATCGGACACCGACGACGTAGTCGAGATCCGACAGCTGCGCGACGAGCTCCTCGCTCACGTCCGGCGTCTCGAGCTGCACGACGCGCCGGTCGAGCTCCTCAGCCACCTCGATGTGCCGGATGTTGTGCACGACCGAGAGGAGCGAGGCGATCGGCTCGTCCTTCTTCAGCTCGATCGTGATGCGGTCCTCCTCCGGCTTGATCCGTTCGATCAGCCGGTAGGCCCAGATCCGCAGCGGCCACAGCGCGAACAGCGTCAGCGCGGTCGCCGCTGCGGCCGGCCAGTAGTAGCCGGCGCCGCAGGCCATCCCGATCGCCGCCACCACCCACAGCGTCGCCGCCGTCGTCAAACCGCGGATCGACAGCCCCTCGCGGATGATCGCGCCGGCGCCGAGGAAGCCGATGCCGGTGACGATCTGGGCCGCGACGCGGGACGGGTCGGCCCGCACGATGTTCCCGCCGTGCACGAGGAACTCGTGGAAGCCGTACGCCGAGACGATCGTGAAGAGCGCCGCGCCGAGCGACACCAGGAGGTGCGTGCGGATCCCCGCCTCGCGGTCGCGCAGCTCGCGCTCGAACCCGATCAGCCCGCCGAGCACGCACGCGAACACGAGCCGCAGCAGGCCGTCCCACCCGGAGAGCGACGGGATCGCGCTAATCGCGAGGTGCATCGACGGCCTCCTGCTGGATCGCCGCGAGCTCGTCGATCCCCGCCGCGGCGAGGTCGAGCAGCTCGTCGAGGCGCGCGCGGTCGAACGGCATCCGCTCGGCCGTCGACTGCACCTCGACGAACCGGCCGTCACCGGTCATGACCACGTTGACGTCGACCTCCGCGTTCGAGTCCTCGGAGTAGTCGAGGTCGAGCAGCGACTCGCCGTCGACGACGCCGACGGACACCGCGGCGATCGTCCCGGTCAGCGCCTTCGACAGCCCGAACCGGTCGAGCGCCCGCTGCGCGGCGACGTACGCACCGCAGATCGCCGCGCAGCGCGTGCCGCCGTCGGCCTGCAGGACGTCGCAGTCGAGGTAGACGGTGCGCTCGCCGAGCGCCTGGAAGTCGACGACGCCGCGCAACGCGCGTCCGATCAGCCGCTGGATCTCCACGGTACGGCCGCCCTGCTTGCCGCGCGCGGCCTCGCGGTCGGTGCGCTCGCCGGTCGACGCCGGGAGCAGCGAGTACTCGGCGGTCATCCAGCCGCGGCCCGAGCGGTAGAGCCACCGCGGCACTCCGTCCTTGATCGACGCCGTGCAGAGGACGCGCGTCTTCCCCTGCGACCAGAGGACGACGCCGTGCGGCTGCTCGAGGAAGCTCGCGTCGGCGACGACGGGGCGAAGCTGGTCGGGGCGGCGGCCGTCGTTCCGGCTCATGCAACGGCCTCCAGCTCTGCGAGCGTCACCCGCTCGACGTCGCCGAGCGGCAGCTGCAGGAAGCGCTCGCCGAGCGAGCGGAACAGGTCGGGGTCGCCCGTCGTCAGGAAGCGATACTCGCCCTCGCGGTCCGTATCGTTCTCGAAGCCCTTCCGCGCGAGCGTCTCCGCGACCTCGCGCGCGGTCTCGTCGGCGGAGAAGACGAGCGTGACGTCGCGTCCGAACGCGCGCTGGAAGACGGGCCGGAGGAGCGGGTAGTGCGTGCAGCCGAGGATCACGGTGTCGCACTCTGCCTCCTTCAGCGGCGCCGCGTACTCCCGCACCGCCTCGACGACGTCCTCGCTGAACGTGTCGCCCGCCTCGATCAGCGGCACGAGCTTCGCGCACGGCACCGCCGTGAGCCGCACGCCGGCGTCGAGCGTCCGCACGAGCGACTCGTACCGCCCCGCGGAGACGGTGAGCTCCGTCGCGAGCAGCCCGATGCGGCGGTTGCGCGTCGCCTGCACCGCCGCGTGCGCCTCCGGCACGATCACGGAGACGACCGGCACCTCGAGTTCCTCCTGCAGGTCCGGCAGCGCGACCGACGTCGCCGTGTTGCACGCGACGACCACCATCTTCACGCCGAGCCGCTCGAGGTAGAGGCCGATCTCGTGCGCGAACCGGCGCACCTCGTGCGCCTCGCGCGGCCCCCACGGCAGGCGCGCGTGGTCGCCGAGGTAGACGAAGTCCTCGTGCGGCATCGTCACCAGGCACTCGTGGAGGACGGTGAGCCCGCCGACGCCCGAGTCGAACACGCCGATTGGCCGCCGATCCATGGCAAGCAAGGCTACTGTGCGTCGCCGTGAAGCGCCTCCTCGTCATCGTCGGTCTCGCCCTGCTCTGGGCCGCGCCGGCCCAGGCGTTCTCGAAGCAGACGGGCGCGCGGACGATGGCCGACGGCACGTCGATCGCATACGACCTGTACGAGCCCGACGGCGCCGCGCCCGCCGGCGGCTGGCCGGGCGTCGTCGTCCTGCACGGTCTCGGGGGCTCGAAGGACGACATGGCGCCGATCGCCACGGTCTTCGTCGCCCACGGGTACGCCGTCCTCGCCTATTCGGCGCGCGGCTCCGGGACGTCGACCGGGAACCTCGAGCTCGCAGGCCCGAACGAGATCTCCGACGAGCGCGCGCTGGAGCAGTGGTTCGCCGGGCTGCCCGAGGTGAGCGACACCGAGGTCGGCGCCTGGGGCATCTCCTACGGCGGCGGACAGGTGTGGAACGGCCTCGCCGCCGGGATCCCGTACAAGGCAGCCGAGGTCGTCGAGACGTGGACCGATCTCTACTCCGCGCTCTGGCCCCAGAACGTCGCGCGCTCGGGCATCGTCGCCGGCTTCGCCCGGTCCGTCGTCGCGCGCTCTCCGCTCATCTCGCAGTACGCGACGGACGCGGTGCAGTCGCTCGACATGCCTGCGATCAAGGCGCTCGTCGACCCGCGCTCGTCGCTTTCGCAGCTGTCGGCGATCACGACGCCCGTCTACATGTTCCAGGGCCGCGTCGACTGGGCGTTCGACGTGACGCAGGCGACGAACGCATACACGCGCGTGCGCGGCCCGAAGAAGCTGTACATCGGCCAGTTCGGGCACCCGCCGTCGACGTTCCCGGCGCCCGACTTCGCGTACGTCATGGCGCAGGGCGTCGCGTGGCTCGACCGGTTCCTGAAGAACGCGCCGAACGGGATCGACCAGGCTCCGCCGGTGACGATCGCCGCGGCGACCGGCAGCCGCAAGGCGTCGTACGCCGGCCTCCCGAAGACGAAGGTCGTCCCGGTGGGGTTCCGCGGCACGTCGCTCCGCCGGAGCGGCGCGTCGTTCCGCCAACCGGTCGAGACGTTCGGAGTCTCATTGCTCGAGGTGCAGGTGCAGAAGGTCTCGAGCTACCCGCGGCTCGTCGCGACGGTCCTCGCCGGCGGCAAGCCGATCCTCCACGGCGCGATCGCGCCGAGGAAGGGGTTGCAGACGATCCGCCTGGCGAACTACGTGCAGTACGTGCCGAAGGGCGCGAAGCTGTCGGTCGTGTTCGGTGCCGCCTCCGCCGCGCCCGACATCTCCTACCTCGGCTTCGGCCAGGGCGGCACGATCCGTCTCGGCGCCGCCGAGCTGAAGCTGCAGGTGCTGACGAAGCCGGTGACGCAGCGGTGAGGCGCGCGCTCGTCGCGCTCGCCGCGGCGGCGCTCCTCGCGCCCGCGGCGCTCGCCGGGTCCACCCCCGGCGTCACCTCGTCGACGATCACGATCGGCGGCACCGTGCCGATCACCGGCCCGGCCGCGCTGTTCGGATCGGTCGGTCGTGGAGCCGACGCGTACTTCAAATACGTGAACGCGCACGGCGGCGTCAACGGGCGGAAGATCAGGTACATCTACCTCGACGACGCCTACGACCCGGCGAAGACCGTGCAGCTGACGCGCCAGCTCGTCGAGCAGGATCACGTCTTCGCCGTCTTCAGCACGATCGGCACCGACAACACGGTCGCGACGACGGACTACCTGAACGCGGCGAAGGTCCCGCAGCTGTTCGCGGGGACCGGCGCCGCGCGTGTCGGCGACAACTGGAAGACGCACCCGTGGACGATGGGCTACCTCCCGAGCTTCCGCGCCGAGGGCGTCATCTACGGCCACGCGATCGCGAAGCTCGCGCGCCCGAAGGTCGCCGTTCTCTCCGAGGACTCCGACTTCGGCAAGGACATGGCGGACGGCCTGAAGAAGGGCCTCGGCGCGAAGGCCGGCGCGATCGTGTCGGAGCAGAACTACGAGCCGACCGACACGTCGATCGACTCGCAGATGTCGACGCTGCACGCGTCGGGCGCGAACGTCCTCGTGCTCAACGTGACCCCCCAGTACGCGATCCTCGCGTACCTCGCGGCGCACAAGTTCGGCTGGCACCCGAAGATCTACGTCAGCTCGGTGTGCATCTCGCCGAACGTGATGAACATCATCCGCGCGAACGCGCCCGACCTCGTGAACGGCTCGCAGTCGATCGCCTTCGTCAAGGACCCGACCGACAGGGCGTTCGCCAGGGACCCGGTCGTGAAGCTGTACCGCTCGATCCTCGCGAAGTTCGCGCCCGGCGCGAAGTTCGAGGACGTCTACAACTTCTACGGGATGGGCGTCGCGTACACGATGGTCGACGCCCTGAAGCACGCCGGCAAGAGCCCGACGCGCCAGACGCTGCTGCAGGCGGCGACGCACCTGCACGAGCTGAACCCGTTCATGCGCGCGGGCATCACGATCTCGACGTCTCCGACTGACTACTACCCGATCTCGAAAGCACAACTCGTTCGCTACGACAAGGTCCACTGGGTCGCAGTCGGCTCGCTCGTCTCCGCCCGTGGCTGACAGAAGGGGGAATCGCAGCACCATGAGGAAGACCATCACGCTGGTCGCCGCAGCATTCGCGACGCTGGCGTTCGCAGGCCAGGCGCTCGCGTCGTACACGCCGAAGCTGATCGTGTCGACGGCCGGCCAGGCGGCGCGCATCGGCGTCGTCGTCGGCTCCGC
>DATDNT010000134.1:0-10230 GCA_036518135.1 Gaiellaceae bacterium | reverse complement strand
CTTGCCGGCGAACGCGATCGAGAGCACCTCGCCGTGCGCGCCCTCGCCCGTCAGCCAGATCGCCGGGTACTTCATCGTCAGCTTGGAGCCGAGGTTCCCGTCGACCCATTCCATCGTCGCGTTCGCCTCCGCGACGGCGCGTTTGGTGACGAGGTTGTAGACGTTCGTCGACCAGTTCTGGATCGTCGTGTAGCGGCAGCGGCCGCCCTTCTTGACGACGATCTCGACGACGGCCGAGTGCAGCGAGTCGGTCGAGTAGATCGGCGCGGTGCAGCCCTCGACGTAGTGCACGTAGGCGTTCTCGTCGACGATGATCAGCGTGCGCTCGAACTGGCCCATGTTCGCCGCGTTGATGCGGAAGTAGGCCTGGAGCGGCAGCTCGATCCTGACGCCGGGCGGAACGTAGATGAACGACCCGCCCGACCACACGGCCGAGTTGAGCGCCGCGAACTTGTTGTCGTTCTGCGGGATGATCGTCCCGAAGTACTGCTTGAAGACGTCCTCGTGCTCGCGGAGCGCGGTGTCGGTGTCGAGGAAGATGACGCCCTGCGAGGTGAGCTGCTCCTGCAGCTTGTGGTAGACGACCTCGCTCTCGTACTGGGCGCCGACGCCCGCGAGGTACTTCTTCTCCGCTTCCGGGATGCCGAGCTTGTCCCAGGTGTCCTTGATGTCCGGCGGGAGGTCCTCCCACGACTCGGCCTGGTTCTCGGTCGGCTTGATGTAGTAGTGGATCGAGTCGAAGTCGATCTCGTGCAGCGACGGCATCCCGCCCCAGGTCGGCATCGGCCGGGCGAGGAAGTAGTCGAGCGAGCGATGCCGGAACTTCCGCATCCAGTCCGGCTCGTCCTTGTGCGAGCTGATCGCGTCGATCAGCTCGTGCGACAGGCCCTTGCCCGACTTGAAGAAGTAGTCCTCGGGGACGTGGAAGCCGTACTTGACCTCGTAGTCGGAACCGATCCCCTGGACGATCTCGCTCTCGGTCTGCGCCATCAGGCGGGCACCTCCTCGGTCTCCCAGCGCTCGTAGCCCGACGACTCGAGCTCCTTCGCGAGCTCGGGCCCGCCCTCCTCGACGATCTTGCCGGCGACGAAAACGTGCACGAAGTCCGGCTCGATGTAGTCGAGGATGCGCTGGTAATGCGTGATCACGAGCGCGCCCATGTCGGGGCCGACGAGCTCCTGGACGCCGCCCGCGACGATCTTCAGCGCGTCGATGTCGAGCCCGGAGTCGGTCTCGTCGAGCACCGCGATCTTCGGCTGCAGCATCGCCATCTGCAGGATCTCGACGCGCTTCTTCTCGCCGCCCGAGAAGCCGTCGTTCAGGTAGCGCGACGCGAGCTCGCGCGACACCTTCAGCCGGTCCATCTGCGCGAGGAACGTCTTCCGGAACTCGGGCACGGGGATCGGGTCGTCGACGCCGCCGTTCCGCGCCTTGCGGACGGCGTTGATCGCCTGCCGCATGAAGTTCGTGACGGTGACACCCGGGATGGCGTGCGGGTACTGGAACGCGAGGAAGAGCCCCGCCTGCGCGCGCTCGTCGGCCCCGGCCTCCGTGATGTCGTTCCCGTCGAGCAGGATCTGCCCGTCGGTGATCTCGTAGGCGGGATGCCCGGCGATCGCGTAGGCGAGCGTCGACTTGCCCGAGCCGTTCGGGCCCATGATCGCGTGCACCTCGCCGGAGGAGATCTTGAGGTCGACACCGCGCACGATCTCGGTGCCGTCCTCCAGCGAGACGTGCAGGTTCTTCAACTCGAGTGTTGCCACGCCGCTCCTGAGGGTCAGCGGACGAGCGATCTTGCGCGTCCGGAACTGGCCCCAATCGTAGCCAAGCCGACCCCGAAGACCGCGGTCCCTACGAGCCACCGGCGCAGGCGGAGCGATGTCCACAACGTGGAATCGCGCGACTGCTGCGAGAACCGCCCGCGCGCCCCCTTGTCGCCCGGGAGCGGCTCGAGGAGGTTGTCGGGCGAATCGATCGGCTTCGGCTCGTCCGTGTGCTGGCCTTTCCACCCGTTGCGCAGCAGGACGAGGTCGCCCGCGCGCGGCGACAGCTTCTGCCCCCACAGGAGCTTCTGCGCGCCCCAGGTGATCGGGAGCTCGCGGATCGGGTGCTCCCAGGTGTGCAGCACCGCGTCCGCGTAGGGCTCCGGCTCGTAGATCGGCGGCACCGGCTGCGGCTGCTTCCCGAGGTACTGCCGCGCCTGGTCGAACTGCGGCGTGTTGATCGCGCCGGGGAGGACGAGCGTGATGTCGACCGGGATCTTGTGCTTTTCGTGCTCGACCCGCGCCGACTCGAAGAACGTGCGGCCGGCGGCCTTCGACGAGCAGTAGGCCGCCTGCAGCGGGATGCCGCGATAGGCGAGCGCGGAGCTGACGTGGGAGAACGTGCCCTTCGTCTCGATCAGCCGCCCCAGCGACGCCCAGTAGCAGTTGACCGCGCCGAGGAAGTTCACGTCGATCACGCGCCGGAGCTCGACCGGCTTCAGGTCGCGCGCCTCCTGGTAGACGGTCACCATCGCGTTCGCGCAGAACGTGTCGATGCGGCCGAAGCGGTCGATCGTCTCCTCGACGATTCGGTGGCAGTCGTCGAGCGACGCCACGTCCGCCTGCACGCCGTGCGCGTTCGGCCCGAGCTCGGCGACGGTCGCGTCGAGGCCGTCGCCGCCGCGCGACGCGACCACGACCTTCGCCCCGCGCGCCGCCGCCGCGCGGGCAATCGCGCGGCCGAGGCCGGCGCTTCCGCCGGTCACCACGACGACCTGCTCCGAAATGGGCTTCTTCGCCACCGTAAATGGGTCTTCCCGCCCTGGAGCGCGGGCGAAACGCTGATACGCTCCTCGCATGGGAAACATCGGCGCTCCCGAGATCATCCTGCTGCTGCTCGTCGCGCTCCTGCTCTTCGGTGCGAAGCGGCTGCCGGAGATCGGGCGCTCGCTCGGCAGCGGGATGCGTGAGTTCAAGGACTCGGTGACGGGCGCGACGCCGTCGCACACGCAGACCACGCAGCTCCCGGTCGGCACGCAGGACACGACCGCTCCTGCGCCCGCCCGCGAGAACGAGACCGTCAACCAGTAGGGCATGCGGCGGTACCGCCTGCCGCGCCGGCTCGACCACGGCGAGGAGGCGACTCTGGTCGAGCATCTCGAGGAGCTGCGTCAGCGGCTGTTCGTGTGCATCGGCGCGCTGATCCTCGGCGCGATCGTCGCCTACGTCTTCCACGCGCACCTGATCCACTGGCTCGAGCTCGCGCTCCCGAAGGGCCACCGGCGCCTCACGACGCTGACGATCGGCGAGCCGTTCATGACCTCGCTCTGGCTGTCGGTGTACGCCGGGTTCCTGCTCGCGCTGCCGGTGATCGTCTGGCAGGCGTGGGCGTTCTTCCTGCCGGCGTTCGACGCCGCGCACGAGCGTGTCCTGGCGCTCTTCGTCGTCGTCGCGACCGTGCTGCTCGTCGTCGGAGTGCTGTTCGGCTACTTCCTCGCGCTGCCTGCCGCCGCCCACTTCCTGACGAACTACGACAAGACGCAGTACACGACGCTGATCCGTGCGCGCGACTACATCGGCTTCGCGGCGAAGGTGCTCGTCGCGATGGCGATCGTCTTCGAGCTGCCGCTGTTCGTGATCGGCCTGACGAGGATCGGGATCCTCTCGACGCGCACGCTCCGCCGCTCCCGTCGCGTCGGGTACTTCGTCGTCTGCTGCGTCGGCGTGCTGCTGCCGGGCGTCGATCCCGTCACGACGATCATCGAGACGATCCCGCTGCTCGTCCTCTACGAGGCGTCGATCTGGGCGTCGGTGCTGCTCGAGCGCCGCGGCGAGCGCGCGGCCACGTATCCCGTCGGCACGTGACGGAGGTCTCCGCCGGCTGGGTGCTGCCCCTCGACGGGCCGCCGGTCGAAGGCGGCCTCGTGCGTTTCGAGGACAGCCGCGTCGTCGCCGTCGAGCGGGGCCGCGCGGAGCGCCACTACGACGACGCGGTGATCCTGCCGGGGCTCGTGAACGCGCACTCGCATCTCGAATACGCGAATTACGCCGGGTTCGGCGACGGCAGCCCGTTCGGGCCGTGGATCAAGACCCACGTCGAGCGCAAGAACCGCCTCGAGCCGGAGCACATGCTCGCGATCGCGCGGCTCGGCGTCGTCGACTCGCTCCGCTCCGGGATCACGACGACTGCGGACTACAGCTTCTCCGGCGCGGCGGCGACCGCGGCGGACGACCTCGGTCTCCGCGCGATCGTGTACCTCGAGGTGTTCGCGCTCGACCCCCGCGACGCCGAGCGGCAGTGGATCGAGAAGCGCAAGCTCGTGTCGGAGACGCACCGCGTGCGAATCGGCGTCTCGCCGCACGCACCGTACACGTGCTCGCTCGCGACGTACCGTTTCTGCCTCTCGCTGAACGTTCCGGTCGGGACGCACCTCGCCGAGAGCGCGAACGAGGTCGAGTGGCTCGTGCGCGGGCGCGGCCCGCTGCAGGGCATCGCACCGCTCCTCGTCCCGCCGACGGGCGAGCGGCCCGTCGCCTCCCTGGACGCGGTGCTCGGGCCGGAGCTCCTGTGCGCACACTGCGTCGAGGTGCAGGGCGAGGAGGTCGCCCTGCTCGCCGAGCGAGGGGTGCCCGTCGCTCACTGCCCGCGCTCGAACGCGCTTCTCGGCTGCGGGATCGCGCCGCTCGCGCTCATGCGCGACGCGGGCGTCGTCGTCGGGCTCGGAACGGACTCTCCCGCGTCGACGCCGTCGTTCGACATGTTCGAGGAGATGCGGACTGCGGTCCACCTGGCACGCGCACGGGAGCGCCGGGCCGACGCGCTGCAGGCGGAGGAGGCGCTCCGGCTCGCGACGATCGACGCCGCCAGGGCGCTGCGTCTCGACGCCGAGGTGGGTACGCTGACGCCCGGAAAGCGCGCCGATCTGACGGTCGTGTCGCTCGCGGGGAGCCCGTACCATCCGGTCGAGGACCCGGCGGCGGCGGTCGTGTTCGGCGGCTCGCCGGATCGAGTGCTCGAGACGATCGTCGACGGACAGACCCGCTACCGGAAGGCCGAAGAGGACAAGTGGCGAGAGGTACGCAGCACCGCAAGCGCCGCACGGGCCCGAATGCTCGGCAGCAGCCCGCCGCAGCCGCGGTAGCGGCGCCGCGTAAACGGAAGCCGGCGCAGTGGGAGGAGCAGCTCTTCTTCCAGCGGCTTCGCGTGCACGCGAAGTGGGCGTTCGTGCTGCTCGCGCTCGTCTTCGGGCTCGGCTTCGTGTTCCTCGGCATCGGCTCCGGCTCGAACGGCGTCACGGACGCGCTCCAGAACGCGTTCAACTTCGGCAAGGGCGGCGGCGGGACGTCGATCTCGAAGCTCGAGCACAAGACGCAGAAGAACCCGGGCGACGCCCAGGCGTGGCGCGACCTCGCGACGGCGTACGAGACGAAGCACCGGACGCACGACGCGATCACGGCGCTCCAGCAGTACACCGGGCTGCGCCCGAAGGACGCGGGCGCCCTCGCCGAGCTGGCCGCGCAGTACACGCAGCAGGCGCAGCAGTACGCGTCGGACTACCAGGCGGCGCAGGCGCAGGTCGCGGCGGCGACGCCCCCCTCGGCCGCCTTCGCCCCGCCTGCGACCTCGCCGCTCGGAAAGGCGTTCAACGACCCGAACGCGCTGAAGGACCCGATCTCGTCCGCCGTCTCCTCCCTCGCGCAGACCAGCCAGAACACCGCGTTCCAGAACTACCAGTCGGCGCAGCGCGCCGCGGAGTCGACGTACGCGAAGATCGTCAGGCTGACGCCGAGCGACCCGAACGCCGTCCTCCAGCTCGCCCAGACGGCGCAGTCCGCCGGCGACTCCAAGACCGCGCTCACGAACTACAAGAAGTTCCTGAAGCTCTCCCCCAGCGACCCGCTCTCGGCGCAGGTCAAGCAGCAGGTCAAGGCCCTGCAGGCGCAATCGGCTGTGACGACCTCGAAGTCGTCGTCCAAGTAAGATCTCGCCGCAGTCTCGGCCGGACACACCTTTCACCCGGGGGGATCCCATGAACTTCGACATCAAGACCGAGCAGATCGCCGACGACGCCTACGTCATCTCCCTCGCGGGTGAGGTCGATCTCTACACCGCGCCGGAGTTCAAGCAGCAGCTGCTCGAGGTGATCGGGCAGGGCGGCAAGCAGGTCGTCGTCGACTTCACGAACACGACCTTCATCGACTCCACGACGCTCGGCGTCCTCGTCGGCGGCGTCAAGCGGCTTCGCACGAACGACGGCCAGCTCTCGCTCGTGTGCAGCGACCGCAACATCACCAAGATCTTCGAGATCACCGGGCTCGACCGCGTCTTCGCGATCTACGGCACGCGCGACGAGGCCGTCTCGAAGCTCGACGGCGTCTCCCAACCGAGCTCGTAGCCCTGCGCCGCGCCCTCGCAACAGCAACCCTCCTGCTCGTCACCGCCCTGGCGGCTTCGGGCTGCGGCGCGGTCGGCCGCGTCACGTCGGGCGACCCGAGCCAGGGCAAGGCGCTGTTCACGCAGAAATGCGGCGCGTGCCACACCCTCGCCGACGCGAAGACGCAGGGCACGATCGGGCCGAACCTCGACAACGCCTTCTCACCCGACAAAGAGCAGGGCTTCTCGGAGCAGACGATGCAGGACATCGTGCGCGGCCAGATCGCCTACCCCGAGGCGCCGATGCCCGCGAACCTCTACCGCGGCACGGACGCGAAGGACGTCGCCGTCTACGTCGCGAAGTGCGCGGGCAACCCGAACTGCGGCGTCACCGCCGCCGGCCAGCAGCAGGCGCTTCCGGGCACGACCACGACGACGGGCGGCGGTGGCGGCGGCACGACCGCCGCACCCGACGGCAAGCAGGTCTTCACCTCCGCCGGCTGCGGCGGCTGCCACACGCTCAAGGCGGCGGGCACCACCGGCAACGTCGGGCCGAACCTCGATCAGCTGAAGCCGACGAAGGACCGCGTCGCGCACCAGGTCGAGGTCGGCGGCGGGCCGATGCCGGCCTTCAAGGGCCAGCTCTCACAGGCTCAGATCGACGCCGTGGCGTCGTT
The DNA here is from genome assembly GCA_036518135.1 of Gaiellaceae bacterium. GTDB lineage: Bacteria > Actinomycetota > Thermoleophilia > Gaiellales > Gaiellaceae > PALSA-600. The sequence goes on along the minus strand of DATDNT010000134.1, from coordinate 3,196 downwards.
CGTCGCGGCCAACGCCGGCAAGTAGCGCGCTACAGCCGCTTCCCGAGCACGATGTAGGGCGGGTAGCCGGGCCCGAAGTCGACGTCGGCGAGCTCCGTCCACCCGTTCTTCGCGTAGAAGCCCCGCGCCTTCCGCGAGCCGGTCTGCGTCGAGAGCACCGCGCGGTCGTGCGGCTGGCGCGTCAAGAGCTGGGCGAGAAGCAGCGAGCCGACGCCGGCCCGCTGCCGCGACGGCCGCACGTGCAGCTCGACGATCTCGAAGTGCGGCACGTCGAGCCACTCCGCACGCTGCTCCGGCGTCAGCGCGCGCGCGACCGAATCCGTCCACCACTGGCCGTACTCGCCCGAGTACCCGTAGCCGAACCCGACCACCTCGCCGCGGTCCCGCGCGACGAGGAACACGAAGTCCCGGCGGCCGACGTGCCGCGGCAGCCGCTGCGTCGCCCACTCGTCCGAGAGCGCGCCGGCGCCCAGCGCCGAGCGGTGGATCTCCCGCAGCTCGGCCGCGAGCGGAAGCGGGTCGACCGTCTCGATCAAGCGTCGGCGTCGAGATCGACGACCACATGCGTGACCGGCAGCGCGAACCGCTCGCGGGTCCGGTCGACGACGCCGCGCTCGAGCCAGTGGGAGCGGCCCTCGGGGTGCGTCGAGACGATCAGCTCGTCCGGCTGGAACGTCCGCACGGCGTCCTCGATCGCCTGCAGCGGGTCGCCGTCGCCGATCTCGCCGCGCGCGTCGAGCCCGACGGCGCGCATCCCGGTGAGACTCGCGTCGAGGCGCTCCTGCGCGGCGGCGCGCGCGTCGTCCTCGTCCGACGTCCAGTGGCGAAGCGGCGAGTTCAGCGCGGGGCACACGACGAGCACCCGCACGCGCCGGCCGCCCGCGCGCTCCTGCACCTCGCTGAGCAGCTCGGCTCCACCGACGGTCTCGTTGGCGACGACGAGGATGCGGTGCTCGTCCGGCGGGCTCGCCGCCGGCGCGTGCTGCACCGGCGGCTCGACGGCATCGCGGCGGAAGAACACCCACCAGACGACACCGGCGGTGAGCAGCACGAACACGACGAGCCCGAGCCAGTGGTTGATGAAGTACGCGACGACGATGACCGCGAAGTACGCGATCGTCTGCCACACGAACCGGAATGCGTCTTCTTCACTCCGGAGCGGGTTCTTCATGGACGCCTCTTAGAGCAGGTAGACGGTGACGTACACGACGATCCACATCACGTCGACGAAGTGCCAGTAGATACCGCCGATCTCGACGCCGTGGTGGTGTTCCGGTGAGAAGTGCCCGCGAAACGCTCGGATCGTCATCACGAGCAGGATCGTCAGGCCGACGAAGACGTGCGCGCCGTGCAGGCCGGTCAGGCCGAAGAACGTCGCGGCGAACGACGTATCGCCGGTGTTGAAGCCGAGCCGGTGGTACTCGATGATCTGCGTGAGCAGGAACGTCAGGCCGAGGAGCAGGGTGAGCACGAGGCCCGCCTGCAGGCCGGCCCGGTTGCCGCGCTTGATCGAGGTGTCGGCCCAGTGCATCGTGAAGCTCGACGTCACGAGGATGAGCGTGTTGACGCCGGCGACGAACGCCGGCCGGTGGAAGCCCGGCGGCGGCCACTGCCCGCCGAAGCTGTGGTTCACGACGCGGTCGAAGAAGTAGACCGTGAAGAACGAGCCGAAGAGCATGATCTCCGACGCGATGAACAGGAACATCCCGAGCACCGACGGGGACACGCGCGAGCTGTAGTGGATCGGCGGCGGCCCGTGATGCTCGTGCGCGACGTCTGCGGTGCTCATGCCGTGACCGGGTTGTTCGCGGAGACGACGTGCTCGATCGGGACGCCCGTGTCCTTGCGGAGGCGCGCCACCAGGTCGCGTCTCAGCCAGCCCGAGCGCTCGCCCGGGAACGTGGAGACGATGATCTCGTCGACGCGCTCGTCGTTCACGACGTGCTTCGCCGCGGTGTACGGATCCGGGTGCACGACCTGGCCGTGCGCGTCGATGCCCTCGAGGCGAAGCTCGCTGACGGCGCGGCGCACGCGGCGGTCGGCGTCGGCGTGCTCCTCCTCGTCGCTCTGCGGCGCCACGATCAGGAAGCTCGCGCGGCCGCTCGCGGCGCGGCGACGGATCCGGTCGAGGAGCTCGGGCGACAGGACGGTCTGGTTGGCGATCACGAGGACGTTCGTCTCCTCGCTGTCGTTGCCCGCGACGACGTGCACGACGGGGACGCCGCCGCCGATGCGCTCGACGTCCTCGAGCACGTTGCGACGCATCCAGCCGGAGCGCTCGGCCGGATGCGTCGAGACGACGATCTCGTCGACGCCGGGCTCGAGCTGCGCGAGCGCGTCCTTCGCCGCCTGCACCGGCCCAGTCTCGACGACGAAGCCCTGTGTCGCGAAGCCGGCTTCGCGCAGCGCCTTCAGCGTCTTCTCGAGGCGCCGCCCGGCGGACGCACGGCGCGTGTCCTCGTAGACGACGTAACCCTGGTTCGGCTCGTTCACGGGCGCGACGACCGTGAAGCGGTCGGTCTGCGGGTCCTTGCCGCGCAGCGCGTCGAGCAGCGCGTGCGACGCCGCGGTCTCGTTCGCGATCACGAGGACGTGAGCCACTAGTCGGCTCCGACGGGCTCGGGAGCCGGAGCGCCGAAGATCGCGTGGCGCGCGCCGGGGACGCCGTACTCGTACGGGTTGCCGACGACCTGCGGGATCTCGTCGAAGTTGAAGATCGGCGGCGGCGAAGAGACCTGCCACTCGAGCGTCATCGCGCGCCACGGGTTCGACACCGCGCGCTCGCCGAAGCGCCACGAGTAGACCATGTTGTAGAGGAACACGATCGTCGAGGCGCCGAGGCCGAACGACGCGATCGAGATGAAGAGGTTGATGTCGGCGAAGCGAGACGCGTAGTCGGCGACGCGGCGCGGCATCCCCTGCAGGCCGATGTAGTGCATCGGGAAGAAGGTGAGGTTGAACCCGATGAACGTCAGCCAGAAGTGCAGCTTGCCGAGCCGCTCGTCGTACATCCGCCCGGTCATCTTCGGGAACCAGTAGTAGATGCCGGCGAAGATCGTGAAGACCGAGCCGCCGAACAGCACGTAGTGGATGTGCGCGACGATGAAGTACGTGTCCGACGCGTGGATGTCGATCGGCACCGACGCGAGGTAGATGCCGGAGAGCCCGCCGATCACGAACATCGACAGGAACCCCA
>DATDNT010000133.1:0-29382 GCA_036518135.1 Gaiellaceae bacterium | reverse complement strand
GATCCCGGCAGGCAGCGGCGCGGCATCGCGACGGCGCTCCTCGAGCGCCTGTTCGAGCTGACGCACGACGACGAGCGCCGCGGCTACACCCTCGAGGTGCGCGTCTCGAACGAGGGCGCCATCCACCTGTACGAGCAGCTCGGCTTCGAAGCCAGGGGCATCAGGCGCGGGTACTACACGGACAATCGCGAGGACGCGCTGATCATGTGGCGCGACGCGCGCAGGCCGACGGCGTGATCCTCGGAATCGAGACGAGCTGCGACGAGACCGCCGCGGCCCTCGTCACCGACGACGGCATGATCCGCGCGAACGTCGTCGCGTCGCAGGCCGAGCTGCACGCGCGCTTCGGCGGCGTCGTGCCCGAGGTCGCCTCGCGCCGCCACCTGGAGCTGATCGCGCCCGTCATCGAGGAGGCACTCGACGGGCACGCCGTACGGGCGGTCGCCGTCACGTGGCGGCCCGGCCTGATCGGCGCGTTGCTCGTCGGCGTGTCCGCTGCGAAGGCGCTCGCGTGGGCGCGTCGGCTGCCGCTCGTCCCCGTCGACCATCTGCACGGGCACGTCGCGTCGCTCTACCTGGAGCCACTCGACCTGCAGCCGCCGTTCACGTGCCTCCTCGCGAGCGGCGGGCACACGATGCTCCTCGACGTGCAGGAGCGCGGGGGCTATCGCGTGCTCGGCACGACGCTCGACGACGCCGCCGGCGAGGCGTTCGACAAGGGCGCGCGGCTCCTCGGCCTCGGCTACCCGGGCGGCAAGGAGATCGACATGCTCGCGAAGCGCGGTGACCCGACCGCGTACGACTTCCCGGTCGCACGCCTGCCGGGCCTCGACTTCTCCTTCTCCGGACTGAAGACGTCCCTCCTCTACAAGGTGCGCGACCTGCCGCCGGAGGAGCTCGACGCGCGCAAGGCGGACCTCGCCGCGAGCTACCAGCGCGCGATCGTGCGCGCGCTCGTCGAGCGGATCGAGGCGACGGGCGCCGAGCGGATCGCCGTCGTCGGCGGCGTCGCCGCGAACTCCGAGCTCCGCGCGTCGCTGCCCGGTGCCGCGCTCGCGCCGCTCCCGCTCTGCACCGACAACGCGGCGATGATCGCCTCCGCCGCGCGGTACGCCGAGCCCGTCCCGTACCCGGAGTACCTTTCCCTCGATGCGCGTCCCACCGCGTAGCCTCGCCCTGCTGGCGGTGGCGGGAGTCGCCGTCGCGCTCGTCGCCGTCGTCGCGGCGCCCGGCCGCGACCGTGCGACCGCGCCGCTGCCGGTCAGCTGGCTGGGCCTCGTCGGTGAGCCGCGCGCGCCCGTCCCGTCGGGGCAGCGGATGATCGTCGTACTGAGGACGCCGTCGGTGGCGGAGCGGCTGAAGCGCGCGCACTACGCGACCGAGGCGCAGGAACGGGCGTGGTGGGCGGCGGCGTATGCGGCGCAGAAGAACGTGCTCCTGAAGCTGGCGGCGCTCGGCGTCACCGTGCGGCCCGACTTCAGCTACTACCGCGTGCTCGACGGGTTCGCGGCGCCGCTCGACCCGCGCGCGGTGTCGCTCCTCGAGCAGATGCCCGAGGTCGCCGGCATCTACCCGGTGCGCGCGGCGTTCCCCGCATCGGTGTCGGAGACCGTGCTCTCGTCCAAGGCGTTCGCGGCCGGCAGCGGGCACCGCCCGGGCGTGGAGCTGCCCGGCTACGACGGCCGTGGCGTGACGATCGCGCTGCTCGACACCGGCGTCGACATGGCCCATCCCTATCTCCGTGGCCGCGTCCTCGCCGGCATCGACATCGTCGACCACGGCGACGACGCGACGGCGCGGTCGAACCCGCAGGACCCCTCGCAGCTCGAGCGGCACGGGACCGAGATGGCGGGGATCCTCGTCGGCGCGGGCGGCCCCGGCGGCCTGCACGGCGTCGCGCCCGGCGCGACGATCCTGCCGATCCGCATTGCCGGCTGGCAGCAGGGCTCCGACGGCAAGAACCTCGTCTACGGGCGCAGCGACCAGCTGATCGCGGGCCTCGACCGGGCGGTCGACCCGAACGGTGACGGAGACGCGCACGACGCCGTCCGCGTCGCGCTCGTCGGCGTCGCCGAGCCGTACGCCGCGTTCGCGGACGGGCCGGAGGCGCAGGCGGTGCAGGGAGCGCTCGACCTGCACACGCTCGTCGTCACGCCGGCCGGCAACGACGGCGGTGCGGGCCCGGCGTTCGGGTCGGTCGCAGGCCCGGCCGGCGCGCCCGGCGCGCTCGCGGTCGGGGCGACCGACGCGCGCGCGACGCTGCCCGAGGTGCGCGTCGTCCTCCGGCGCGGGCTCGACGTGATCCTCGACCGCCGGCTGCCGCTCCTCGGCGCCGCCGAGCCGACGCGCCGCCGCGACCTGCGCGTCGTCACGCCGCGCTCGACCCGCGGCCTCGCGGGCGCCGCGAGCGTCGACTTCTTCGATCGCCGAGGCTTCAGCCTCGTCGCCGGCAAGGCGGTCGTGGTCCCGATCGGCGACGACCCCGAGGCGAGGGTCACGGCCGCCTCGCGCGCGGGCGCCGCCGCGGTCGTGTTGTACGGCGCGGCGCTGCCGCCGGGTGCGCTACGGCTGTCGGAGGACGCGACCTCCCCGGCCGTCGTCGTTCCCGCTGCCGACGCGGCGGAGCTGCTCGCGGCGCAGCGCGCCGGCGTCGACGTCGGCGTCTCGATCGGCGCCGTCCGCGACGAGGCGAACGCCGAGCGCAACGTCGTCGCGGGCTTCTCGTCGGAAGGTCTCGCCTACGACAGCGGCCTGAAGCCGAACCTCGCCGCGCCCGGCGTCGCGATCGCCACCGCGGAGCCGGGGCAGGCGACCGACGGCTCTGCGCTGTACGGCACCGTGAACGGCACGAGTGCGGCCGCGGCGACCGTCGCCGGGGCCGCCGCGCTCCTGGCCGAGATGCGGCCGAGCCTCGACGGCCCTGCGCTCCAGAGTCTCCTCGCCGGCTACGCGGCGCGCGGACACGCAAGGCCCGTTGCCGTCGGCGCCGGTGTGCTGCGCCTCGGTGCGTCCGCCGTCGGCGAGGTCGCTGCGACGCCCGTCTCGCTCGGCTTCGGGATCTGGCAGGGGAAGCGGTGGCATGCGACGCGGACGATCGTCGTGCGCAACGTGTCGACACGGCGTCTGCAGGTCGCGGTGTCGGTGGTGCCCGACAACGACTCGGAGTCGGTGGGGCGGAAGGTGACGCCGAGCGCCTTCGCGCTCGGCGTCGGCCGCGCGCGCGTCGTGAAGATCACGCTGACCGCTCCCGCCGCACCGGCCGACGCGCGGCTCGTGACGGGCACCGTCGACGTGGCGCCGTCGGGGAGCGAGACGCTGCGCGTGCCGTGGGCGCTTCTCTTCCGCTCCGAAGGGAACCGGCTGCTCGGCTCGGCGACGATCAGCGAGAAGTCGTTCGCACCGTCCGACACGAACCCGGCGATCCTCACCGTGCAGGCCGGGTCGCTCGTGCGCGACGCGGGGCTGCAGATCGAGCCGGTGCGCCGCCTCGACATCCTCCTCTACGACGCGAGCGGACGGTTCGTGGGCGTGATGGCGCGCCTGCGCAATCTGCTGCCCGGGTCGTACAGCTTCGGGATCACCGGCCGCGGTCCGACCAGCGCGCGGCTTTCCCCGGGGACGTATGAGTTGCGCCTCGCCGTGTGGCCGACCCTGCCGCTCGATGCGAAGCCTGTACGGACGCAGGTCCGATTCACCCTGAAATAGACTCGATCCATGGCTACCACGGCCCCAGGATCACATCTGCGCGAGAACCCGTTTCGGATCGCGCAGCAACAGCTCCACAACGTTGCCGAGGTTTTCGGGATCGACGAGCGCCTCGTCAACGTCCTGCAGGAATGCAAGAAGGCTGTCGAGGTCTCGATCCCGACCACGCTCGACGACGGCTCGGTCAAGGCGTACAGGGGCTACCGCGTCACGCACAACATCGCGCGCGGGCCGTCGAAGGGCGGCATCCGGTACCACCCGGACGTCACGCTCGACGAGGTCAAGGCCCTAGCGATGTGGATGACGTGGAAGTGCGCGCTGATGGGGCTTCCGTTCGGAGGCGCGAAGGGCGGCGTCGTCTGCAACCCGAAGACGATGTCGCGGGGAGAGCTCGAGCGGATGACCCGGCGCTACGCGTCGGAGATCATCAACGAGATCGGCCCGGAGAAGGACATCCCGGCACCGGACGTCGGCACGAACGCGCTGACGATGGCGTGGATCTTCGACACGTACTCGATGAACAAGGGCCACTCGGTCCTCGGCGTCGTGACGGGGAAGCCGCTGACGATCGGCGGCTCGCTCGGCCGCGAGGAGGCGACCGCACGCGGCGGCCTCTTCTGTCTCGAGGCCGCTCTCGCGAAGAGCGGGAAGTCGCTCGACGGCCTGCGCATCGCGGTTCAGGGCTTCGGCAATGTCGGCTCGTACTTCGCGAAGCTGACGTCGGAGCAGGGCGCGAAGGTCGTCGCCGTCACCGACTCGAGCGGCGGCATCTACAACGACCGTGGCGTCGACGTCGCGGCCGCGTTCGCGCACAAGCGCGCGGGCGGCTCGCTCGCGGAGCTGACCGGCGGCGACCACCTCACGAACGGTGAGATCGTCTCCGTCGACTGCGACGTGTTCGCGCCGTGCGCGCTCGAGCAGGTGGTCAACGAGGAGAATGCGGATTCCGTCCGCGCCTCGGTGATCGTCGAGGGCGCGAACGGCCCCGTGACGCCTGCCGCGGACGCCGTCCTCGAAGGGAACGGCGTGATCGTGCTCCCCGACGTGCTCGCGAACGCGGGCGGCGTCGTCGTCTCGTACTTCGAATGGGTCCAGGGCCTCCAGGAGTACTTCTGGAAGGAGAACGAGGTCAACGAGCGGCTGAACGAGATCGTCACCCGCGCGTTCGACGAGACCTGGGCGACCCGCGAGAATCACGGGACGTCGATGCGCAACGCTGCCTACGGCGTCGCCGTGCAGCGCGTCGCGGAGGCCACGGTGACACGTGGCCTCTACCCGTAGGACCGTCACGCTCTACCACGCGCGCGGTTGCAGCCTCTGCGACCGCGCGCGTGGCGTGCTCGACCGTGTCGGCGTCGCCTACGACACCGTGGACATCACGGGGATCGACGAGCTCGAGGCGCGGTACCGGGAGTGGCTGCCGGTGGTCGAGATCGACGGGCAGCGCGCCTTCGTGTACCACGTCGACGAACGTGCGCTGCGTCGGAAGCTGTCCCAAACGTAAGGGTTTGTGACAACCGAACCGGCGCTCCCAAGCCTCGGGCACAATGGGCTTGTGACAGCGCCGAGCGCCCCCCTTGCGAATGGCTCCGAACGTCTCACCGTCGGCGTCGCGGCGCGTCTCTCGCGGTATCTGCAGGTGCTGACGCAGGCGAAGAAGATGGGCAAGGAGCGCATCTCGTCGCAGGAGATCGCCGACTACACGAACATCAACGCGACGCAGATTCGCCGCGACCTCTCGAACTTCGGCAAGTTCGGGAAACGCGGGGTCGGCTACTCGATCGACTCGCTGCTGTCGGAGATCCGCAAGATCCTGCGGACGCAGGGCCAGCACAACATCGCGCTCGTCGGCGCGGGGCGGCTCGGCCAGGCGATTGCGAGCTCGCCGATCTTCGCCGAGCACGGGATCAACATCGCGGCCGTCTTCGACTCCAGCGCGAACGTGATCGGCGCCGACATCGGCGGCATCACCGTCGAGGACGAGGGGCGGCTGAAGGACGAGGTTCGGGACAAGAACATCGTCGTCGGCGTGCTCGCCGTGCCCGCGACCGCAGCGCAGAAGGTCGCAGACGACCTCGTCGACGCGGGCGTGCGCATCATCTTCAACTACTCCGAAGCGCTGCTCGACGTGCCGCCGGACGTGACGGTGCACACGTCGAACCCCGCCGTCGAGCTGCTGCACGCGCTCTACTTCCACCTCGCGTAAGTAGCCTCCGCGCGATGCGGATCCTGCTCTGGCACGGGTACCTGCTCGGCGGGACGGGCTCGAACGTCTACTCGCGCGCGCTCGCACGCGAGTGGAGCCGCGCGGGGCACGAGGTCGTCGTCGTCTGCCAGGAGCGCGCGCCCGAGCAGTACGACCTGGGGGGCGCGACCGTCGTCGTGCCGGCGCTCCCGGGGAAGCTGCTGCCGGTGTTCGTGCTCGACCGCTACGCCGGCCTCGAGCCCCGACTCCTGCAGGACTTCAGCGCGAGCGAGAAGGGCGCCTACGTCGAGGCGAACGCGCAGGCGCTCCGCGACCTGCTGCCCGCCGACGTCGTCTTCGCGAACCACGTGCTGATGGGCGGCCCCGTCGGCGAGCGGAGCGGTGCGCCGTTCCGCGTCAAAGCGCACGGGTCCGAGCTCGAGTACTCGATGCGCGGACGTCCGGAGCTCGAGCGCTGGGGCGCGCACGCGCTCGCCGCGGCCGACGCGACGTACGTCGGCTCGGCGCACATCCGCGAGGTGCTCGAGGAGGTGTGCGGCCACGTCGACCGCGTGCACGAGGTTCCGCCGGGAGTCGACGTCGACGAGTTCACGCTCCGGCGACGGGACGAGGCGCTCGCGGCGCTGATCGAGGAGGCGCGCGACGATCCGCCGAACCCCGGCAACCGCGAGGAGCGGCTGCCCGACGAGGGGAACGCGGAGCGGCTCGCGTCGTTCCTCGCCGGCGACGCGCCGACCGTCGTCTACTTCGGGAAGCTGATCGAGCAGAAGGGCGTGCAGGTGCTGCTCGAGGCGATGCAGGACGTGGACGCGCGTCTCGTCGTCGTCGGCTTCGGCCCCTACCGCCGCAGGCTCGAGTCGCTCGCGCCCGACCGCACGCTGTTCACCGGGCCGTTCGAGCACCGCCACCTCGTGCACCTGCTTCCGCTCGCGGACGTCACCGTCGTGCCGTCGATCTTCCCGGAGGCGTTCGGGATGGTCGCGGCCGAGGCCGCGGCCGCCGGGTCGCCGCCGCTCGTCGCGCGGCACTCGGGGCTCGCGGAAGTCGCCGCCGGGATCGAGGCGGAGTACCCCGAGCGGCTGCGGCACCTCGCGTCCTTCGAGTCCGGGAACACGGACGACCTCCGCGGGAAGCTGCGGGAGCTCCTCGCGCTCCCGAGCGCCGACAAGGACGCGCTGAGGCACGCTGCGCGGAAGGCGGTCGTCGAGCGATGGTCGTGGGCGGGCGTCGCGCAGCGCCTCCTGCAATGAGGACGCCCGTCCTCCACGACGGGCAGAACCTCGGCGAGTGGCGTGCCGGGCGTCGGCGGTTCGTCGTTCGGCGCGTATGCGAGCCTCTACGTCTGGGCGCGCCCCACCACGAGACCGCGTGGGCGAAGCGGCTCCCCGACGCGCTGCGGTACCTCTACCCTGCCTCGGATGGGTGAGGAGCAGAAGGGAACGTGGCAGGAGCTGCTCGCGCGCAATCGCGAGGAGTTCGAGGCGGGCACCGACTTCACCGTCGCGGTCGAGGAGGAGTTCGCTCTCCTCGACCCGCGCACGCTCGAGCTCACGAACCGCTTCGAGGACATCAAGGCGGCGGCGGACCGCACCGAGTTCGCGGAGCACGTCGTGGGCGAGCTGATCGCGTCGGAGGTCGAGATTCGCACCGGCCGCTGCGAGGACTTCACGCAGGCGGCGGCGACGATGGAGGAGCGGCGCGCGCAGATCCGCGGCCTCGCGCGCGACGTCGACCTCGCGCTCGGCGGCACCGGCACGCATCCGTGGAGCCGCTGGCAGGACCAGCGGATCATCGACACGCCGCACTACCGCCGCAACGACGAGATCCTCCGCTACGTCGTCTGGCGCAACAACACGTTCGGGCTGCACGTGCACGTCGGCATCGCAGGCGCAGACCGCGCGATCGCCGTGCACGACGCGCTGCGAAACTTCCTGCCGGAGCTGCTCGCGCTGTCTGCGAGCTCGCCGTTCGTCGAGAACGTCAACTCCGGCCTGCACTCCGCGCGGACCGAGATCTTCACGCGCATGTTCCCTCGTTGCGGCATCCCCGACGCGTACGGCGACTGGCGCGGGTGGGAGGACTACGTCTCGTTCCTCTACCGCACCGGCTCGATCACGGAGCACACGCAGATCTGGTGGAGCATCCGCCCGCACCTCGCGTACCCGACGGTCGAGATCCGCATCTGCGACGGTCAGCCGGATCTCGCCGAGGCCCAGGCGCTCGCGGCACTCTGCTACGTGCTCGCCGTCCGCTGCGCACGCGCACACGACGAAGGGGAGACCTTGCCGAGCCTGCCGCACCGTCTCCTCGAGGAGAACATGTGGCGGGCGATCCGCTACGGGCTCTCGGGCGACCTCCTCGACTTCGCGCGCGGGGAAGCCGTTCCCGCGCGTGCGCGCATCGACCAGCTCCTCGAGTGGGTCGCGCCCGTCGCCGACGAGGTCGGGGCCGCGCCGTTCCTCGCCGTCCCCGAGCGGAACGCCGCCGAGCGGCAGATCGCGCGGCTCGACGAGGGCGCGAGCCTCGAGGAGATCTACGCGGAGCAGGTTCGAGTCGGGGAGCGCATCGGTGGCTGACGACCCCACGCCGGAGCAGCTCGCGGAGCAGCTCGCGAGCTTCGACGTCGAGCCGTTCCTCGTCTCGATGGCGTCGACGGTCGCGAGCCTCGCCTACGCGAAGCTCGACGCCGGCGACCTGAGCCAGGCGAAGAAGGCGATCGACGCGCTGGCGGCCCTGCTGCCGCACGTCGAAGGGGACCTGAAGGGCGAGCTCCAGCAGGCGCTGACGACGCTCCAGGTCGCCTACGTGGACGCCACTTAGACGCGTCCCCGTCCGGACATTGTGATACATAATCGCCCGCGCCGAAGCCCTTCGGCGCTTGACTTTGTGAGGGAGCAAAACTGATGGATTGGTTCAGGCACCATCCTGTGCTCCTCGGTCTCGTCGGTGCCGGCGTGGCCGTGGCGTACGGGCTCTATCTGACCTGGTGGCTGCTCGCCCGGCCGGCCGGGAACGAGCGGATGCGCGAAATCGCGAGCGCGGTTCAGGAGGGGGCGGCGGCGTACCTGCGCAAGCAGTACACGACGATCGCCGTCGTCGCGATCGTGCCGTTCCTCCTCCTCGGCTTCTACAACAAGCTCGGGTGGGGCACCGCGTTCGGGTTCCTCGTCGGCGCCGTCCTCTCGGCCGCGGCGGGCTTCATCGGCATGAACGTCGCCGTGCGCTCGAACGTCCGGACGGCCGAGGCGGCGCGAGGCGGGCTGAAGCCGGCGCTCGACGTCGCCTTCAAGGCGGGCTCGGTGACGGGCCTGCTCGTGGTCGGCCTCGGGCTCTTCGGCGTCGCGGGGTACTACTGGTTCCTGACGGGGGCGCTGCACAACTCGCCGACGTCGGCGATCAACGACCTCGTCGGCCTCGCGTTCGGCGGCTCCCTCATCTCCGTGTTCGCGCGCCTCGGCGGCGGCATCTTCACGAAGGCGGCCGACGTCGGCGCCGACCTCGTCGGGAAGATCGAGGCCGGCATCCCCGAGGACGACCCGCGCAACGCCGCCGTGATCGCCGACAACGTCGGTGACAACGTCGGCGACTGCGCCGGCATGGCGGCCGACCTGTTCGAGACGTACGCGGTGACCGCAGTCGCGGTGATGCTGCTCGGCACGCACACGAATCTCGTCGGCGCGCTGTCGAACCGCCTCTACCTCTACCCGCTCGCGCTCGGCGGAGTGTCCGCGATCGCCTCGGTGATCGGCACGTTCTTCGCCCGGCTCGGTCGTGGCGACAACGCGGTGATCAACGCGCTGTACAAGTCGGTGCTCGTCGCGACCGCCCTGTCCGCGCTCGGCTTCATCCCGGTCACGAAGGCGTTCGACACGGGCAGGTTCGGATTCTGGCACCTGTACATCTCCGCGCTGACCGGTCTGATCGTCACGTTCCTGCTCGTCGCGATCACCGAGTACTACACGGGGACGCGCTGGAACCCGGTCAAGGCGATCGCCCGCGCGTCGCAGACGGGCCACGCCACGAACATCATCGAAGGGCTCGCCGTCGGCATGCAGGCGACCGCGGCGCCGGTGATCGTGATCGTGGCGGGCATCCTCGTCGCGCACCACTTCGCCGGCCTCTACGGCATCGGCGTCGCCGTGATGGCGCAGCTGTCGATGACGGGCCTGATCGTCGCGCTCGACGCGTACGGGCCGGTCACGGACAACGCGGGCGGAATCGCCGAGATGGCCGATCTCCCCGAGGAGGTGCGCGGCGTCACCGACCCGCTGGACGCGGTCGGCAACACGACGAAGGCGGTCACGAAGGGCTACGCGATCGGCTCTGCAGCGCTCGCCGCGCTGATCCTGTTCGACTCGTACACGACCGGCCTCTCCGACAACGGGCTGCGCACCGCCTTCAGCCTCTCGGACGCCTGGGTGATCGCAGGTCTCTTCATCGGCGGCCTGATGCCGTTCCTGTTCGCCTCGCTCGCCATGCAGGCGGTCGGACGGGTCGGCGGCCAGGTGGTCGAGGAGGTGCGCCGCCAGTTCCGCGAGCACCCCGGGATCATGGAAGGGACGGAGCGGCCCGACTACAGCCGCGCGGTCGGCATCGTCACCGGCTCCGCGATCAAGTCGATGCTCGCGCCGGCGTTGATCCCGATCGGGTTCCCGATCGTCGTCGGCATCATCAACGCCCGCATGCTGGGCGGCCTGCTGATCGGAACGATCGTCACGGGCCTCTTCCTCGCGATCGCCATGACGTCCGGCGGCGGCGCGTGGGACAACGCGAAGAAGTCGATCGAGGACGGCGCCTTCGGCGGGAAGGGCTCCGAGGCGCACGCCGCGTCGGTCACCGGCGACACCGTCGGCGACCCGTACAAGGACACGGCGGGCCCCGCGATCAACCCGATGATCAAGATCGCGAACATCGTGGCGATCCTGATCATCCCGCTGATCGTCTCGATCCACACCTAGTTAACGCTCGCCCAACGCTACGCCGCCGGTGCGCGGCGTAGCGTTCGGGCGTGCTCCACCTGTCGCTCGTCCTCGGCGGCGACCTCGTCGGCCGCGCCGGAGGCAGGCTGGGCCGCGTCGACGATCTCGTCGTGCGGTTGGACGAGCCCTACCCGCCGCTCACCGGCGTCCTCGCGCGCGTCGCCGGACGCGACGTCTTCCTCGACGCGGACGCGGTCGCGGAGATCGCGCACGATCGCATCACGCTCGCCACGGACCGCATCGACCTGCGGCCGTTCGAGCGGCGCGCGCAGGAGGTGCTGCTGCGGAAGGACGTGCTCGACCACCAGCTGATCGACGTGGACGGCGCGCGCCTTCGCCGCGCGAACGACATCGGCCTCGCGCGCGTCGACGGGTGGTGGCGGGTCGTCGGCGTCGACGTCGGCGCTCGCGGGATCGTGCGGCGCGTCGTGCCGCGCCGCTACGCCGACCGCGTCGCCGCCGGATCGCTGCTCGACTGGGCGGAGGTCGAGCCCTTCACGGGGCACGTGCCGACGGTCCGGCTGCGCACGCCCCATCCGCGCCTCGCGCGCCTGCACCCCGCCGAGCTCGCGGACCTCGTCGAGGCCGCCGGCCGCGCCGAGGCCGCGGAGATCCTCTCGGCCGTCCACGGCGACCCGGAGCTCGAGGCCGACCTCTTCGAGGAGCTGGAGACCGCGCACCGCCGCGAGTTCGTCGACGAGTGGAGCGACGGCGAGATCGCGTCCGTCCTGTCGCGCATGGAGACCGACGACGCCGTCGATCTGCTGCTCGATCTCGGCGAGGACCGGCGCCGAGACGTCCTCGAGCTGCTGCCCGAGACGCAGCGGCGGCGCAGCGAGGCGCTCCTCGGCTACGGCGCGGCGACCGCCGGCGGGCTGATGAGCCCGGACTTCGTGTGCGTCTACGCGCAGGCGACCGTCTCCGAGGCGCTCGCGCGCGTGCGCCGCTCGCATGCGCCGGCCGAGACGCTCGAGATGATCTTCGTCATGAACACGCATCGGCGCGTGCAGGGAGGCATCGCGCTCGCTGACCTCGTCCGCGCAGACCCGCAGGACGTCCTCGCGGACGTCGCGCCGATCCCGCGCACGGTGCCGCTCGACGCGGAGCTCGACGACATCGCGCGCGTGATGACCGACTACGACCTCACGATCGTCGGCGTCGTCGACGACGAGCAGCGGCTGCAGGGCGTCGTCACGGTCGACGACGTCCTCGAGCTCCTTCTCCGGCAATGACACGGCGGCGTGTCCTCTCGCTCCTGGCCCTGCTCGGGCCGGGGCTGATCGCCGCGAACGCGGGCAACGACGCCGGCGGCATCGCGACGTACTCGTCGGTCGGCGCGCGCTACGGCTACGACCTCCTCTGGATGATGGTGGTGATCACCGTCTCGCTGATCGTCGTGCAGGAGATGGCGGCGCGGATGGGGATCGTCACCGGCAAGGGCCTCGCCGACCTCATTCGCGAGAACTACGGCGTCCGCTGGTCGCTGTTCGCGACGGCGAGCGTCCTCGTCGCGAACCTCGGCATCTGCATCTCCGAGTTCGTCGGGATCGCCGCAGCGCTCGGGCTTGCGCATGTGCCCGTGTACGTGTCGGTGCCCGTGGCTGCCGTCGCGATCTGGCTGCTGCTCGTGCGCGGGACGTACAAGATCGCGGAGCGGATCTTCGTCGGGATGACGATCCCGTTCTTCGCGTATCCGGTCGCCGCGATCCTCGCGCATCCCGACTGGGGCGCCGTCGCGAAGGCGACGGTCGCGCCGCACATCCAGACGAGCCCGGCGTACGTGCTGCTGTTCGTCGCGACCGCCGGCACGACGATCACGCCGTTCATGCAGCTGTACCTCCAGTCGGCCGTCGTGGAGCGCGGCCTCGGCGCCGACGACCTGAACCGCGAGCGCGTCGAGGTCGTCAGCGGCTCGATCTTCGCGAATGTCGTCGCGAGCTTCATCATCATCGCGACCGGCGCGACCCTGTTCGTGCACCACCGCGCCGTCGACACGGCGTCCCAGGCGGCGCAGGCGCTGGCGCCGTTCGCGGGCCGCTTCGCCGAGGCGCTGTTCGCGGTGGGTCTCCTGGGCGCGAGCCTGCTCGCCGCCGCCGTTCTGCCGGTTACCGGCGCGTACGTCATCTCGGAGACGTTCGGGTTCGAGAAGGGAATCTCCCGCTCGCCGCGGGAGGCTCCCGTGTTCGTGACGGTCGTGACGGCGCTCGTCGTCGTCGGCGCCGCCGTGGCGTTGATCCCGCACGTCCCGGTGTTCCGGCTCCTCGTCGGCGTGCAGGTCGTGAACGGCGCGCTGCTGCCGATCACGCTCTTCTTCGTGTGGCGCCTGTCGCGCAGCCGCGAAGTGATGGGTCGCTACCGCAACGGGAGGATCTTCGACGTGGTCGCGGCGCTGACGGTCGCCGCGACGTCGGCACTGTCGCTCGTCCTCCTCGTGGTTACGGTTCGGGGATGAAGGTCGCCGGCTCGCTCGCTGCGGTCGGGGTCGCCACCGCGCTCGTCTACGCGCTGAAGCCGATCGCCCCGGTGCTCAGCCTGGGCGTCGTCTACACGCTCGCCGTGCTTGCGGCGGCGGTGCTCTTCGGGCTCGCGTACGCGATCGGGACAGCGCTCGTCTCGATGGTGGCGTTCAACTTCCTGTTCCTGCCGCCGGTGCACACGCTCACGCTCACCGACGCGCGCAACTGGACCGCGCTCGGCGTGTACCTCGTGACCGCCGTCGTCGCGAGCGAGCTCGCGACGAGCGCACGCCGCCGCGCCCTCGAAGCGGAGCAGCGCGAGCGCGAGGCGGCGCTGCTCGCCGACGCTGCGGCATCGGTGCTGCGGGAGGAGCCGCTCGCCGAGATCCGCACGCGTGCGGCCGCGATCGACTCGACGGCGCACGCGCGTTTCGAAGCCGGCGTCGACGCGCTCCTCGAGATCGCCGAGCAGCGCCGCGCCGCCGAGGAGGTGAGGCGGTCGGACGCGATCAAGACCGTGATCCTGCAGACGGTGTCGCACGACTTCCGCACGCCGATCGCCACGATCCGGACGGCCGTCGACGGCCTGCGTGAGCCGGGGCTCGCGCTGTCGGACGAGGACCGCGCAGACCTGCTCGAGTCGATCTCCGCCGAGGTCGCGCGCCTGTCGAAGCTCGTGGAGAAGGTGCTCGACCTCTCGCGGCTCGAGTCCGGCGCAGCGGCGCCCCGACCCGCGCTCTGGGAGGTCGAGGAGCTCGTCGCGCAGTCGGTCTCCGACGTCGCCGACGCGCGCCGGCTCGTCGTCGACGCACCGGCCGAGCTCCCGCCCGTGCGCGTCGACGCGGTCCAGATGCAGCGCGTCGTCGCGAACCTGCTCGAGAACGCGCTCAAGTTCTCGTCGGGTGAGGTGGAGGTGACGGCGCGCGCGGCGGACGGCGAGGTGACGATCGACGTCCTCGACCGCGGCCCCGGCCCCGACGACGCGCCCAGCACGCAGCGCGGGCTCGGTCTCGGCCTTGCGATCGCGAACGGGTTCGCCGCGGTAAACGGCGCGACTGTGACGCTCACGCCCCGCGAGGGCGGAGGCACCCGCGCGCGCGTCACGCTGGCGGCCGGATGAGCGCGCGGATCCTCGTCGTCGACGACGAGCCGCAGTTCCTGCGCGCACTCGCCACGAACCTGCGCGGCGCCGGCTACGAGGTGGAGACGGCGACGACCGCGGCCGAGGCGCTCGCCGCGGCGGCGCTGCGTCCGCCCGACGCAGTGATTCTCGATCTGCTCCTGCCCGACGGCTCGGGCCGCGACGTCGCCGTGAGTCTCCGCGAGTGGAGCGACGCGCCGATCGTCCTCGTCTCCGCAGTCGGCGACGAGGACGAGAAGATCGCGGCGCTCGACGCCGGCGCGGACGACTACGTGACGAAGCCGTTCGCAATCGCAGAGCTGCTCGCGCGGCTGCGCGCCGTGCTGCGCCGCGCAGGCCCGGCGGCGACGCCCGTCGTCGAGGTCGGCGACATCCGCATCGACCTCGACAAGTCGCTCGTCACGCGCGCGGGCGAGCGCGTGCACCTGACCCCGCACGAGTTCCGCATCCTGCGCCTGCTCGCGCTCAACGAGGGAAAGCTGATGACGCATCGGGCGATCCTGCGCGAGGTGTGGGGGCCTGCGTACGGCGACGAGTCGAACTATCTGCACGTCTACGTGTCGCAGCTCCGCCGGAAGCTCGAGCCCGACCCCGCGAAGCCGCGGTACCTGCTCACCGAGCCGGGTGCGGGCTACCGCCTCGTCGAGCCTTGAGACAATCTTGAGTCGCCGCACCGGAATCCTGAGCCGGCGCTGAGCCGCCGCGGACTACGGTCGAGGCATGACCTCGAGGCTCCGGAGCCCGGTGAAGGGATGGGAGGCGCGCCGCGCGCTTCGTACGGCCCGGCGGCGCGCGGACGAGGAGATCGCGGCGACGCGGCTCCCTCCGCCTCGGCTCGCGTGGCGGACGGCGGAGCTCGTCGCCGACGAGAACCGCGTCGCGCTCGCTCGGTCGCTCACCGACGTCGTGCACGCCGCCGACGAGCGGCTCCTGCCGACGGCGACGCCGATCGCACGCGGCGCGGTGCGCGACGTGCGGCCGCAGCTTCTCGAGGTGGCGTCGCTGCTGTACGACATGTCGAGGCCGGTGACGCCGCGTGGCGTGTTGATGGTGGAGCGGCTGCTGACCGACGGCACGGGGCCGCTGTACGGCGAGACGACGACGGAGCGCCTGCGCGCAGCGGTCGAGCGCGCGCTCGCGGCGCTCGGCGGGCAGGCGTGACACAGCTCCAGGATCTCGAGCCGCGAAGTCCACGCCTGAAGCGGGTCGTCGTCGGACGCCCCATGGCGTCCGACGAGTTCGAGGAGACGCTGCTTCCGAAGTGGCTCGCGCTGCCGATCTTCGCGTCCGACCCGCTGTCGTCGGTCGCCTACGCGACGGAGGCGGCGATGGTGGTGCTCGTCGGTGCGTCGCTCGGCGCCGCGCATCTCGTCTGGCCGATCTCGCTCGCGATCGCGTCATTGCTCGCGATCGTCGTGCTCTCGTACCGCCAGACGGTCCAGGTCTACGACAACTCGGGCGGCGCATACGTCGTCGCGAAGGAGAATCTCGGCAAGCTGCCGAGCCTCGTCGCCGCCGCGGCGCTCCTCACCGACTACATCCTCACCGTCGCGGTCTCGGTCGCCGCCGGCATTCTCGCGCTCACGTCGGCGGTGTCGTCCCTGCGCGGGCACGAGCTCACGCTGTCGCTCGTCTGCGTGGTGATCATCGCGCTCGCGAACCTGCGCGGCGTGC
Source organism: Gaiellaceae bacterium (assembly GCA_036518135.1). Classification (GTDB taxonomy): domain Bacteria; phylum Actinomycetota; class Thermoleophilia; order Gaiellales; family Gaiellaceae; genus PALSA-600. Next base: position 13,221 of record DATDNT010000133.1, on the reverse strand, counting down.
GCGAAGCGGGGATCGTGTTCGCGATCCCGACGTACGCATTCGTCACGTCGATCTTCGCGCTGATCGGCGTCGGCTTCGCGCGCTGTGCCGACGGCACGTGCCCCGCGGCGACCGTGCCGCATCCGCTCGCGAGTGGGGCGGGCGCGGTGACCGCCTTCGTCGTCCTGCGCGCGTTCTCGTCGGGATCGACGGCGCTCACGGGAGTCGAGGCGATCGCGAACGGCGTCAACGCGTTCCGCAAGCCGCACGGCAAGAACGCAGCGACGACGATGCTCGTCCTCGGCGGGATCGCGATCGCGATGTTCCTCGGCGTGTCGTGGCTCGCCGTGCACACGCACGCGCGCCCCACCACGACGGGCACGCCGTCCGTCGTCTCGGAGATCGCTCGGGCGGTGTTCCCGTCGGGCTCGGCGCTCGGATTCATGTACTGGACGGTGCAGGTTCTGACGCTCGCGGTGCTCGTGCTCGCGGCGAACACGTCGTACCAGGGCTTCCCGCGCCTCGCGGCGCTGCTCGCGCGCGACCGGTTCTTCGCGCGGCAGTTCACGAACCTCGGCGACCGCCTCGTCTTCTCGAACGGGATCATCGTGCTGACGGCGGTCGCCTCCGCGCTCCTCTGGGTCTACGACGCGAGCGTCAACTCGCTGATCCACCTCTACGTGATCGGTGTGTTCACCGCCTTCACGCTCTCGCAAGCGGGGATGGTCCGCTACTGGCTGCGCACGCGCGACCCGGGCTGGCACCACAAGCTCGCGATCAACGCGGTCGGGGCGTTCTCTACCGGCGTCGTCACGCTCGTCGTCGTCTACACGAAGTTCACGGAGGGCGCGTGGCTCGTGATCGTCGCGATCCCGGTGCTCGTGCTCGCGTTCCTCGGCATCAACCGCCACTACCGGCGGTTCGCGCGGCGCCTGCGCACGGGGATCAGCGCCGCGGTCGCGGCGCGTCCGGCGACGAACGAGGTACTCCTCGCCGTCGACTCGATCGACGTCGCCACCGAGGGCGCGCTCTGGTACGCCCGCAGGATCGCCTCACCCGACCACGTCCGTGCGCTCCTCGTTCCCCGCAGGGACACGGACACGGGGATCCGTGCCCGCTGGTGGGAGTTCGCGCAGAACGAGCCGCGGCTCGAGAAGCTGTCGTGCGAGGAGGGCCGGATGCAGGCGCTCCTCGAGGAGGTCTGGCGGCTTCCGCGCGGCGAGTCCGACTTCGTCACGGTCGTCGTCCCGGAGCAGTTCCGCCGCCGGTCGTTCCTGACCGCAGCCGGCCGGACGTCGTTCCGGCTGAAGCTGCGGCTGCTGTCGGAGCCGGGGATCGTCGTCACCGACGTCCCGGCGGTGACCGACCGGCACGGCCCCGACGGCTGGACGCCGCGGAACCTCGTCGTCCGCGTGCTCGTCGCGAACGTCCATGCGGGGACGATGCGCGCCGTCAACTACGCGCAATCGCTCGGCGTCGAGGACACCCGCGCGGTCTCGTTCGCGTTCGACGCCGACGAGGCGCGCCGCCTCCGCGACGAGTACCTGCGGGCCGGGCTGACGATGCCGCTCGACCTGAGCGACGCGCCGTACCGCGACGTCGGCACGCCGCTCCTCGCGTACCTGCGCGAGCTCACCGACGACCCGGACACGGTCGTGAATGTCGTCATGCCCGAGATGGTCGTCCGCGGGTGGGCGCGCGTGCTGCACAACCAGCGCGCGCTGTACATCAAGCGGCTGCTCCTCTTCGAGCGGCACGTGATCCTCTCGAGCGTGCCGTACCAGCTGTTCAGGTAGCGGTACGGTGCGCCGGTGCGGAACCGGGTGCTCGTCTACGCAGAGGCGCTCGACGTCGCCGCCGAGGGAGCGGTGTGGTACGCGCGCCGGATCGGCGGCGGCACGTTCGACGCCCTGCACGTCCAGGGGCGGAACACCGACACGGGCATCCACGCGCGCTGGTTCGACTACACGGGCGGCGACCCGCTGCTCGACGTGCGACCCGTCGGCACCGATCCGCAGGAGGCGGTCCTCGGAGAGATCGCGAGGCTGCGCGCCGACGGGGGCGTCGTCACCGTCGTCCTCCCGGAGCAGTTCAGGAAGCGGTCGTTGCTCTCGGCCGCGGTGCGCGCGCAGTTCCGGCTCAAGCTCAGGCTGCTGACCGAGCCGCGTGTCGTCGTCGCCGACGTGCCGACGGTCACGTCGGAGCGGCGGCCGGAAGGGCACGTCCCGGACAGGCTCGTCGTCCGCGTGATCGCGGGCCCGCTCGACGATGCGACGGTGCGCGCCGTCGACTATGCCCGCGGCCTCGGCGCGGACGACGTGCGCGCGGTTCACTTCGGGCCCCGCTCGTGGGACGGCGACCTCGGGATCCCCGTGGACGACGCGCCGCTCGAGGGCCGGCTCGGCGATTCGATCCTGCGCTACGTGCGCGACTACACGTCCGATCCGGCGACGGGGCTCAACGTCGTGCTGCCGGAGCGGATCCACCCGAGCCTTCCGCGGCTCCGCAGCCGCCGCGCGCTCGCGATCAAACGCTGCCTGCTCTTCGAGCCCCACGTGATCCTGAGCTCAGTCCCCCTCCAGGACTAGGCTCCGTCCGTGCCACGGCGCAGGCGTCAAAGCCACGGCCTCGAGCGCGTCCTCGGCGCGCCCGCGCTCTTCGCGACCGCCTACGGCAACGTCGGCTCGTCGATCTACTACGCGCTCGGCCTCGTCGCGGGGATCGCGCTCGGGCTCACGCCGCTCGTCTTCATCGTCAGCGGCCTGATCTTCGCGGCGACGGCGGCGACGTACGCGGAGGGCACCGTGCACTACCCGGAGGCGGGCGGGTCGTCGAGCTTCGCGCGGCACGCGTTCAACGAGCTCGTGTCGTTCGGGGCCGCGTGGGCGCAGATGCTGAATTACGTCATCACCGTCGCGATCTCGGTGATCTTCGTCCCGCACTACCTGTCGATCTTCTGGGCGCCGCTGCGCACGAACCCGTGGGACATCGTCGTCGGGATCGCGTTCACCTGGGTGCTCGTCGGGATCAACATCGTCGGCATCCAGGAGGCGGCGAAGCTCAACATCTTCCTCGCGGTCGTCGACTTCGCGACGCAGTTGCTGCTCGTCGTCCTCGGCTTCTTCCTGATCTTCAGCCCGCACATCCTGTGGTCGAACGTGCACTTCGGCGTCGCGCCGACCTGGAGCGCGTTCCTGCTCGCGATCCCCGTCGCGATGATCGCGTACACGGGGATCGAGACCGTCTCGAACCTGGCCGAGGAGGCACGCGATCCGGCCAGGTCGATCCCGCGCTCGATCTCCTGGGTCGCGATCGCCGTCTTCGCGATCTACTTCACGCTGCCGTGGGTCGCGCTCTCCGCGATGCCGGTGCACCGCGCCGCGCACGGCTACGTGACGAAGCTCGGCCAGAGCCCGCCGCTCGGGTTCAAGAACGACCCGGTGCTCGGGCTCGTCGAGAACCTCGGCATCCACGGCGCGGTGCTGGACGTCGCGAAGGTGTACGTCGGCATCCTCGCGGCGACGATCCTGTTCATCGCCACGAACGCTGGCGTCATCGGCGCGTCGCGCATCACGTACTCGATGTCGAGCTACCGGCAGCTGCCGGAGGTGTTTCGGCGGCTGCACCCGAAGCTGAAGACGCCGTGGCTCTCGCTCGTCGTGTTCGCCGGCGTCGGCCCGACGATCTTCCTGATCTCCGGCCAGGTCGACTTTCTCGGGAACATGTACGCGTTCGGCGCGATGCTGTCGTTCACGATCGCGCATCTCGCGGTGATCACGCTCCGCGCGAAGAGTCGCAACGAGGAGCTCGAGTGGCGCGCGCGGCCGAGCGTCCGCATCGGCGGCGTCAGCTGGCCGCTCTTCGCCGTCTTCGGAGCGCTCGGGACCGGCGCCGCGTGGCTCGTGATCGTGATCCAGCAGTCGGGCCCGCGCTACGCCGGCCTCGCCTGGCTCGCGGCGGGAGGCCTCTTCTACGTGGGGTACCGGCGGAAGATCGGCGTGCCGCTGACGACGACGTCGCGCGCGCCGGTGCCGGTCGGAGCCGCGCTCGCCCTCGAGTACCGCAACATCCTCGTCCCGGTGGTCGCGGGCACGGAGTCGCGCGACGCGGTCGAGCTCGCGGCGCGGCTCGCGACGGAGCGGGCGGGACGCATCGTGCTGCTGCGCGTCGTCGTCGTCCCGCTCGAGCTTCCGCTCGACGCCGACCTGACCGAGCAGCTCGCCGAGGCGGACCGTCTCCTCGACGAGCATCGCGCCGCCGCGGAGGCGTACGGCGTGCGCGTCGTCGAGCGCGTCGTCCGCGCACGGAACGCGGGGCGCGCGATCGTCGACGAGGCGGAGCGTCGCGGCGCCGAGATCATCGTCCTCGGCGCGCCGCGCGGCCGGCACCGCGCGATCTTCGGCCACACGGTCGACTACGTCCTGAAGCACGCGCCCGCGCGCGTCATGGTCGCAGCCGGGAAGCGCGCAGCATGATGTACCGCTCGCTCACGCAGCTGACCGCGGTGCTGATGGTCGGCCTGGGGATCGCGATGATCGCAGTGACGCTGTGGCACGGGCCGACGGGCGTCGGGCTCGTCGTCGGCGTGCTCTTCGTCGTCGCCGGCGCGGGGAGGCTCTGGATGCTGAGGCGGCGCTCCTAGTGGCGAGGAAGCTCCCGGGTCTCCGCCGCGAGCTCGACGCGCGCGCCCTCTACTCCGTCGCGTACGGCGAGATCGCCTCGTCGATCTACTTCGCGCTCGGTGTCGTCGCCGCGCACGCGCTCGGATTCACGCCGCTCGTGCTCCTCGTGGTCGGCGTCCTCTTCCTCGTCGTCGCGTTCTCGTACGCCGAAGGCACGGCGGCGCTCCCCGAGACCGGCGGGGCTGCGACGCTCGTCCGTCGCGCGTCGAACGACGTCGCGGGGTTCATCACCGGTTGGGCGCTGTTCCTCGACTACCTGATCGTGATCGCGCTGTCGGCCCTCTTCCTGCCGCACTACCTCGCCGGCGCGCTCCACGTGCACGCGCTCGCGCACAGCCCGTGGGACGTCGTCGTCGCCGTGGGCGTGATCCTGTTCGTCGCCGCGATCCGACTCGTGCGCCGGCCGTCGCTGTACGGGGTCGGCATCCTCGTTCCCGCACTCGACCTGCTGACGCAGCTGCTTCTCGTCGTGCTCGGGTTCGTCCTCGTCTTCTCGCCGCACGCGCTGACGCGCGGCATGTCGCTCGGGACGAGCCCGTCGTGGCACGACCTCGCGTTCGCGCTTCCGCTGGCGATGCTCGCGTTCACGGGCCTCGAGACGGTCGCGAACCTCGCGGCCGAGGCGCGCCGGCCCGGCGTCGACCTGCCGCGCTCGGTCTTCGGCGCGATCGTCACCGTCGTCACGCTGTACGTCGCGATCGCCCTCGTCGCGGTGTCGGCGTTCCCCGGCGCCCACAGCGAGCTCGGGACGAGGTGGATCCGATCGCCGCTGCTCGGCGTCGCCGACCGGATCGGCACGCACCTGCCGCTCGGCCTCGGCGGCGTCCTGCGGGTCTACGTCGGCATCACCGGCGCGCTGATCCTCCTGGCGGCGGTGACGACCTCGGTCTCCGGCTTTTCACGGCTCGCGTTCTCGATGGGCGAGCACGGTCAGCTGCCGCGCAGCTTCGGTCGGCTGAGCCGTCGCGCGCACGTGTCGCCGCAGGCGATCCTCTTCGTGACGGTCATCGCGTCGGCGATCGTGATCACGAGCGCGTCCTTCAAGAAGGACGACGTCGCGTTCCTCGCGAGCCTCTACTCATTCGGAGTGCTGCTCGCCTTCACCGCGGCCCAGCTCGCGGTGATCAAGCTGCGCGTCGACGAGCCCGATCTGCCGCGTCCGTATCGCGCGCCGTTCGACGTGCGCATCGCGAACCGCGATATTCCCCTGCCCGCGATCGTCGGCTCGATCTCGACGTTCGCGATCTGGACCGTCGCGCTCGCGACGCATCCCGCCGCGCGGTACGCGGGGCCGGCCTGGCTCGCCGCGGGGCTCGTGATCTTCGTCGCGACGCGCGCGTCGCACGGTGAGCGGCTGCTGGAGCGCGTGAAGGCGCCGGACGAGCTCGCGGTCGCTCCGGCGACGCAGTTCCGCCGGATCCTCGTGCCGATGAAGCTCGGGATCATCGGCGAGGAGATGCTCGCAACGGCGGTGAAGCTCGCGTCGGAGCACGATGCGGACATCGAGGCGCTGCACGTGATCCGGGTGCCGCTCGACCTGCCGCTCGACGCCGAGCTGCACGACGACGAGGAGCGGGCGGAGGCGTCGCTCGCGGAGGCGAAGCTCCTCGGCGCGGACTTCGGCGTGACGGTGAAGGGCACGATGGTCCGCGCGCGGGCGATCGGGCACGCGATCGTCGACCACGCCGAGCAGGTGGACGCAGACCTGATCGTCCTCGGGTCGGCGCCGCGCTGGCGCCGCCAGTCCCGCTTCTTCTCGCCGACCGTCGACTTCGTGCTCCGCCGCGCGCCGTGCGAGGTGCTGATCGTCGCGTTCCCGCAGTCCGTCATGGACGAAGAGCTCGCGGGTACCCTCCCAACGTCATGAAGGCCTTGGTGATCGGGTGCGGCCGTGTCGGGTCCGCCGTCGCCCAGCAGCTGCAGGCGTCGGGCTGGGACGTCACCGTTCTCGACGAGAACGAGGACGCGCTCGGCCGCCTCGGCGAGAGCTGGACGGGCGGCTTCGTCGTCGGCCACGGCATGGACCTCCAGCTCTTGCGCGAGGCAGGCGTGGAGGACGCCGATGCCGTCGTCGTCACCACCGACGGCGACAACTCGAACCTCGTGATCGCGCAGGCGGCGCAGAAGCATTTCGAGGTGCCGACGGTCGTCGTGCGCGTCCTCGACCCGGCGCGCGCGCAGTTCTATGCGGCGCGCGGGCTGCGGGTCATCTGCCCGACCTCCGCGGCGATCGAGACCCTCGTCGGCGCCGTACGCGAGGCCGAGGAAGTCACCGCGTAGATGTACGTCCTGATCGCAGGCGGCGGCAAGGTCGGCGCGAACCTGACGCGCTCGCTCCTCCGCGCCGGGCACGAGGTGACCTTGGTCGAGCAGCGGCCGTACCGATTCGACAAGCTCGAGGCCGAATTCGAGCATCAGGTGCTGCGCGGCGACGCGACAGAGCTGTTCGTGCTCGAGCGCGCAGGCATCCGGCGGCCGCCCGACCTCGTCGTGGCGGCGACGGGCGACGACGAGGACAACATCGTCATCTGCCAGCTCGCCCGTGAGAAGTACGGCGTCACGAACGTGATCGCCCGGATCAACGACCCGCGCAACCAGCCGTACTTCGACCTCCTCGGCATCTCGCCGACGGTGTCCGCGACGGGCGCGATCATGGGGCTCATCGAACACGAGGTGCCCGAGCACGGGCTGATCCACCTGCTCGAGCTCCGGAAGGAGAACCTCGAGATCGTCGAGGTCACGGTCGACAAGGCCGCCAACTGCAACGGCAAACGCGTCCGCGCGCTGAAGCTCCCGGACGGGGTCCGCGTCATCTCGGTCGTCCGTGCGGGAAAGGCCGAGGTGCCGGACGAGGAGACCCAGTTCGAGGTCGGCGACCAGGTGCTCGCGATCCTCGAGCCGGGCAAGGAGGACGAGCTGCGGCGCGCCCTCCTGCACGACTGAGCCGCCTGAACTAATCCGGCGTTAACGATCCGCCGATACCGTTGGGGTCGTGCGTCGCCCAGCCGCACCCGTTGCGCTGGCGTGGGCCGCCACACTGGCCGGCCTCGTCTCGATCGTCTCCGCGCTCACACCCGAGCGGGCTGCCCGTGTGGACCTCGTGCGCGGCGTGCTGCCGCCGGGCGTACCCGACGCGGCGCGCACCGTCGCGCTCGCGCTCGGCATCGCCATGGTGTTCCTCTCCCGCGGCCTCGCCCGCCGGAAGACGCGTGCCTGGGGGCTGGCGGTCGCGCTCGTCGTCGCCTCCGCGATCGCGCATCTCGCGAAGGGCCTGGACTTCGAGGAGGCGACGGTGCATCTCCTCCTCCTCGTGTGGCTGCTGCGCGCGCGTCGTCAGTTCGTCGCGCCGGGTGATCCGCTGACGATCCTGCCGCTCGTGCAGATCGCGGTCGCGCTCGCGCTCGCGGTCCCTGCGCTCCTCGTCGGGCTGTACGACCCCGACGCGTACTCGCGTCGGATCGAGGTGGCGCTCGCGCTCGTCGTCGGCGCCCTCGGGTTCCGCGCGCTGTGGCTGTGGCTGCGGCCGGTGCCGGAGACGCCGTCCGCCGGCGAGGACCGGGAGCGGGCGGCCGAGCTCGTCAACGAGCACGGCGCCGACTCCCTCTCGTACTTCGCGCTCCGCCGCGACAAGAACTACTTCTTCTCGCCGAGCGGCCGCTCGTTCCTCGCCTACCGCGTGCTCGGCGGGACGGCGCTCGTCGCCGGCGACCCGATCGGCGACCCTGCCGAGCGCCGCGAGCTCGTGCGCGAGTTCGTTCGCGTCTCGCACTCGAAGGCATGGCGCGTGGCGATCGCCGGCGCGTCGACGGAGACGCTCGAGGACTACACGGCGCTCGGCTTCAAGTCGATGTACCTCGGCGACGAGGCGCTCATCCTCCCGTCGTCGTTCTCGCTCGAGGGCCGCGCGATCCGGAAGGTGCGCCAGTCGGTTTCCCGCCTCGAGAAGGGCGGGTATGCCGTCCGGGTGCTGTCGACCGCCGATGCCGACGAAGAGCTGCGTGCGGAGCTGCGCGCGGTCTCCGAGGAGTGGCGCGGCAACTGGCCCGAGCGCGGGTTCACGATGGCGATGGACGCCCTGTTCCTCTACCCGGACACCGTGCTCGCCGTCGCCGTCGCGCCGGACGGCCGCGTCGGCGGGTTCCTGCAGCTCGTCCCGTCGCCGGCGAGCGAGGGATATTCGCTCGCGTCGATGCGGCGCCGTCGCGACACGCCGAACGGGCTGATGGAGTACCTGATCACGGAGACGGTCGCCTGGGCACGCGCGCACGCGGTCACCGAGGTGTCGCTGAACTTCGCCGTCTTCGCCGACTTCCTGCGCGCCGAGGAAGGCGCGTCGCGCTGGACGCGCGCCGTGCGCTGGGTGCTGCTGAAGGGCGACCGCCTCTTCCAGCTCGAGCGCCTGCACAGCTTCAACCGCAAGTTCTTCCCGCACTGGCGCCGCCGCTACTTCTGCTTCGAGCGGTGGGGCGACCTGCCGCTCGCCGGCCTTGCGTACCTCCAGGCGGAGTCGCTGCTCACTCCGCCGGGGCCGTGGGTCAAGTCGCGGGATCTCGCCGCCCGTTGAGGCGGCTCGCGCTCATTCCCGTCGTCCTGATCGTCGCCTACGCCGTAGGGGCGACGTTCGCGAGGTCCGCGACGGCCCCGGGCGACTGGGGCCGCTTCGGGTACGACGCCGCGCGGCGCAACGCGTCGCCGGACACGGCGATCACGGCCGCGAACGTCGCGACGTTGAAGCACCGCGTCGTGCGCCTCGACGGGACCGTCGACTCGTCGCCGATCTACGTCTCGAAGGGAGTGCGCGGGCAGGACGCGTTCCTGCTCACGACGACGTACGGCAAGACGGAGGCGCTCGACGCGTCGACGGGCCGCCTGCTCTGGCGGTTCACGCCGCCCGCGTATTCGCGGATCGCCGGCAGCGCGCAGATCACGAACGCGACGCCCGCGCTGTCGACGGATCGCAAGGCGGTGTACGCCGCCGCTCCGGACGGGCGCATCCGCAAGCTGCGGCTGTCCGACGGCCACATCATGTGGACGACGACGATCACACGCGACCCGACGCACGAGAAGATCACGTCGTCGCTGAACGTGTCGCGCGGGCTCGTGATCGCGACGACGGGCGGCTACATCGGCGACGCGCCGCCGTACCAGGGGCATGTCGTGACGATGCACGAGTCGAGCGGCCGCATCGCCCACGTGTGGAACTCACTCTGCTCCGATCGGCGCACGATCATCGTCCCGCGGACGTGCGCATCGAGCGATTCCGCGATCTGGTCCCGGAACGGCGCCGCGGTCGATCCGGCGAACGGCGACCTCGTCGTCGCGACGGGGAACGCACCGTGGAACGGCCGCACGGATTGGGGCGACAGCGTCATCGTCCTGTCGCCGGACGCAGCGCGCGCGCTGCGCCACTACACGCCGTCTGACTACGAGCACCTGAACGACGCCGACGTCGATCTCGGCTCGACGAGCCCGGCGCTGCTCGGGGGCGGCTTCGCCGTCCAGGGCGGGAAGGACGGCAAGCTCCGCCTCCTGAACCTGCACCGGCTGCCGGGCATGAATACGCGCACCGGCGGCGAGCTGCAGGTCGTCTCGACGCCGGGCGGCTCGATGCTCTTCAGCGAGCCGGCCGTGTGGCACGGCAAGTGGGTGTTCGTGTCGGACGACGGCGGCACGGCGGCCTGGCTCCTGCGCGGCGGCCGCCTGCACGCGGTGTGGTCGAACGACACGGGCGGGACGTCGCCGGTCCTCGCCGGCAGCCTCCTCTACGTCGCCGGCAGCGGCGCCGTCCACGTGTACGTCGCGCCGAGCGGCCGCGAGGTCGCGACGCTCCCCACGGGCGACGTGCACTGGCAGAGCCCGATCGTCGCCGAAGGCCGCGTTGCCGTAGCCGAGGGCAATGCGAACAGCCACGCAACGAGCGGCGTCCTCGACATCTTCTCGCTGCACTAGCGTCGCACTTTCGTTGCGGTGCCTGGCACCGGTCATGTCCGAAGCGTCATGCCGCTGAGCAGGGGCGTATCGCTCCCGTGACGCGTCCGTTGCTGTTTCGCGCCGGTGCCTGGCACCGGCCCTGCCCCTAACGGGCGCGTCTGCGGCGGACCTGGGGGCCCTGCGTGCCGAGGGCCGCGTACGTGATCGCCTGCAGCGACTCGTTCAGGTTCCGCAGCTCGTGCGCGATCACCGTCAGCTCCTCGCGCCGCTCCTCGCGCGCGTTCAGCCGCGCGAGTTCCTCGACGACCCGATCGAGCCGCCCGAGCAGCGCCTCGAGCTGGCGATCCGTGACCTCACCGTGCTCCATCGAGACGAAGGCTATAGTCGGAGCGACAAACGGGCGAACGGTGAGGGAACCCGGTGCGAATCCGGGACGGTCCCGCCGCTGTGAGAGGAGTTGCCCTCCGTCAGACGCCACTGGGCCAAGGCCTGGGAAGGCGGCGGAGGGGGAGCCTCGAGTCAGAAGACCTGCCGCCGCCTCGAGATCCCGAACCCCTCGCGGAAGGGAGGATTCGTGGCCAAACGGCTCACACTGCTCGTCCTCTTGTTGCTCGTCCTGCCCGCGTCCGCGTACGCGGCGACGGTGAAGGTGCGCGTCGAAGGGAAGACGAAGACGATCTTCGCGCCGACCGAGATCACGGTGCAGGCGTTCACCGCTCTCGACGCGCTCGACCAGGCGTCGAGCCTCGGCGAGTTCTACTACCACCTCACGAACACGAGCTTCGGCACCTACGTCGACCAGATCGGCCGGTACGGCGGCGACGCGTCGAGCGGCTGGGTGTTCAAGGTCGACGACGTCTCGCCCCCGGTCGGCGCGGACAAGGTGCAGCTGAAAGACGGCGACCGCGTGCTCTGGTACTACGCGACCTTCGGCCCGACCGGCGGCCCGCCGACCCTCCGCGTCACCGCCGCCGCGAAGAAGGGCTGCTACACCGCCACAGCGTACGACGACAACGGCAAGCCCGTCGTCGCCCAGGGGCTGCAGTGGCACGTCGGCTCGAAGAAGACGGTCGACGCGATGAGCGGCGCCGCGTTCTGCCCCGGGAAGCACACGGGGCTCCTGATCCGCGCAACGGCGACGAACGCCGTGCGCTCGAACGCCGTGGCGTGAGACACACGTTCGTCCTCGCGCTCGCGCTCGTCCTCGCCGGCTGCGGCGGGGGCGGGCGCGCGCGCGGGACGGCGACGCTGTGGGTCACCGAGAACCGCGGCGCCCACGTCGTCTTCAGCGGAGACGTCGGCGCCGGCCTCAACGGGATCCAGACGGTCGAGCGCAAGCTGAAGGTGTCGACGCGCTACGGCGGCCGGTACCTGCAGTCGATCGACGGCATCGCCGGGTCGCTCTCGCACCAGCGGGACTGGTTCTTCTACGTCAACGGGCTCGAGGGCGACCGCAGCGCCGCAGAGGTGAAGATCCACCCGGGCGACCTCCTGTGGTGGGACTATCGCCACTGGACACCGTCGACGGAGCACATCCCCGTCGTCGCCGGCGCCTGGCCTCGCCCCTTTACCGCCTCGACGAGCGTGGTCGCGAACGACCGCGCCCTCGCGCGAAGGATCGCGCGCCAAGTGCACGGCGTCGTCGACGCGAAGACGACGCGCCGCAACTTCGTGCTGATCGGCCCGTCGTACCCGCCGAACCACGTGCGCATCTATCCGTTCCGCAAGGGCTACGTGCTCGAGCTCGGGACCGCGATCGCGAAGAAGCTCGCCGCCGACCCGCACGCGCTGAGGTACCGGTTCTGAGCGCGGCGCCGGCAGCCGCCCTGCTCGCCGCGCTCGCCGTCGCGGCGCTCCTCGCAGCGCACACGCTCTCGACGGCCGCGATCTGCGCCGTGCTCCTCGTCGCCGCGTTCCGTGCGCCCGCGCGGCGCCGCTGGCCGTACCTGCTCGGCACGCTGACGACCGGGCTGACCGTGTTCGTGCTGACGCCGTTCGTCGAGGTGATCGGCTCGCATCCGCTGTGGACGGGGCCGACGATCCCCGTGATCGGGACGCTCGACGTGACGACGGAGGAGCTCCGCACCGGTCTGTTCCAGGCGCTGCGCCTCACGGCCGTCGGCCTCGCGTTCGCCGTCTACGCGCTGCTCCTCGACCACGACCGCCTGCTCGCGGCCGCGGGCTGGGCGCGCCGCTCGACGCTCGCCGTCGCGCTCGCGACGCGACTCGTGCCGGTGCTCGAGCGCGACGCGCGCGAGCTCGGTCTCGCGCTGCGGGGGCGCAACGTCGACCTGCCGCCGGTGCGCCGGCTGTCGCCGCTTCTCGCCGGGTCGCTCGAGCGCGGGCTGAACCTCGCCGAGGCGATGGAGGCGCGCGGCTACGGCCGGCCCGGCCGGACGCGGGCGCCGCGGCCGCCGTGGAACGCGCTCGACCGAGCGGCGCTCGGCGTCGCCGCCGCGATCGTCGTCGTGGGGGCGCTGTGGCTCTAGCGACCGTCGAGGCCGTCCGCTTCTCGTACGGCCGCGAGCCGGTGCTCCGCGACGTCGAGCGGAACCTCCTGCGGGCGGCGCAGCTTCCAGCGGTCGCGGGAGCGGATCGCGTTGTGCGCGATCGCGAACAGCCAGCTGCG
>DATDNT010000132.1:0-5292 GCA_036518135.1 Gaiellaceae bacterium | reverse complement strand
TGGGGGCCGATGAGCGTCGTGGAGGTCACGGAAGGCGGAGGCGTCCTCACGATCACCCTCAACCGCCCCGACGTGCTGAACGCGCTCAACCGCGACGTGCACCAGGGGATCCACGACGCGCTGCAACAGGCGGCCGCCGACGACGGTGTGCGCGCGGTCGTGATCACCGGCGCCGGCCGTGGGTTCTGCGTCGGTCAGGACCTGCAGGAGTTCTCGAGCGGCGCCGGCGACGTCGCGCAGAACCTGCGCGAGAACTACCACCGCAACGTGCTCGCGATCCGCGGGCTGCAGAAGCCGGTGATCGCCGCGGTGAACGGCGCGGCGGCCGGCGCCGGCATGTCGCTCGCGCTTGCGTGCGACGTCCGCATCGCCGCGCGCTCCGCGAGCTTCGTGCCGGCGTTCATCAAGATCGGCCTGGTTCCGGACTCGGGCGGGACCTGGCTCGTGCGCCGCCTGCTCGGCACCGCGCGGGCGTTCGAGTGGCTGACGACGGGCCGTCGGCTCGGCGCCGACGAGGCGCGCGACTGGGGGCTCGTCTCCGAGGTCGTCGCCGACGAGGAGTTCGAGCACCGCACGCACGAGGTGGCGCAGCTCTTCGCGGCGATGCCGACACGCGCGGTGGCGCGGACGAAGCGTCTGCTCGATGCGGCCGAGACGGCGACGTTCGGGGAGCAACTCGAGCTCGAGGCCGTCACGCAGGCCGAGCTGACGAGCACGCCGGACTTCCGCGAAGGCGTCGCGGCGTTCCTCGAGAAGCGCGACGCGTCGTTCACCGGCAACCCGCCCTCGTTCGAGCACCCGATCCGGCTGCGTGTCGCCGACGACCTGCAGCGGTGGCGGCTGACCGTCGCGCTGCGCTGGCTGCTCGCGCTCCCGCATCTCCTCGTCCTCGTCGCGTGGGTGTACCTGCTGCTGCCCGTGTGGCTCGTACAGTGGGTGATCACCCTTGCGCGCGGGCGTCCGCACGAGGGAATCGCGCGATGGATCACGCGCTTCGTGCGGTTCCAGACGCACGTGAACGCGTACGTCTACCTCGTCGCCGACCCGTACCCGCCGTTCCGCGGCTGGGCCGGCACGTATCCGGTCGACGTCGACGTCGACCCGCCGCGCGCGCAGGCGCGGTGGAAGACGCTCCTCCGGATCATCCTCGTCATCCCGGCGTACGTCTTCATGACGGTGCTGCAGTACGTCCTGTACATCGTCGCGTTCCTCGGCGGCATCTTCGCGCTCGTCATGGGCCGCTACCCGCGCGGCTTCCGCGACCTGAGCGCGTACGTCCTGCGGTACATGGCGCAGACGTGGGGGTACCTGCTGCTGCTGACCGACGCGTACCCGTCGCTCGCGCAGCGCTAGACGCGGCCGGGCGAGAGCAGCCAGAGCGCGGCGAGCGCCGCAGCGGCCGCGACCGGCGCCGCGACGACCCCGATCCGCGAGTAGCGCACCGCGCTCGGACGGGCCCCGGCGGCGCGCGCGACCCGGAGCCACAGGAACGCCGACAGCGAGCCCGTCACGGCCAGGTTCGGCGCGAGGTTCAGGCCGATCAGAAGCGCGCGGGCGTGGCGCGGCGGGTGCGGCGCGAGGAGGACCGATGCGGGCAGGTTGTTGACGGCGAGCGACGCTGCGCCGGCGACGGCGGTCGTGCCGGCGCGTCCGAGCGTCGCGAGCTGGTGCGCGGGCCACGTCCACAGCCGGCCGAGCGCGCCGAGGGCGACGGCGAGCGCGAACAGCCCGACGAGGACGCGCGGGTCGGCGACCTCGGCCACCGAGCGCCACGGGACACGGGCGGCGACGACGCTCGCGACGCCGACCGCGAGCACCGGAAGCGCCGGCGACTGCAGCACGAGAACGACGACCGTCGCGACGGCGACGGCGGCGGCGCCGAGCCCGAGCCGGAAGGGCGGGTCCTCTCCCTGCGCGGCGGTGGGCGCGAGCTCGCGCCGGAAGACGACGACGAGGACGACCGCCGTCGCCAGCGGCGCGGTGACCGCCGCAGGCCACATCCGCTCGAGGAACGTCGCGCCCGCGACGTGCTCGCCGTTCAGCACGATCAGGTTCGTCAGGTTCGACCCCGGCAGGAACAGCGAGCCCGCGTTCGCCATCATCACGGCGCCGTAGAGGAACGGCGCCTCGTCCGTGCCGCGCGTGCGCGCCAGGTGCACGAGCACGGGCGTGAGGAAGACGACCGCGGTGTCCAGGTTGAGCACGGCCGTCACGAGCGCGACGAGCGCGAGCGCGACGCAGTAGACGCTGCGCCCGCCGCCGGGCAGCCGACCGAGCAGCGAGCCCGCGGCTGCGAACAGACCGTCACGCTCGGCGACGGTGCCGACGAGGATCAGCCCGGTCACGAGCACGAACGCCGGCCACACCTGGCCGGCCGCGTGGACTGCCGCCACTACGAGAGCTTCGAGAGGATCTCCTGCAGCTCCGGCCAGCGGTGCTCGCGCTGCTTGGAGAACACGAGCTCGTCGTCGACGAGCACGTCGTACTGGCTCTTCTCGCCGGAGACCATCTCCGCGGTGTGCCCGGTCTGGCTCAACTCGGCCACGAGACTCGCGGCCCGTTCGTCATAGCCGCTTCAGACGGGACAGTAGAGAACGCGGACGTGCGCCACGCCGGTGACGTTAGCGGACGGCGTAGTCGTCGCCGAGGTGGTGCGTGACCCAGTTGCGGCTGAGCGCGGCCGGGAAGGTGGCCGCGTTCGCGACGGTGACCGGCATCGTCAGCGCGGCGCGGTGGCCGTATGCGTCGCGCGCGTACACGATCAGGTCGTGGGAGCCCTCCGCTGCCGTGGTCGTGTCCCAGGTGAGGGTGTACGGCGCGCTGTCGTCGCGGCTGACCGGCTTCCCGTCTGCGTAGAGGACGACGCGCTCCGCCGGCTCGGTGGTGCGTGCGCTCAGCGTCAGCCATCCCTGCACCGCGCCGCCCGAGACGGCGCCGGTGACGCGAACGTGCATCGGCGGGTTCACGACGCGAACGGGGACGCGCTTCCACGCGCGGTAGCGGTGCGTGCCGTACTGGAGGATGCTCAGCATGTGCCAGCCGTTCGGCACGCTCCGCGTGTTCCATCCCTCGGTGCGATGGAACGAGTACGGCCACGTGTGGTCGGTGTACTTCAGCTTCCCGTCGACGTAGAACTCGACCTTCCAGATGTGGTGGCTCCACCGTCGAGTCCAGTCGACGCCCGACCACCAGAGCGCCTTCCCCTTCACCTTCGCGTTGCGATCGACGGTCGACCGGACCGGGGCCGGCGCGTTCACCACGGGTGCGGCCGCGGCCGCCGAAGCCGACGGCGCCGGCGAGTCGTGCAGCGTCATCTGCTTGACGAACGTCGGCAGCACCGTGTGCTGCGCGTACCAGCGCACGAGCGACATGTAGTGGCCCCAGTTCCAATAGGGGCCGGGGTCGTGGTGATGCGAGACGCCGCCGAACTCGCCGCGGTGATACGGATCCGGCACCTCGGCGTGGCCGATGATGTGCTTCCGGTCGACGGGGATGCTCCAGCGGTGCGCGAGGTATGCGACGAGCTGCGCCGACGCGCGGTACTCCGCCCTCGTGTACGCGCGCTTGCCTGCCCAGCCCTCGTGCTCGATGCCGATCGAGTGGAGGTTCCACCACGAGTTGCCGGAGTGCCACGCGACGTCGGTGACGGGGACGAGCTGCACGATCTGCCCCGTGCGCGAGACGACGAAGTGCGCCGACCCGTCGACGCGCGGGTTCTGCAGGGCGTGGATCGAGCCGATGAAGCGGCCCTCGGTGTCGTGGATGACGATCCCGTTGATCGTCTTCGCCGTGCGGTTCGTGTCCGTCTTGTTCGGCGTGTGGCTCATCAGGACCCGAAGGCCCTGCGCCCACGCGCCGGACGCGGTGACCGCGGCGAGCGCGACCACGGCGAGGAGCGCCGTCTGTGCCCTGCGAGACCCCATTCGCAGGAACAGGAATAGCGCACGGTTCGGACAGGTTTCTCCCCCTTACGAGGGAGGTTCTGTATGGATCAGGGAGAGGATCGCCGCGTAGAGCACGTGTCCGGAGACGGAGACGCCGGCGGCGCGCGCGTTCCCGGTCAGGGGCGGCCAGGTGCCGTCGCGGACGTCCGGGTGGATCCGGTCGACGAGGGGTGAAGCGGCAAGGAGCGCGGCGTTCTCGAGCAGGATCGCGGGCCACAGGTGGCGCCGGAAGACGACCGCGAAGGCCGCGCCGCCCGTCGCCTGGACGACGTAGTCGAGCGGGATCTGCCAGCGGCCGCGCGTGATGAACGCGGTCGCGAGCTCGGGGTCCGAATAGGGGTGACCGAAGACGCGGCGGAGCGCCGGCTCGACGGCGCGCCAGACGATGCCGGCAAGCGCGCCCTGTCCAGCAAGTTTCCACGTACCGCGATCGGACACGACAGGGACGATGCCCATCTTCCTCACAGGTGCAACCGGCTACGTCGGCGGACGCCTCCTCGAGGCGCTCCTTGCGCGCGGCGACGAGGTGCGTGCGCTGACGCGCGATGCGTCGCGTCTGCAGCGCGACGGTGTCGAGGTCGTCGAGGGCGACGTCCGCGACGACGTCTCGGCGGCGCTCGCCGACGTCGACGTCGCGTACTACCTCGTGCATTCGCTCGGCAGCGACGACTTCGGCGGCGCCGACCGCGAAGCGGCGCAGGCGTTCGCGGAGTCGGCGCGCGCTGCGGACGTCGGCCGGATCGTCTACCTCGGCGGCCTCGGCCGCGGCGACCTCTCGCCGCACCTCGCCTCGCGGCAGGAGGTCGGGAAGCTGCTGCGCGAGAGCGGGGTGCCGACGATCGAGCTTCGCGCGTCCGTCGTGATCGGCGAGGGCAGCGTCTCCTACGACACGTTCACGACCCTCGCGCAGCTGCCGCTCGCCGTCCTGCCGGACTGGATCGACACGCCGTCGCAGCCGATCGCGATCGACGACGTCGTCGCCTACCTCGTCGAGGCCGCCGACGTCGAGCTCGACGGCAGCGCGGTCTACGAGATCGGCGGCGCCGACGTCGTCCCGTACCGGGCGATCCTCGAGGCGGTCGGCGGCAGCGCCGTCACGCTGCCCGCGCCGTCGCTCGTCGCCGACCTCGCGACGGTGCTGAAGCCGCTGCAGCCGGAGCGCGCGCGCGTCGTCTCCGACCTGCTCGACTCGCTGCGCGTCGACACATCGGTGCACGACGACGCCGCGCTCCGCGCGTTCTCCGTGCGCCCGCGCGGGCTCGCAGAAGCGGTCTCGCAATAGCAGGTTCTACGTCCCTCGGTCGCCAGAGAGGCTCAAGTGACCGTCGGCCCGTGCCGTTAGGTCCAG
>DATDNT010000131.1:0-12440 GCA_036518135.1 Gaiellaceae bacterium | reverse complement strand
AAGGTGAAGGCGGAGGCGGGCGGCGACGTCCAGGAAGCGATCGACATGAGCTACTACATGGGCGGCGAGGGCCGCCGGCTCTTCGGTCAGACGACGCCGTCGGAGCTCCGCGACAAGTTCATGATGAGCGTCCGCATGCCGGTCGGCGTCGTGGGCGCGATCACGCCGTGGAACTTCCCGATCGCGATCCCGGCGTGGAAGCTGACGCCGGCGCTCGTGTGCGGCAACACCGTCGTCCTGAAGCCGGCCGAGGACACACCGCTCCTCGCGCAACGCTTCGTCGACCTGCTGCACGAGGCGGGCCTGCCGGAGGGCGTCGTTCAGGTCGTCCACGGCTTCGGCGAGGAGGCGGGCGACGCGCTCGTCCGCCATCCCGACGTCCCCGTCATCTCGTTCACCGGATCGCGCGAGACCGGGATCCTCGTCACGAAGAACGCAGCCGACCGCCTCAAGCACGTGCACCTGGAGCTCGGCGGAAAGAACGCGATCATCGTGATGGACGACGCCGACGTCGACCTCGCGGTCGAGGGCATCCTCTGGTCGGCGTTCGGCACTGCGGGCCAGCGCTGCACGGCGGCCTCGCGCGTGATCGTGCAGCGCGGCGTGTACGACGAGCTGCAGCGCAAGCTCGTCGCCGGCGCCGAGAAGATGCGGATCGGCGCGCCGTGGGAGGACGACACCGAGATCGGGCCGGTGATCAACGAGACCGCCGTCGAGAAGATCCACTCGTACACCGAGATCGGCCGCGACGAAGGCGCGAAGCTCTTGACGGGCGGCGAGCGCGTCGAGGGCCACGGCTTCTACTACCGCCCGACGGTGTTCGCCGACGTCGAGCCCGGGATGCGCATCGCGCAGGAGGAGATCTTCGGGCCGACGACCGCGCTGATCCCCGTCGACTCGTTCGAGGACGCGGTGCGCGCCGCCAACAGCGTCGAGTTCGGGCTGTCGTCGTCGATCTTCACACGCGACGTCAACAAGGCGTTCAAGGCGATGCGCGACCTGCAGACCGGCATCACGTACATCAACGCCGGCACGACGGGCGCCGAGGTGCACCTGCCGTTCGGCGGCATGAAGCAGACGGGGAACGGCCACCGCGAGGCGGGCCAGGCGGCGCTCGACGTCTTCACGGAGTGGAAGTCGGTGTACGTCGACTACAGCGGCAAGCTGCAGCGCGCGCAGATCGACAACCAGGAGCACCCGGCGCCGCAGTGAGGTACCGGCAGCTCGGCGACAGCGATCTCCGCGTCTCGGAGATCTGCCTCGGCTCGTGGACCACGTTCGGCGGCTCGGTCGCCGACGCGCAGGCGGCCGCGACGGTGGACGCGGCGTTCGACGCCGGCATCAACTTCGTCGACACCGCGAACGTCTACTCGGGCGGCAAGGCGGAGGAGTTCCTCGGCGAGGTGCTGTCACGGCGCCCGCGCGACTCCTACATCCTCGCGACCAAGGTCTACGGCGAGATGCCGAACGGCGACCGCGGCCTCTCCCGCGCGCAGATCCTGAGGCAGATCGACGAGTCGCTGGCGCGGCTGCGGACGGACTACGTCGACCTCTACCAGTGCCACAGCTACGACGACGACGTCCCGCTCGAGGAGACGCTGCAGGCTCTCACGGAGGTCGTCCAGGCGGGGAAGGCGCGATACATCGGCGTCTCCAACTGGACCGGCGAGCAGATCGGTGCCGCCGTCGACCTTGCGCGTGAGCGCGGCTTCGCCAAGATCGTGTCGTCGCAGCCGCAGTACTCGCTGCTCCACCGCGAGCCGGAGGAGAGCGTCGTCCCGGTGAGCGCCGCGAACGGGATCTCGCAGATCGTGTGGTCGCCGCTCGCGCAGGGCGTCCTGACGGGGAAGTACCGGCCGGGCGAGCAGTTCGCCGAGGACTCGCGCGCCCACGCGCGCGGCGACACCTTCATGTCCGAGTTCCTGAGCGACGACGTGCTCGAGCGCGTGCAGCGCCTGCGCCCGATCGCCGACGGGCTCGGGATCACGATGGCGCAGCTGGCACTCGCGTGGACGCTCCGCGAGCCGAACATCGCGAGCGCGATCGTGGGCGCGACGCGCCCGGAGCAGGTCGCCGACAACGCCGCCGCGTCGGGTATCGACCTCGACGCGGCGACGCTGCAGGCGATCGATGCAGCGATTACAGGATGATGTGGTGCAGGTCGACGTCGAGCCCGTTCGACGTGCAGCTCACGCCTTTGCAGATGCCGTCGTTCTCCTCGAAGCGGAGCACGAGCGTGTCCTGGAAGTCGTCGACGCTTTCGAGCTGGTCGAGCCGGAAGCGGACCGACGAGGTCTGCTCTCCCTGCACGTAGACCAGCCTGCCCTCGACGTTGTTGGATCTCCCGAAGTCGTGGCCCTGGTGGAGGGTGAACTCCCATGCCTGCCGCGGGGTCGTCCAGTCTTCGATCGTCGCGACGAAGACGGTGAGTGCCTCTTCGACCTCGACGACCACGTCGCCGTCGGCGCGTTCCTCGGGGGTCGGTCTCGGTTGAACGTGAAGTGTGGCCATGAGCGCCGCCTACCCCGCGGTTAGGCTGCGCAATCTGATGAAGCGGAAGCTCGTGGTCTTCGTGCCCCGTGAGGCGCTCGACCCGGTGCGCGAGGCGCTGTTCGCCGCGGGTGCCGGTCGCATCGGCGACTACGAGCGCTGCTCGTGGTACGCCGCCGGCACCGGCACGTTCCTCGGCGGGGCGGGGACGGATCCGTCCGTCGGCCAGGCCGGGGTGGAGGAGCGCGTCGCGGAGTTGCGGCTCGAGACGGTGTTCCCTGCCGAGCGGCAGGACGACGTGCTCGCGGCGCTCCGGGCCGCGCATCCGTACGAGGAGCCGGCCTTCGACGTGTACGAGCTGCTCGCATGAGGGCGCGCCTCTTCACCGACGGCGGCGCGCGCGGCAACCCCGGCCCCGCGGCGTACGGCTACGTGCTCGAGGCGGAGGACGGGACCGTGCTCGCGGCCGAGGGTCACGCGATCGGCGTCGCGACGAACAACGTCGCGGAGTACAGCGGTCTCATCGCCGGGCTCGAGAAGGCGCGCGACCTGCACGTCCCCGAGCTCGAGGTCGTCTCGGACTCCGAGCTGATGGTGAAGCAGATGCGCGGCGAGTACCGGGTGAAGAACGCGGCGCTGCAGGAGCTCTTCCTGCGCGCGTCGCGGGTGGCGCGCGAGCTCGGCCGCGTCGAGTACCGGCACGTGAAGCGGGCGCACAACGAGCTTGCGGACAGGCTCGTCAACGAGGCGCTCGACGCCTCGAACGGGGGCTAGGCAACCGCCGCCTGAGCCTCTAGGGTCGGAGGCTCCGTCAGTCCGAATCCGGGGGTCATACATGCCGCATCTCCGCCGGCAGGCAGCCGTCGCCGTTCTCGGCGCGGCCGTCGTCGTGCTCGCGCTCGTGCTCGGGCCGTCTTCGGGCGCTGCGTCGTCCGACAAGGGCGGCGGCACGCAGACCGATGCCGTCCACTACGACACGTCGCCGCCGTTGACGCAGCTCGCGCCTGCGCCCGCGCCGCCGCTCGACACGAAGAAGGAGCACCCGCAGCACAAGTACCCGGTTCCGGCCGCGTCGACGTCGGGCGACCCCGTCGTGCAGTCGTCGGTGCCCGCCGCCGCGGCGCCGTCGCTCTCGAACAACTTCGAGGGAGTCGGCAACGGCTTCAGCGGCCCGCAGGGGACGTTCACGGTCAACAGCGCGCCGCCCGACACGAACGCCGCGGTCGGCCCGAACCACATCGTCGAGATCGTGAACAGCGCGTTCGCCGTGTTCAACAAGAGCGGCGGCGTCGTCTACGGCCCGGTGCAGACGAACACGCTGTGGAGCGGGTTCGGCGGCGGCTGCCAGTCGAACAACGACGGCGACGCGACGGTGGCGTACGACCGCCTTTCCGACCGCTGGATCATCAGCCAGTTCTCGGTTTCGACGACGCCGTACCTGCAGTGCGTCGCGGTCTCGACCGGCAGCGACCCGACGGGGTCGTACTACCGCTACGCGTTCCAGTACGCCGACTTCCCCGACTACCCGAAGCTCGGCGTGTGGCCGGACGCGTACTACACGACGTTCAACATGTTCAAGAACGGGACGACGTTCGCGGGGCCACAGGTCTGCGCGTACGACCGCGCGAAGATGCTGCAGGGCCAGGCTGCGACGCAGCAGTGCTTCCAGCTCGGCACCGCGTACGGCGGTCTTCTGCCGTCGGACGTCGACGGCCCGACGCCGCCGCCCGCCGGCTCGCCGAACTACATCCTCGGCTTCGGCACGAACGTGCTGCAGCTCTGGAAGTTCCACGTCGACTGGACGACGTCCGCGAACTCGACGCTGACGGGCCCCACGAACATCCCCGTCGCGTCCTTCTCGCCGGCGTGCAACGGCGGGACGTGCATCCCGCAGCAGGGAACGACGCAGCAGCTCGATTCGCTCGCCGACCGCCTCATGTACCGGCTCGCCTATCGCAACTTCGGCGACCACGAGTCGCTCGTCGTCGACCACAGCGTCGCCGCCGGCAGCTCCGTCGGTGTGCGGTGGTACGAGCTGCGCAGCCCGAACGCGACGCCGACGGTCTACCAGCAGGGGACGTACGCACCCGACGGCTCGTACCGGTGGATGGGGAGCACCGCGATGGACAGGAACGGCGACATCGCGATCGGCTTCAGCCGCTCGAGCTCGTCCGGCTACCCGAGCATCGGGTACACGGCGCGGCTCGCGGGCGACCCGCTCGGCCAGATGACCCAGGGCGAGGGGACGATCGTCACCGGCGGCGGCTCGCAGACGAGCAACCTCAGCCGGTGGGGCGACTACTCGAGCCTCAGCATCGACCCGAGCGACGACTGCACGTTCTGGTACGCGAACGAGTACCTGACCTCGAGCGGCAGCTTCAACTGGCACACGAGGATCGGCTCGTTCAAGCTCGCGGGCTGCGGGTCGACGACGACCACGAACGACTTCTCGCTGTCGGCGTCCCCGTCGACGCTGTCGGTAACGCAGGGAGCAACCGGCTCCTCGACGATCTCGACGGCCGTGACGAGCGGCTCCGCGCAGACCGTGTCGCTGACCGCGAGCGGCCTGCCCGCGGGCGCGACGGCGTCGTTCAGCCCGACGTCGGTCACGGCCGGCTCGGCGTCGACGCTCACGCTCACGGCAGGGGCGTCGACCGCGGCCGGCACGTACACGGTCACCGTCACGGGAACCGGTGCGTCGGCGACCCACACGGCGACCGTCTCGCTGACGGTCACCGCCGCGTCGACACCGCCGGGTGCCCTCGCGAACGGCGGCTTCGAGACCGGGAATCTGAGCGGCTGGACGACGGGCGGCGTGCTCGCACCGGCGGTCGTCTCCGGGGGCCACACCGGCTCGTACGCCGCCAGGCTCGGCTCGACGACCGCGTACAACGGCGACAGCACGCTGACGCAGGCGATCGTCATCCCGACCGGCAACTCGCGGCTCACGCTCTGGTACCAGCCGCATTGTCCGGACACGCTGACCTACGACCAGATCCAGCTCCAGATCCGGAATACGGCCGGGTCGACGCTCGCGACGCCGCTGAACGTCTGCTCCAACTCCGGAACGTGGACGCAGGTCACCTACGACACGAGCTCCCTCGCAGGGCAGACGGTCGTCCTGCGTCTCAACACGCATGACGACGGCTACGCGTCCGACCCGACGTACGCGCTGTACGACGACGTCACGGTCACGACGTACGTCCCGGCGTCGAACGTCGTGCAGAACGGCGGCTTCGAGACCGGGTCGCTCGCGTCCTGGGCGACGACGGGCGCCTACCTGCCGGTGGTCGTCGGGACGGCGCACACGGGCAGCTACGCCGCGCGGGTGGGCTCGACGTCGGCGGTGAACGGCAACAGCACGCTGACCCAGACGGTGACCGTGCCGGCCGGCTCGCCGCAGCTCTCGTTCTGGTACCAGCCCCACTGCCCGGACACGATCACGTACGACCAGATCCAGATGCAGGTGAGATCGACGAGCGGCTCGACGCTCGCGACCGTTCTCAACGTGTGCTCCAACTCCGGCGCGTGGACGCAGGCGACGTTCAACATGGCGTCGTACGCGGGTCAGTCGGTCGTCCTGTGGTTCAACGACCACGACGACGGCTACGCCACCGACCCGACGTATTTCCTGCTCGACGACGTCAAGCTGCAGTAGCTCGCGGAGCCCCGGGCGGCCACTGCGCCGCCCGGGGCTCTACACTCGCGCCGATGCATCCATTCGGAGAGGCGGTGCTCGCCGGCGACCACGATGCGGCGCTCGCGACGATCGCCGACGACGTCACGTTCCGGAGCCCCGCGGTCTACAAGCCGTACCACGGCAAGGAGCAGGTCGACGGCATCCTGCGCCTCGTCGCGACCGTCTTCGAGAACTTCCGCTACGTCGACGAGTGGCGCGACGGTCGCACGACGATCCTCTTCTTCGAGGCGAACGTCGGCGAGCGTGAGCTGCAGGGGATCGACATCCTCGAGGAGAACGACGACGGCCTCGTCGATCGGTTCACGGTGATGATCCGGCCGCTCTCGGGACTGCAGGCGGTCGCCGCCACGATGGCGGAGCGGCTGAGCGAGGTGGACCGCAGCTGAAGACGCTGCTCGTCGCGGCGGTCCTCCTGGCGGCGGCGCCCGCGTACGGCGCGGCCACACATCCGATCTTCTTCGTCCGCTTCGCGAACGGCGGTGCGCACCCTCAGCTCGCGGTGCTCTCGGGCGGGCAGGTGCACATCGTGCGGGTGCCGGTGATCGCGGTCGCGGCGCCCGCGGTCGCGCACGACGGCCGCATCGCGTTCGTCGCCGGCGCGAATCTGTCGCGCCGGCCCGACTTCAGTGGGCCTTCGCACATCTGGATCGCACGCGAAAGCGGCAGCGGCGCGCGCGCGCTCACGCACGGAAGCGTGCGCGACGGCGAGCCGGCGTGGTCACCGGACGGCGGACGCGTCGCGTTCGTCCGAGCCGCGCCCGACGGGCGCACGTCGTCGCTTTGGGTCGTGAACGCCGCGACGGCGAAGGCGCGCCGGTTGACCCGCGGTGCGCTCGACGGCGAGCCGTCGTGGTCGCGCAGCGGCAGACTCGCGTTCGCGCGCATCGATCCGGCGACGTATCAGAGCGCGATCTTCACGCTCGACCCGGGACGGTCACCGCCGCGGCGCATCCTCGGCCGGCGGCGCGGCCTCTCGGATCCCGTCTGGTCTCCGGATGGACGCGAGCTGGCGGTCGAGGACGGGCGTGCGATCTACACCGTGCGCCCCGACGGGACGCGGTTCCGGCTCGTGACGCGGCTGCCGACGGACGCGCGCGGGACGATCGAGGAGCCGCACCCGTCGTTCTCGCCCGACGGACGCTCGATCGTCTTCTGCGCCTGGAGCCGTCACCCGGACCGGTCCGACTTGTTCGTGGTGCCGGCGTCCGGCGGCCGGGCGGTCCCCGTCACGAGCTCGCCCGGCCTCGACACCCAGCCGGCCTGGGGGACTTGACACAGCGGCCCGCCGGGAGGAGGGTCGTGCCGATTCGCGTTTAGTCCCGGAGGGAGGGCTCCCATGGGTCGTGCCGTTCGCCGCCTCGCAGCGCTCGTCGTGCTGGCCGCGGTCATCGAATGCTTCGCCGGATCCGCCGGCGCCGTCTCGGTCGGGCCGATCGCCCCGGGGACGCACCCGTGGATCATCGCGCTCTGCAAGTTCACCGACCTCAGCACGGAACCGTCGACGTACACGCCGGCGTACTTCAACCAGCTGTTCACCGGCGCCGGCTACTCCGGCACGCTCGACTTCCAGCACTGGTGGAAGGAGATCTCCTACGGGAACATCGACGTCGCCGGCACGAAGGTGACCACGCAGTGGTACTCGCTCGGCATGACGCGGTACGAATGGGCGGGCCTCAACCGCTACGACAAGATCCGCACCTGCGGGAACGCGGTCGCGTCGGACGCGAACGTCGGCAACGACTTCAGCAAGTACTACGGCATCCTCGCCGTGTTCAACGACGACGTCCTCGGCGGAACGCCGGCTCGGACGGCGTCGACGACGCTCCCCGGTGCGCTCAATGCGACCGACACCACGATCACCGTCGCGTCGTCGGCCGGGTTCCCGGCGCCGCCGTTCGCGGTGGTCGTCGACGACGGCTCGACGAACGACGCCGAGGAGCTTCACGTGACCGGTGTCAGCGGCACCACGTGGACGGTGACGCGCGGGTACGAGAACGCCAATCCCGCGAATGCCCACAACGCGGGAGCGACCGTCAGCCTGATCGACGGCGGCGACCTCGGTGCCTCGGGGCTCGGCGCGATCGGCGTCACGCTGAACGGCAAGAACTACAACCTCGGGATGGTCGTGCTACCGCCGGAGACGAACATGGGATCGGTGCAGCACGAGACCGGCCACGGCTTCGGCTACGACCACTCGCGTGCGCTGTCGCAGGCGACGACGGACTACAACGACTGCTACGACATCATGAGCTGGGACTCGTGCGACTACGGCTTCATCGGCGACTTCGGCGCGGCAGGTGTGCTGAACGACCCGACGCCGGCGAAGGTCGGACCCGGGCTCGACGCGATCAACCTCGACATCATGAACTGGATGCCCGCGGGGCGGACGTACGCGTTCCCGGCGCCGTCGGGGTGCACGCAGTCGGCGCGCGACCTCGCCGCGCTCAACCATCCCGAGGCATCGGGCGACATGGAGATACGCATTCCCGGGGCGCTGACGATCCCGCTGCCGACGCCGCCGGGCGGGACGACGTCGACCGACTACTACACGCTCGAGCTTCGTGACAAGAGCGGGTGGGACCGCGGCATCCCGCAGAACTCCGTCCTGCTCCACGTGCACGGTCTGAACGGCTACTCGTACTGGGTCGACAAGATCGGCAGCGCGTTCGTCGGGACCGGCGGCGCGTTCTACCTCGGCGACGAGTACGTGGACACGGCGAACAACGTCCGGTTCGCGGTCGTGCGCATGGACTCTTCGACGCACACGGCGACGGTCGCGATCGCGGACGGTCCCTCGGGTGGAGCCGCGTGCAAGGTCGCGACGACGTTCACGTACACCGGTGCGACGACGCAGGACTACAACGACGGCGTCACGCTCGCCGGCAACCTGACGGTGAGCGGCACCAGCGCGCCGGTGCCGTCGGCGCCGGTCACGCTGTCGCTCGGGACACAGTCGTGCACCGCGACGACGGATGCGTCCGGTCACGCAGCGTGCGACGTCTTGATCTCGCAGGACCCTGCTGTCGTCACCGCGTCCGGGAGTTACGGCGGTGACAGCGTCTTCGCTGCGACGTCGGGGTCGGCCTCGTTCACGATCACGAAGGAGGAGGCGTCGATCGCCTACACCGGAGCGACGACCGCCGACTACCACGACCCGTTCACGGCGTCGGCGACCCTCGTCGATCCCGACGGCGGTGCACCGATCGTCGGCAAGCCGGTCACGTTCACGCTCGGTGCGGGCGACACGTGCGGGCCGGTGACGACCGACATCTCGGGTCACGCGTCGTGCTCGATCACGCCGACGCAGGCGGCGCAGACGACGACGATCACCGCGAGCTTCGCCGGTGACGTCGACTACGTCTCTGCTGCCGACTCGCCGCCGTTCACGATCACGCGCGAGGAGACGACGCTCACCTACACCGGGCCGACGGTGATCCTGCAGGGCGCGTCGGGTGTGACACTCTCGGCGCGGCTGCTCGAGGACGGGACGACCGCGCCGGTCCCGAGCGGTCAGCTCGTGCAGCTTTCGATCGGCGGTCAGAGCTGCATCGGCACGACCGACGCAACGGGGTCGGCGTCGTGCTCGGTCGTCTTCACCGGGCCGCTCGGGCCGGAGCCGCTCGCGGCGACGTTCGCCGGCGATCCGTACTACTTGCCGTCGTCCGACACGGGCAAGACCGCGATCGTCTTCGCGTTCCCGAGCTCGGGTGCGTTCGTCATCGGCGACGGCGCGGGCACTGCGGTGACGTGGTGGAGCTCGACGTGGTCGGCGCTGAACACACTGAGCGGCGGCATCGCGCCCGCGTCGTTCAAGGGCTTCGCGGGAACGGTGACGCTGCCGACGAAGAGCCCGGCGGACGTCTGCGGCACGACGTTCACGACGCGGCCGGGCAACAGCCCGCCGCCCGCAGCGGGGATCCCGTCGTACATGGGCGTGCTCGTCGCGTCGGCGGTCACGAAGCCCGGTGCGACGATCGACGGGACGTGGGGCTCGATCGTCGTCGTCCGGACGGACGGCGGGTACGCGACCGATCCTGGTCATCCCGGCACGGGAACGGTCGTCGCCACCTTCTGTTAGGGAGAGTCTGGAAAGGCGGCCGCCCCGCAGTTCGATCGCGGGGCGGCCGCTATACTGGCGACCGCTCGCGGATGTAGCTCAGTTGGCTAGAGCGTCTGCTTGCCATGCAGAAGGTCGTGGGTTCGAGTCCCATCATCCGCTTTCTTTCTTTCTGCAAGAAGCCCCCGATGAGGGGGCTTCTTGCGTTTCAGGGTTGGCACGCACGGGGGCGTGGCAACGGCATGGCAACGGCCGAGCCACCTCGGGGTTCAGTGTGCGGTGCTGCGACCTTCACGAGTGGCATGCGACCAGTCACCTCTGCGTCTGCGGAGCGAGGCCCGTACCCCATCCATCCCGTAGGGCCTGCCGGGCGACCTTCGAGGGGGCCAGCCCTGTGTGAGTCGGCGCAGCTGACGGAACGTGTCGGCGACACGACGTCAGTCGGCCTCCGTCTCGGTCGGCACGCCCTCGACGTAGGTCATTGCGAACGCCTGAGCGGCAGAAGGGTGTCCGCGTCAGTCGCGGTGAGTCGGCGACGTCGGGGAGAGATTCAGAAGCCGGATGTGGCTGACGTTGGTGGCGACGTCGTAGTCCGCCCAGACGAGTCTTGATCCGCTGACCGCGGGCCCGACAAGCGACGAACCTACCGGTGCTCGAGCGATGACGGTTGGCTTTGTCGCGCCGGGGGAGTAGGCGAGGATCCGTTGCCCTTCGCGGAAGATGATGCGGTTGCCGATCACTGAAAGTGCTTCGGCGTTCGCGCCGACGACGAGGCTTCTGGCGGTGCTGTCACGGCCCGGCTCGAACCACTCGAGCCGGGAGGGGGTAGTGATGCGCACGCGTGGGTTGGTCGATCGCCTGCCGACGAGGGCTGCACCGAGCTTGGATGACAGCGCCAGTGCGTATGGCTCACCGTCAAGGTGCACGGTTCCGGCTCGGGCGCCGCCCGCCATTCGCAGAAGAAGAACAATTGGTTGCGGCTGCCGGAACAGCCGGCCATTCGAGACGTCGGGGGGTTGACCAACCGTGTGAGGGACGAGCGCCAGTTGTCCGCCGCTGAACGCGATCAGAGTGGTGGCCATCGATGTGACCCGCGTCCGTTGCAGCTGGTCAGTTACATGCCAAAGCGCGCCGCTGGTTCGCAGGGGACAGGCCGAATTGAGCAATTGCTCGTTTGTGCAGGAGGGATCGCTCGCAATCGTCGTCACGCCGTAGAGGAACACGCGTCCATCGCTCGCAGGGCCGACGATGTAGGACCCTGCGGGGCCGCTCTGGTCGCCGATCCAGAGGTTCGACGGCAGAACACTCGGCACGCTGTGGCCGCTCGGAATCCTTGCGGCGCCGAACGCCGCATAGTCGGTCGAGTTGCCATAGCCCCACTTAGACCAGGTCACCGTCGTGCCGATGATCGCCAGGATGTCGTGGTCGATCAGCCCGTAGCTAGGTGCGTCGAGTACCTGGCACCCGAATGCGGGCGACTGAGGGACACGGACAGTGGTGAGTCGGCGGCCGCCGGCGTCGCTGACCCCCACGCTGTCACACCCTCGCCACGCGACATAGCGAGCGGATTGAGCTACGGCGTAGACCTTGCCGGGTACGGCCGCGAGCGTCTTCGGCTGTGCTAGCGCAGAGGCCTTGCCGGCTGTCCTGCCGCTCCCGACCGCGAGGCCCAGCACAGCCGCCACCACAAACAACAACGCGCTGACTCGCTCCATAGAACTCCCTCCTCCCGGAAGTTCACGAACCCCGTGGCCCCAGCGCATCAGGGCAGCCACCGATCACCGATGACAGGCCTCGCATGGGCCGGCGTTCGGGAATGACGCCAGAGCGTCAGCCCTGTCGGCGTAGCGCGCGACGCTCTAGCTCAGTTCCCGAGGCGTCGAACCACACCGCCTCACCGATCTGATCTGCGCGCTGCTCAGCTTCGGGCCAGATGCGCCATTCGCACCGACGAGCGAGTCTGCCGTCAGGGTCGAACTCCCGAATCTCTGAGTTGCCCGTCTCGTCGTCCCATGTCGTTTCGACTCGATAGACGACCCCGTCGCGAACGCAGGTCTCTGACCGTGAGCGAAGCACGTTCAGATCATGGCACTTGACTGGGCCAGTGTTGGGGAGTGACGCCCGAGCGCGAGTACACCCGTCTGCGCAGGCTCTCGCGATGCCGAAAACGAGCGCCTTCTTCATTCAGTGAGC
>DATDNT010000130.1:0-41667 GCA_036518135.1 Gaiellaceae bacterium | reverse complement strand
TCCGCCGCCTCCGCCTCGGAGACGAGCTCCGCCGCGCGCAGCCGCTCCGGCTGCACGCGCGAGCGCGCCGCCTCGACGACGGCCGGGTCGAGGCCGAGCCGCTCCGCGACCCGCAGCGCGTGCGAGCTGCCCGGCCGCCCGAGCGCGAGGCGGTACAGGGGCTCGTCGGCATCGAGGTCGTAGCCCGTCGCGGCGTTCGCCGCACCGTCGTGCGCGCTCGCCCATTCCTTCAGCTCGGCGTAGTGGGTCGTCACGACCGTGAGCCGTGCCTGCGCGGCGAGCCGTTCCAGGAGCGCCTGCGCGAGCGCCGAGCCCTCCTCGGGATCCGTGCCCGCGGCGGCCTCGTCGAGCAGCACGAGCGACCGATCCGTCGCCCGCTCGAGGATCGACACGAGGGTACGCAGGTGGCCGGAGAACGTCGAGAGGCTCATCTCGATCGACTGGCGGTCGCCGATGTCCGCGAGCACATGGTCGAACACGGGCAGCGACGCCTCGGCCGCCGGCGGGCGGAGCCCGCACTGGTGAAGCAGCGCGGCGAGGCCGAGCGTCTTCAGCGCGACCGTCTTCCCGCCGGTGTTCGGGCCGCTGATCACGAGCGCGCGCAGCCCGGCGAGGTCGAGGTCGATCGCAACGGCGCTGCGCGGGTCGAGCAGCGGATGCCGCGCGCCGAGCACACGCACCTCCTCGCCGATCTCGACGGGAGCGCCGCGCCAGCCCCGCGACAGCGCCCCGCAGGCGAGCGCGAGGTCGAGCCGCGCCGCTGCGTCGACGAGCGCGCGCAGCGCATCCGCGCGCGCGGCGACCGACGCGGACAGCACGCGCAGGATCCGCTCCTCCTCCTCGCGCGCCTGCGCCGCCGCCTCCGCGAGCCGGTTGTTCAGCTCGACGACCGCGAGCGGCTCGACGAAGACCGTCTGGCCCGAGCTCGAAGCATCGTGGACGATGCCCGGGACGCTCGCGCGCGCAGCGGCGCGCACGGCGAGCACCGGCCGTCCGCCCCGCTCGGCGAGGAACGACTCCTGCAGCGCGTCGCGGACGTCGGCCGAGCGCGCGACGCGCGCAAGCTCGTCGCGCACGCGCGCGTTGCCGTTGCGGAGCTCCGTCCGCAGCTTCCGCAGCAACGGCGACGCCGTGTCGCGAAGGTCGGAGCCGTCGTCCTCGATGCACGGGTCGACGTCGTCCGCCACATGCAGGAGTGCGGGATCGATCGCCGCGGCGATCTCCGCGAGCAGCGGGGGCGAGAGCGCGCTCCGGGCAGAGACCGCGACGCGGATCGAGACCGAGACTGCGCGCAGCTCGCGCGGCCCGAGGACGCCCTCGCGCTCGGCTCGTTCGACCGCCGGGCGCACGTCGACGATGCCGGCGAGCGGCGGGTCGTCGGCGGCGTCCAGGAGCGCGACGGCTTCCGCCGTCAGCGCCTGGCGCGCGCGCACCTCGTCCGCGTCCGGCGACGGTGCGAGAGCGCGCGCACGCGCCGCACCGAGGTCGGTCGCGGCCGCGGCGGCGAGCCGCTCGAGGATCGCCGGCAGCTCGAGAGCTTCCCGCGCCTCGGCGTCCATGGGAGAGGCTTATTCGGGGCGCTCGTCGCCCGGCCGGAGCCGGTAGACGATGCGGCCGCGGTCGAGGTCGTAGGCCGACAGCTCGATCCGGACGCGGTCGCCCGGGTTCATGCGGATGCGGAACCGGCGCATCTTGCCGGCGGTGTACCCAAGGGTCTCGTGGCCGTTGTCGAGCTTGATGCGGAACATCCCGTTCCGCAGCGCCTCGACGATCTCGCCGGTCATCTCGACCTTGTCTTCCTTCTGAGCGATGACGCTCTCCTTTCGGTTCGTCTCGGGCGGCGCGCACGATGCGCGCCGCCCGAAACGGTACTCGCTAGATCAACGTGACGTTGGCGGCCTGCGGGCCCTTCTCGCCCTGCTGCGCCTCGTACTCGACCTTCGCGCCCTCGTCGAGGGAGCGGTAGCCCGTGCCGTTGATCGCGCTGAAGTGGACGAACAGATCCTTGCCACCCTCGTCGGGGGTGATGAACCCGTAGCCCTTGTCAGCGTTGAACCACTTGACGGTTCCGGTTGCCATTTCTTCTTTCACCTCCTTGCCGACTCACTGAACGGGCAAGGAAGTGCACGCCGGCACCATCCTGTACTGCTCGCTCAAATTGCAACGAAGAGTGTAGCCGCGTCTCAGCCGTGCGTCACGACTGCAGGCTGCGCGGCGGACGTCGCACGCTTGAGCACGTCGAGGGCGGCGGCGGTGTCGCCCTCCGCCTCGAGCAGGTCGGCGAGCGGCCGCGCCGCGTCGAGCGCGACGTGCGAGCCGTGCTCGAGCAGCAGCTCGAGCGCCTGGCCGAGGAGCATCTTCGCCTTCTGGGTGTCGCCGACCGCCCGGAACACGTCGGCGAGCGCGACGTACGCCCGGCCGCGGTCGCCGGGCCCGAGCGCGTCCATCAGCTCGAGCGAGTGCGCCGCCGCCCGCGCCGCCTCGCGCGGCTCGCCGGCGACGAGGAGCGCACGCGCCTCGGCGATCGAGAAGCGTGCGTCGTCACGCTTCGCGAGCTCGCGGCCGAACAGCTCGCGGCCGCGTGAGAGCAGGTCGAGCGCCTCGCTCGCGTGGCCCGCCTCGATCTCGGCGTGCGCGAGCAGGTGGTACGCCATCGCGACGTAGACGTCGTTCTCGGTGCGCTCGAGGATCGCGAGCGCGCGCCGCGCGTAGCGGCCCGCGAGCTGCGGCTCGTGGCGCATCGAGTGGAGGCGCGACTGCGACCAGTAGAGGCGCGCGGCAGCGACGGGATCCGCGCTCTCGTCCGCGATCAGGATGACGCGCGCGAGCACGGTCTCCGCACGGCCGTAGTCGCCCGCGTCGATGAGCGCGTTCGCCAGCAGCACGGAGAAGCGGAGATCCTCGAGCGGGCATTCGGACTCGCGCGCCTCGTCGGCGGCGCGCGCGAACAGCGCGATCGACGCGTCGAGTGCGCCGACCATCGCGTAGGCGCGGCCGAGCGTGTCGACCGCGCCGGGATCCGAGAGCATGCGCCGCTTGCGCAGCTCGAACGCCTCCTCGAGCAACCGGATCGCGTCGTCGAGACGGTCGCGCCGGAAGGCGATCTGGCCGAGGCCGGCGAGCGCCGCTGCGCGGCTCGACCCGCCCTGCTCGAGGTGGCGCCGGTAGAGCGTCTCCGCCTCGTCGACCTCGCCGAGCCGGAGCGCCACCTCGGCGTCGAGCAGGTCGTTCTGGTCGGGGTCGGCGGTCTCCGCGCCCGTCGCGAGCCATTGCCCGGTCACGTCGAGCCGGAGCGCGAGCTGGTTGATCATCTGCAGCGACGGCACGCGCGCGCCTGCTTCGAGCCGCGAGATGTAGGCGGCCGTGCAGCCGGGGAAGGCGAGCTGGCGCTGCGAGAGGCCCGCGCGCGTGCGTGCGTCCTTCAGCCGGACGCCGACCGCCTTCGCCGAATCGATATGCGTGGTCAGTGACCGCGGCACGAGCGGAGCATAGACGACGCGCTGCCGAAAGTCACCGCGTTGACTACTCGTGTTGGACTGTCCGGCCGCCGTGGGAAGAATGCCCTTCTCGGCCCCCGGGGGCTGTCATCCCAATCGACGAAGGAGACAGCCCAATGCGTTTCGCCGCCTATACGAGCCTGCTCGCGACCCTGGCCGCCCTCGCCGCGCTCGGCGCAGACTTCACGACCTACTGGCCCTAGTCCTAACGGGGGACGCGGTGTCGGGGCGACCGGCGATACGGTCGCCCCGGCACCGTGAAGCCGCTCCGCCTCATCCCGCTCCTCGCCGCGCTCGCGGGCGCCGCCGCCACCGCCGCCCTCGCCGGCGGCGAGAACTGGGCCGCACCGCAGATCCGCGCCGTCACGCAGGCAGGCGTCCTCGGGACGTCACCCGCCGCCTTCGCACCGCAGTCGCCGCTGACGCAGGGCGCGCTCGCGGCCGCCATCAAGGCGACCGATGCGCACCTGCATCCGCCCGTGCCGCCCGCACCGACGACCGTGACGCTCTCGACGGACGTGGGCCCGGGCTCGGTCGTTGCAGGCCCGGTGACGATCGATCTCGGCGTCGACGCCGGACGCGACGTCGCGCACGTCGACTTCGCCGTCGACGGCACCGGCGTCCACACCGAGCAGCAGGCGCCGTACACGCTCGACCTCGACACGGCGACACTCGCCGACGGCGTGCACGCGCTCGCCGTCAACGTCGCGTTCGCCGGCGGCGGCTACGCGATCGCGACATGGCAGATCACCGTCGCGAACGCGCCCGGCGCCGTGCTCGGCGACGTGGCCGCCGAGCTGCCCGTCGCGAAGCAGTGGCTGCCGGCCGCGGCGCCCGCCGCGCCGGCCGTCGTGCACTCCCTCTACCGCGCCGTCTCACCCGCGCTGCCCGTCACCGTGAAGGGGCTCGACGCCGCGCTCGT
This sequence comes from Gaiellaceae bacterium, assembly GCA_036518135.1. Lineage (GTDB taxonomy): Bacteria > Actinomycetota > Thermoleophilia > Gaiellales > Gaiellaceae > PALSA-600. The sequence goes on along the minus strand of DATDNT010000130.1, from coordinate 37,248 downwards.
CGCGTACCTCGGCCTCGGGAGCGCGGCGCGCGAGATCCAGCAGACGCTCGCGACTGCCGGCCTCGCGCCGCCCGCGAACACCGGTACGGAAGCGGTCGCGCGGATGCTCGGGCTCCGGCTCAACCATCCCGCATCCGAGGACTACCTCGAGCTTCTGCCGAACCAGCCGGTGACGCGCGCCGAGGCGGCGTGGTCGTTCGCGCAGGTGCTGCAGCTGAACGACTGGGCCGTGCAGTGGGTGCAGCACGCGGCGGACACGTTCACGCTGCCGCAGCTCTCGCCGTGGCAGCGCCGGATCCTCACGACCGCGGTCCACTACGTCGGGTATCCGTACATCTGGGGCGGGACGAACCCCTACCCGGAGACGGAGTTCGGCGTCCACTCGGCCGGCGGCTTCGACTGCTCGGGGTTCGTGTGGCGCGTGTACAAGCTCACCCCCTACGCCGGCGAAGGTCCGCTCGCGTCGGTGCTGCGCGGCCGCACGACGTTCCAGATGAGCGGCGAGGTGCCGCACTCGAAGCTGATCCCCGCGGCGAAGCTGCAGCCCGCCGACGTGATGTTCTTCGGCGCGCACGGCCGCCGGTCGAAGCCGAGCGAGGTCGACCACACCGCGCTCTACCTCGGCAACGGGTGGTTCGTCCAGTCGAGCGGCGAGGGCGTGACGCTACTGCCCTTCGCCGGGTGGTACACGCAGTACTACGCGTGGGGCCGGCGGCCCCTGCACGAAGCCGGCCTCACCTGAGGCCGAACGTGACCGCGGCCACCGCGCCTGCGAAGCAGATCCCGGTGACGACGGCGACGATGGCGAGCGACATGCCGATTCTCCCGACGTTCGATTACGAGACCCGGAGATTCCCGCGATGTCGTTCCTGTAACCCGCCGCGCTAGGGTTGACGCGTGCTCGCCCCCGGCACCGAGTCAGACCTCGCACGGTTCGCCATCGGCTTCGACGATCGCGACCGCGCGCGCCTGCACGCGCTGTGGGAGCGCATCTTCGACTCCAACCAGTGGTCCGAGGGCGAGCTGACCCGCGAGTTCGAGGACGCCTGGAGCGCGTGGAACGGGCTCGGCGCCGTCGCGTTCAACGGGTGGACGGGAGCCGCGCTGTCGGCGCTCGAGTGGGCGCGAGTCCGGGGCGAAACCGTGCTGTGCCCGTCGAACACGTTCATGGCGACGCCGCTCGCGGCGATCAGCGCCGGCGCCCGCGTCGAGTTCGTCGACTGCAACCGCGACGACCTCTGCATGTCGTTCGAGGACCTCGAGCGGAAGGTGCACGAGCACCGCCCGCGCGCCGTCTTCCTCGTCCACATCGGCGGCCACATCGCGTTCGACACGCACCGGATCGCCGAGCTGTGCGCCGCGGAGGGGATCGTGCTGATCGAGGACTGCGCGCACGCGCACGGCGCCGAGTGGGACGGCCGCCGCGCCGGCACGTTCGGCGACGTCGGCGTGTGGTCCTTCGCGCCGACGAAGACGATCTCGACCGGCGAGGGCGGGATGCTCGTCTCGCGCCACGAGGACGCGCTCGAGCACGCGCGCACGTTCCGCAACTACGGCAAGCCCGACTACGCCGTGCACGGTCTCAATTTCCGCATGAACGAGTTCACCGCCGCGATCGGCGTCGTGCAGACGGAGCGTCTGCCGGAGATCGTGCGCTGGAAGAACGAGGCTGCGCGCACGCAGATCGACCCGCGGTATTCATCCCGGCTTCATCTGCCCGATGGCATGGTCTCCGGCCTGTACAAGGTGATCGTCTTCGAGCCCATCGAGCGTTCCACGGGGAAGGTCTACGACCAGCCCTGCCACCGTGTGCTCGGGCACAACATCGACCTCCCGAACAGCGACTGGGTCGCGGAGAACCACTGGTGCGTCCCGCTCTACTACCGGCCGTGAGGGTTCTCGTCACGGGCGGAGCGGGCTTCATCGGCTCGCATGTCGTCGACAGGCTGCGCGCGCACGGGCACGAGCCGCGCATCTTCGACCTCGTGCAGTCGCCGTACCACGACGACGTCGACACGGTCATCGGCGACCTCTGCGACGGCGACCGCGCGCGCGAGGCGATGACCGGTTGCGACGCGGTCGTGCATCTCGCGGCGATGGCGGACGTCGACGAGGTCGCGAAGGATCCGATGCGCACCGAGCGCGTCAACTCGCACGGGACATGGGTGCTGCTCGAGGCGGCGCGCGATCTCGGCGTGGCGCGCTTCGTCTACGCGAGCACGATCTGGGTCTACGGCGACGCCGTCGGCCCGGAGCCGCTCGACGAGGACACGCCGCTCGGGCTCCCGAAGCACTTCTACACGGCGACGAAGATCGCCGGCGAGATGTACACGCGCTCCTACGGTGAGCTCTACGGCCTCGAGTGGACGATCCTGCGGTTCGGCATCCCGTACGGCCCGCGCGCGCGCCCCACGGCGGTCGTGCCGGCGTTCACCGCGAAAGCGCTCGCCGGCCACCCGCTGACGATCGCAGGCGACGGGATGCAGTCGCGCCGCTTCGTCTACGTGGAGGATCTCGCCGACGGCGTCGCCCTCGCGCTCGCGCCGGCGGCTGCGAACCGCATCTACAACCTCGTCGGCCGCGAGAACACGAGCGTGCGCGCGATCGCCCGCACGATCCGCGACATCGTCGGCAGCGTCGAGATCGTGCACGTCGAGGGGCGGGCAGGCGATCTCCACGGCGGCAGCATCTCGGGCGATCGAGCGGCGGCCGAGCTCGGCTGGGAGCCGACGACGCCGTTCGCGGACGGCGTGCGCCGCTACGTCGACTGGGTGACGGAGACGCTCGGCACGCCGAGGCCGGCGACGGCCTCGAGCACGGACGGCAGCGCGGCGGCCGTCCGCTTCCAGGAATCCGCCGAGCTGTAGGCATCCGAGTCGTGCAGGAGCACGACGTCGCCCGCGCGTAGCCCGGTCGTCGCGCGCCGCGCGATCGACGCCGGCGTCGCTCGCCGCTCCCAGTCGCGACCCCACTTCGACCAGAGGAGCGGCCGCCAACGCGGACGGACGTGCGCGAGCGCCCCCGAGCTGAAGACGCCGTAGGGCGGTCGGTAGAGCGTCGGCGTCCGGCCGGTCGCGTCCTCGATCACGGCGACCGCACGCTGCAGGTCGTCGGCGAGCTCGCGCACGCCGCGCCGCAGGAGCAGCGTGTGCCGGTAGCCGTGGAGCGCGATCTCGTGGCCTGCGTCGGCGATCTCGCGCGCAAGAGACGGCCGTGCCGCCACCTGCTCGCCGACGAGGAAGAACGTCGCCGTCGCGTTCGCGCGCGCGAGCACCTCGAGCACCGCGGGCGTTCCTCGGACGTGCGGCCCGTCGTCGAACGTGACGGCGACCGCATCGCGCTCGATGCGGCGCTCGACGCGGTAGGCATGCGCGAGCCGCGGCACGTGCGCCGCGAGCGCGGGCGCGACCCAGTCGATCCTCACGAGACGAGCGAGAGCACGAGCGACGCCGCCGACGGCAGCGCCGCGAGCGCGAGCCCGGGCGCCGGCCGCGACGTGAGCGCGTGCCGCAGTGCCTGCTGCAGCTCGCGCGCCGAGCCGACCACGTCTGCGATGCCGTAGCGCCGGAACGCGGCGTTGTTCGCGCGGATGTGGCCGCGGCCCCACCCGTACGAGATCGTCGGGCAGCCGCGCACGTACGCCTCCAGCACGGTCAGCCCGCCGGTCGAGTGGATGAGCGCGTCGGCCGCGCCGAGCCACTCGCTCATCTGGTCGGTGAAGCCGACGAGGCGGACGCGCGGCTCGCGCGCGTAGCGCACCGCCAGGCGCTCGCGGAGCTCGTCGTTCCGCCCGCAGAGGCAGACGACCGTGTCGACCTGCGGCTCGGCGAGCGCCGTGTCGATCGCGCCGTCGAGGTCGCCGACGCCCCAGCCGCCGCCCGACACGAGCACGATGCGCGCGCCCTCCGGCAGCCCGAGCGCGCGCCGCGCCTCGTCGGGCGCGAGCGGCTCGGCGAACTCCGGACGCGTGAGCCCGTGCACCACCTCGACGTCGGCGTCGGCACCCGCCACCTCGCGCACCTCCTCGACCGACTCCGGGTGGGTGACCAGGTGCAGGTCGACGCCCGGCGCGGCCCAGTAGTGCATCCCCGCGAGGTCGGTGATCGCGGCGACGACCGGGACGTGCACGCGGCCGCGCCGGCGGAGCGCACCGAGCACTTCCGTCGTGATCGGGTACACCGAGACGATCACGTCGGGCGCGACGCGGCGCACGAGACGCAGCACGCCGCGCGACCCGAGCGCATGCACGAGCGCCTGCGTCGCGCGTCTCGTCGGCGCGAACCGCACGCCCACGACGAACGCCGCGTCCCACAGCCACTGGAACCTGTAGAAGACGACGCCGGGCGCGCGCTCGTTCACGAGCACGAACGCGCGGCCCATCGCGCGCAGCCCGTCCTCGACCACGACCTCGACCCCGGGATCCTCCGCGCGCAGCTGGTCGGCGAGCGTCCGAGCGGGGAGGTCGTGGCCTTCGCCGACGCTCGCGGTCAGGATGAGAACGCGGCTCATCGCGCGTCGAGCGCCGAAAGCAGGTCGCCGACCTGGTGGTGCGCGAACGACGGATGCCGCATCGGCACGTCGCTGTTCACCCGGTAGTGGTTCCGGCGGCCGACGCGCTCGCGCAGGATGTAGCCGGCGTCCGCGAGGTCGGCGAGCACCCGGTGCGCCTGCCGCTCCGTCAGTCCGACGGCGCCTGCGAGCTCCCGAACCGTGGCGTCGGGGCTCTTCGCGACGGCGATGAGCACGAAGCCGTGCGACGTCAGGAACGTCCAGTCCGGCCGCTCGGTCATGCCGAGGAACCTAGCGCGAGGGCAGGTCGGACGCGAGCACTGCGCCCACCTTCTCGACGAGCTGCGCCGGTGTGAACGGCTTCTGCAGGAACGGCCCCTCGGCCGCCGCATCCGTATAACCGGACGTGTAGAGGACGCGGACCTGCGGGAGCTCCGAGGTGATGCGGTCCGCGAGCTCGAACGCGTCCATCTCCGGCATCACGACGTCCGTCACGAGCAGCGAGATGTCGGCGTTCGCCGCGCGCGCCAGCTCGATCGCCTCGACGGGCGACGCCGCGTCGATCACGTCGTAGCCCGCATCCTCGAGCGCGATCTTGATGACGTCGCGTACGAAGTCCTGGTCGTCGACCACGAGAACTGTTTCCATCATGCTTCGAGGATCGCCGCGACGCGCCGCGTCTGGGATCCCCGATACGGGTGGCGCGTTTCGTTCATACCTCGTTCCTACTGGTGGGTCGTCTTCACGGGCGGCCAGTGCGGTGAGATGTCGGGGTCGCCGAGGTCGCCGTACGGCACGCACTTCCCCGCGAGGAGCTGGCGGTCGGCGACGATCAGCTCGTCGACGCGCTGGTTCAGCGGCACGCGCGCCTTCCAGCGTTCCCGCAGGCGCAGCCCGAGCCGGATCAGCGCGCGCGGCGGGAGGGGCTTCGAGCGCACGACGAGGAACCGGCCGTCGATCGGGAGCCCCGCGCCGGGCGCGTAGAAGACCCAGAGGCCGCGGTACCGCCCCGGCTGCGAGAGGAACGGCTGCGCGCGCTCGCACGAGTCGTCGTCGACCAGCGTGAGCGACCGGACGCGCAGCGCGAGCAGGTGGTCGAGGATGTTCGCCGGATGGCCGTAGTCGAACGCGGAGAAGTTCGCGCCGCTGAGGCCGGTCGACCCGAAGAGGATCGAGCGCGGGGGCTCGTGCTGCACCGCACGTGCGATCGCGTCGACGCCGATGGCGTGCGTCGCGCGCCGGTGCGCGAGGTCGTTGCGCAGCTCGATCCCGACGAGCCCGGCGATGAGAATCGCCGCGACGAGCAGACGAAGCGGCCCCGCCCACGCCGCGAGCGTGAAGATCCCCGCAGCGACGAGGATCAGGAACGCCGGCGTCGCCGGGATCATGTAGCGGTCGAAGAAGAGCGCCGAGTCTCCGCTCGTCGGGACGACGGAGAAGAACACGACCGGCGCGAGGACGGTCACGGCGCAGAACGCGAGCAGCCCGTAGCGGCGACGCCACACGAGCGCGACGACGCCGACGAGCGCGAGCACGGTGAAGAAGTTGAGCGCGCCCCGCCCCGGCGCGACGAACGTGATCGCGTCCCGCCAGACCGGCCGTCCCGAGAACGTGCGGCCCGACTGCCCCTTGCCGCCGACGCCGTAGCGGTCGCTGAGGACGTGCAGGGTCTTGACGTAGTACGGCAGGAAGGTGACGACGAGCGCGACCGCGCCGGGCCACGCCTCGCGCCACGGCCGCCGCGACCAGAGGACGACCGCGGCGAACGCGGTGAAGGCGTAGAGCGGCGCCGTCGGGTGCGCGAACACGGTCAGGCCGAGCGCGGCGCCCGCCGCGACCCACAGCGCCCGGCTGCCGGAGTCGGCTGCGCGCAGTGCGAGCACGGTCGCCCACATGAGCCACGCGAAGAGCAGCGTGTGCGGCCGGCCGAACGTCGCGTACAGCACCGGGATCGGCGCGACCGCCGTCAGCAGGACGACACCCGCGGCCGCCTCGTCGTCGAGCAGCCGCCGCGCGATCAGCGCCACCGCGGGAAGCGCGAGGCACAGGAAGACGAGCGACGGCACGCGGAGCGCCGCGAGCCCGGGCCACCACTGCAGCAGGAAGTGCTCGAGCCAGAAGTGGATCGGGCCGCCCCCCCGCTTCGTCGAGACGATGTGCCAGATGTTGCCGAAGGAGAAGTCGGCGAGCCGGAGCGTCAGCTCCTCGTCGACGTTGAGCGGCCCCCACCACACGGTGGGAAGCGCGAGCCAGACGAGAGCGGCGGCGCCGGCGGCGACGGCCGCGGGAAGGAGGACTGCTCTACTCGGACGAGGAGGCAGTGGTGAGCGCCTCCATCTCGGGCGTCTCGGGCGCGACCCGATACGGATGCTCGTCCTCGACGTGCGTCTCGTGGTAGACGCTCTCCGCGTTGACGGCCCAGATGTCGTGGTCGGCGCCGGCGACGAGGTTGTCGACGGCGCGCATCGCGGTCAGCATCGAGTGATCCGAGTTGTTGTAACGGTGCAGGCCGTTGCGACCGACCTGCTGGAGGTTCTCGATGCCGTCGAGCCAGCCACGGATCACGGCGACGCGCTCGGCGTAGTCGGCGTCGTAGATCGGGTACGCCTTCGGGACGCGGATCGCGTAGCCCTTCTCGACCTTCGACTTCGGCGCGAGCTTCAGCTTCTCGAGCTCCGTGGCGGCGAGGTCGACGAGGTCGTCGTCCGACATCGTCCAGAGGTCGTCGCCGGCGAAGCAGAAGTACTCCATGCCGACGCACGCCTTCGCCGGGTCGGGAACCATCCACGGCGACCACGACCGGAAGTTCTGGATGCGCCCGACGCGCACGCTCGGCTCGTGGATGTAGATCCAGTTGTCGGGGAACAGGTCCTCGCCGTCGACGACGAGCGCGACCGTCAGGAAGTCGCGGTAGCGAAGACCGTTCGCCGCGTCGAGCACCTCGTCCGGCACGGGGGGCTTCGTCATCCGGACGACCTCCCGCAACGGCAGCGACGAGATCACCGCGTGCGGCAGCGTGTACGACCGGCCGGCCGCCTCCACCTCGACGACGCGCCCGCCCGCGAGCTCGAGGCGCGTCACCGGCGAGTCGAGCAGCACCTCGCCGCCCTGCGCACGGATCGCCGCCGTCATCGCGTCCCACATCTGGCCGGGGCCGTAGCGCGGGTAGTTGAACTCGCTGATCAGGCTCTTGATCTTGTTGCCCTTGTTGCCGAAGAACGCGGCCCTCGCGGCGGAGAAGAAGGAGAGGCCCTTGATCCGCTGCGCGGCCCACTCGGCGCGGATCTCGGACGCCGGGACGCCCCAGACCTTCTCGTTGTAGCTCTTGAAGAACAGCTCGAACAGCCGCTTGCCGAACCGGTTCGTGACCCACTGCTCGAGCGAGTCCTCGTTGCCCTTCGGCTTTGCGGCCGCGACGAGATAGGACGCCATGCACCGCGAGAGCTCGACGGGGCCGAGCTTCTTGATCACGTCGGGCCCGCGCAGCGGGTAGTCGAGGTACCGGTTGTTCCAGTAGATGCGCGACATACGCGGCCGACGCAGGAACTCGTCGCCGAGCACCTCGTGCCAGAGCTCGTCGACCTCGGCCGCCTTCGTGAAGAAGCGGTGGCCGCCGAGGTCGAAGCGGTAGCCGTCGCGCTCGACGGTCTTCGCGATGCCGCCGACTTGGTCCTCGGCCTCGAGCACGACGACGTCGCGGCCGGCCTGGCCGAGCACGTAGCCCGCGGTCAGCCCGGCCGGGCCGCCGCCGAGGACGAGCGTCGTCTGCGTCGTGTCGTTCGCCATTCGAGAGAAGCGGCCCCTGCGGGCGTGCAGGGACTTTAGCGGGGCTGCTACCGCGTTCGCCGGTAGACGAATGCCTGCAGCGGCTTGAAGTAGTTCTCCTTCAGCGCGATCTCGTCGCTGCGGACGTGCGCCACGAGCGCGACGCCCTGGTCGTGGTCGAGCAGCCAGTTCCACGCCGTCGCCTTCGTCCACACGAGCTTCGTCCACTTCGCGCGCCACGCTCGGTAGTCGCGGAAGACGGGCGCGATCACGACGAACTCCTTGCCGACGCCGACGGTGCCGATCAGGTGGTCGAGCGTCGGCTGCGCCTTCGTGCGCTGCAGTCGCGTGACTGCGTCGCGCCAGTCGAAGATGTGCGGGTCGCCGGTGCGGCCGAGCGTCGTCGCCCAGCGGTAGCCGGGGCCGAGGTAGTAACGGAGCACCGGCGTTTGCTCGGGGTGCGTCGAGATGATCAGCTCGCCCGGGTGCAGGTACGGCTGGACACCCCGCGCAATTCCGCGCGCGTTCTCCTTGTCGTTGTGCACCGAGAAGTTGAGGAAGAGGAAGACGATGCCGACGAGCGCTGCGAACCCGAGGCCGCGGGCGCGGGTGAGTGCGTCGCCGGCGAGCAGCACGATCGGCCCGAAGATGACCGCGAAGTAGCGCGAGGTCCACGCCGGCGAGATCTGCGACGAGACGAACGCCGCGGCGACCGTCACCGCGACGATCCATACGAACGCCGCGAGCGTCCGGTGCTCGTCGCCGCGGCCGTGCGCGAGCCGGTTCCACACGGCGGAGCCGCCGACGAGAACGAGGATCGCGTACGGCGCGTCCCCGCCCACGACCTGCCCCGGCGAGAGCACGAGGTCGTGCAGGCTCGGCCGCGTCGACCAGGGCGCGCCGGTGTGCGCCGCCTGCTCGAGCAGCGTCGGCACCCACGGGAGGTAGAGGACGGCGACGCCCGCAGCGGAGATCGCGAACAGACGGAGGCGGTCGCGCGCGACGAGCAGCGTCGCCGCCGCCAGGCCGACGCAGAGGAAGAGGCCCCAGTTGTGGGTGTACGCGAGCAGCGCCGTCGACACGACGAACACCGGGAGCCACGGGCGCTTCGCCCGCAGGATCCCCTCCGCGTACGACCACGCGACGACGAGCGAGAGCAGCGCTTCCAGCTCGTACATGCGTGTCTCCTGCGCGTAGTACGTGAGGAACGGGTCGAGCGCTGCGAGGAGCGCCGCGACGAGACCGGCGACCCGCCCGAAGAGCGCGCGCGCGGCGAGGAACGCGAGCGGGATCGTCGCGAGCCCGAACACGAGCGAGAGGCTGTGCGTGGCCGACTCGCTGTCGCCGAAGAGGCGGATCCAGAGCGCGAGCAGCATGTAGTAGGCAGGCGGCGATCCGTCCTGGCGCAGGAGGTGCGGAATCGACGTCCAGTGCTCGTGCGCGATGCCGACGGAGATCCCCTCGTCGATCCAGAAGCCGGCGTGGAGCTCGCGTGTGCGGAGCCAAAGCGAGATCAGCACGAGCAGCGGCAGCGCCACGGGCACCGCCCACGGCGCCGCGAGCGCCGCGTCGAAGCGCGCTCTCATCGCCGCCGGGCGTAGCGCGCGACGAACACGGCGAAGCCGGCGACCGTGATCGGCACGAAGAGCACGAACCGCAGGACGAGGAGGTAGCCGAGCGCCGGGAGCTGCAGCGAGCGGAGCGCGAGCAGCACGGCGGCGTCGAAGGTGCCGACGTAGCCCGGGGCCGCGGGCACGAGCGCCGAGAGGTTCGTGAGCGCCATCACGTACAGCGCGCCGATGACGCCGAGGTGGACGCCGACGGCCGAGCCGACCGCGGCGTACGTCAGCGCCTCGAGCGTCCACAGCGCGAGCGACAGCGCGAGGAGGGCGAGCCCGTGCAGCGAGACGAGGCCGCGCAGCGCGCCGAGCGCCGGCCGCAGCGCGTCGTGGACGCGCGGCACGAGGCGCCAGACGACCGCGGCGACGACGAGCAGCGCCACGCCCGCGGCCGCGACGTACGGCAGCGGGCCGAAGTCGAGCCCGCGGTCGACGACGACGAGCGCGAAGATCAGTGCGAGCGCAGCCGCGTCGAGGGCGCGCTCGGCGACGACCGTCCCGAGGACGACGCGCCGCGCGCCGCCGAGGAGCATCACGCGCATCAGGTCGCCGGCGCGCGCGGGGAGCGTGTTGTTCCCCATGTAGCCGACGAGCGTCAAGCCGTACGTCGAGCTGCGCGGCCGCTCGATCGCGTTCGTCCGGAGGATGCGATGCCACCGCTCGCCGCGGAGCGCGGTCGCGACGGCGTAGATGCCGAGCGCCCCGGCGAGCCGGGCGAGCGCCGGCGGGTCGAGCGGGATGTGCGGCGCATGCTGCCGCGACGCCCACCAGGCGATCGCGCCGAGCGCGGCGACGCTGGTCGCGCCCTGCAGGAGGCCGAGGCGGCGGGGACGTGCGGACTCGACGGCGGCCACGACGTCGCAGCTTAGATTGCACGCGTGGACGAGTGGCGCGACGTCTGGCGCGGCTGCGAGCGCTTCGCCTTCGGGATGCCCGGGCCCGGCCCCGGCGACCGTTACGGCGAGGGCGGCTCCGTCGAACGGCTGGAGGGGCGCGTCGCCGGGCTCCTCGGCAAGGACGCCGCCGTCTGGATGCCGAGCGGGACGATGGCGCAGCAGATCGCACTCCGCATCCACGCCGACGCGCGCTCCCGGCGCGCCGTCGCGTTCCACCCGTACTGCCATCTGGACACGCACGAGGAGCGCGGCTACGCGGTGCTGCACGGGCTGCACGCGGTCCATCTCGGGAGCCGCGAGCGGCTCGTCCGGGCAGCGGACGTCGAAGCGCTGCGCGAGCCGGTCGCGGCGGTGCTGCTCGAGATCCCGCAGCGCGACCTGGGAGGCCAGGTGCCGGAGCGCGAGGACCTCGTCGCGACGTGTGAAGCCGCGCGCGCACGTGGCGCCGCGCTCCACCTCGACGGCGCACGCCTCTGGCAGTGCCCGGACCCGGGCGAGATCGCGGCGCTGTTCGACACCGTCTACGTGTCGCTCTACAAGGACCTCGGCGCGCCGGCCGGCTGCGTCCTCGCCGGCCCCGCGGACTTCGTCGCCGAGGCGCGCGTCTGGCAGATCCGGCACGGCGGCCGCATGTTCAGCGTGGCGCCGCTCGTCGAGCCGGCGGAGCGCGCCCTCGACGAGGTGCTGCCGCGGATGGGCGAGCTCCGCGCGCACGCGCGCGAGTCGGCGGCCGCGCTGAACGACCTCGACGGGGTCACGATCCTGCCGTGCCCGCCGCACGCCGCGATGTTCCACGCGTTCGTGCGCCGGCCGCTCGACGCGTTGAACGACGCGGTGACGGCCGTCGCGCGCGAGACCGGCGTGTGGCCGGGCTGCCGCGGGGGAGCGACCGAGGATCCCGAGGTTCAGCGCTGCGAGGTCACCGCGACGATCGCGAGCCTCGCCGTGCCGGTCGGCGAGACGGTCGCGCTCTGGCGCGACGTGCTCAGTCGGTCGGCGTCAGCGTGACGACACCCCGCCTGCCGCCCGCGTCGTAGACGACGTCCACGGTCTCGTGCTTCCGATAGGTGCCCGCGACACCGAGGAAGAGCGAGAACCAGCGCCAGAACCCGAGCCTCCCCTCCTGCTCGAGCGGGCGCCGGAACACGAGCGTGCGGCCGACCTGGTCGTAGTCCGCGCCGCGCTTCTGCTCGACGCCGTTCACGAAGACCTGGAACGGCGAGGTGACGTCGTCCGGCAGGTCCACCTGGGAGCTTCCTGCTCGTTCCACGCTCTATACGATGCCACTCTCCGTGCGTCGCACCGTCATCGCCACACTCGTCACGAGCCTGGCAGCGCTCGCCCTTGCCGCCGCGGCGCTCGCGGGAAACGGAGGCTTTCTCCCGGGGAACGCGCACTCGCCGAACGCGCACCGCATCCAGGACACGTTCATCTTCGTCGCGATCTTCACGGGTGCGATCTTCGTGATCGTCGAAGGCGCGCTGATCGCGTTCGTCGTCAAGTACCGCCGCGGCCGACGCGCGGCGACGGCCGAGGGGCCGCAGATCCACGGCGCGACCCGCCTCGAGATCATCTGGACCGTCGTGCCGGTCCTGATCCTCGCCGCGATCGGCTCGTTCCTCTTCTACAAGCTGCCCGGCATCGCCGACGCGCCGAAGGCCGCCGCGGCCGACGAGACGACCATCCAGATCGAGGGCCACCAGTTCTACTGGCTCTTCCGGTATCCGAACGGCGCCGTCTCGATCAACAGGATGGTCGCGCCGGCGGACCAGGTCGTGCACGAGGACATCGTCGGGCTCGACTGGGACGTGAACCACTCGTGGTGGGTGCCCGACTTCGGCGGCAAGTACGACGCGATCCCGGGCAAGGTCAACAAGACGTGGTTCAAGGCGCCGGTCGGCACGTACGTCGCGCGGTGCGCGGAGCTGTGCGGCGTCCAGCACGCGCAGATGACGGGCTGGGTCGACGTCGTCCCGCGCGCGCAGTACGACCGGTTCATCTCGGCACGCGCGAGTGCGTCCGGCACGTACAACCTCGGCGGCGCCGAGTTCACCGGCGTCTGCGAGCGATGCCACGCGCTCGACCACAAGTACATCGGCCCCGCGCTCGCGGGCAACCCGCTGCTCGGCGACCGCAAGGGGATCGAGACGCTCCTGCGCAAGGGCGGGATCCAGATGCCGCCGGTCGGGAAGAACTGGTCCGGCCACCAGATCGACGCGCTGATCGCGTACACGAAGCAGTTCGCGAAGAAGGGAGGCCAGTAGGTGGCGGTCAACGTCGAGGGCGTGCAGCCGTATCGCGCGGATTGGCGCCGCGGCCGCGTGGTGTCGTGGCTGACGACCGTCGACCACAAGCGGATCGGGATCCTCTACATCTGGACCTCGCTCGTCTTCTTCGCGCTCGGCGGGTTCCTTGCGCTGCTGATGCGCACGCAGCTCGCGACGCCGAACGAGCACTTCATGACGAAGAACTCGTACAACGAGGCGCTGACGATCCACGGCACGACGATGATCTTCCTCGTCATCGTCCCGATCCTCGCGGGCTTCGGGAACTACCTCGTGCCGCTGATGATCGGCGCGCGGGACATGGCGTTCCCGCGGCTGAACGCGCTGTCGTACTGGCTCTTCCTGCTCGGCGGGCTCGTCATGTACCTGAGCTTCTTCTCGTCGCAGGGCCCGGCGCGCGCGGGCTGGACGTCGTACGTGCCGCTGTCGACGCTGCACGAGCCGGGGAGCGGCCAGGACCTCTGGATCCTGTCGCTGCACATCCTCTCGATCTCGTCGCTCGTCGGCGCCATCAACTTCGTCGTGACGGTGCACAACATGCGCACGCCGGGGATGTCGTGGATGCGGATCCCGCTCTTCGTGTGGGCGGTCGTCACGTACGCGTGGCTGCTGATCATCGTGCTGCCGACGCTCTCGGCCGGGCTGACGCTGATGCTGCTCGACCGCCAGGTCGGGACGCACTTCTTCGACCCGCAGCACGGCGGCAGCCCGATCCTCTACCAGCACGTCTTCTGGTTCTTCGGGCACCCCGAGGTCTACATCATGATCCTGCCGGCGATGGGGATGATCTCCGAGATCCTCCCCGTCTTCTCGCGCAAGCCGATCTTCGGCTACAAGGCGGTCGCGATCTCGACCGCGGGCATCGCGTTCTACTCGCTGCTCGTGTGGGCGCACCACATGTTCGCGGTCGGGATGCCGATCGGCCTCGACATCTTCTTCATGCTCAGCTCGATGATCATCGCGATCCCGACGGGCGTGAAGATCTTCAACTGGCTCGCGACGATCTGGCGCGGCAACATCACGTTCGCGACGCCGATGCTGTGGGCGCTCGGCTTCATCGGCGTGTTCACGATCGGCGGCCTTTCCGGGATCTTCCTCGCGTCGTTCCCGATCGACTGGGCGGTCACCGACACCTACTTCGTCGTCGCGCACCTGCACTACGTGCTGTTCGGCGGCTCGATCTTCGGGATCTTCGGCGGCCTCTACTACTGGTGGCCGAAGATGTTCGGCCGCGTGCTCGACGAGGGCCTCGGCAAGCTGCACTTCTGGCTCGTCTTCATCGGCTTCAACCTGACGTTCTTCCCGCAGCACATGCTCGGCCTGCTCGGGATGCCGCGCCGCTACTACACGTACCACCCCGGCGGGATCTGGGAGGTCTACAACATGATCTCGACGATCGGCTCGTACGTGATGGCCGTCGGCATGCTCGTGTTCGTCTGGAACGTCGTGAAGACGCAGATGTCGGGGCCGCGCGCCGGCAACGACCCGTGGGTTGCCGACACGCTCGAGTGGTACACGACGTCGCCGCCGCCCGAGTGGAACTTCGACACCGTCCCCTACGTGACGAGCGCGCGCCCGCTGCGGGACCTGCGCCGCCGCCTCGCGGAGACCAGAGGGTTCTGATGGGCGTCTGGGCGCGAGCGACGGCGCTGCTCGCTGTTGCGGGGACGTCGCTCGCCGTCGCCTCGGGCGCCGCCGGGTGGGGCACCGCGCACCGCGTGCTCGCCGCGATCGCGCTCCCGCCGCTCGCCGCGCTCGTCGCGACCGCGTGGGTGACGGCCCGCCGCCTGCTGGCGCCCGCGCTCGTCGCGCTGGTGCTCTTCGGGCTCGCGGCGCTCGTCGTCGGCCGCGCGCCGCACCTCGTGTTCGCGTCGCTCGCGCTCGCGGCGACGGCGTACGTCGCGGCGCTGTCGTTCCGCCACGTCGGCGGCGAAGGGCCGTGGCGCGACTACGTGACCCTGACGAAGCCGCGGATCATGTCGCTGCTCCTGCTGACGGGCGGCGCGGGCTGGTTCGTCGGCCGCGGGTCGGGTGTCTGGGGGTTCGCGGTGACGATGCTCGGCCTCGCGCTCGCGTGTGGCGGCGCATCGGCGCTGAACCACTACCTCGACCGCGACATCGACAAGCTGATGGGCTCGCGTACCGAGAAGCGGCCTGTGGCATCGGGCCGCGTGCCGGAGGCGCGCGCACTCGAGTTCGGGCTTGCGCTGTCGGCGTTCTCGTTCGCGCTGCTCGACTCGCTCGTCAACCTCGAGACGGCGCTGCTCGCTCTGGCCGGGAACCTCTTCTACGTGATCGTGTACACGCGCTTCCTCAAGCGGGCGACCGCGCAGAACATCGTGATCGGCGGCGCCGCCGGCGCCGTGCCGCCGCTCGTCGGCTTCGCGGGCGCGTCCGGTCACCTCGGCTGGGCGGCGCTCGTCATGTTCGCGGTCGTGTTCGTCTGGACGCCGCCGCACTTCTGGGCGCTCGCGCTGATGCTGAAGGAGCACTACGCGCGCGCCGGCGTGCCGATGCTGCCGGTGACGCGCGGTGAGCGCGAGACGGCGAGGCAGATCGTCCTCTACACGCTGCTGATGATCGCGGTGACGCTCGTGCCGGTCGCGTTCGGCACGTTCGGCGTCGTCTACGGCGTCTCGGCGCTGCTCCTCGGCGGCGTGTTCCTCTGGCTCGCGCTCGAGCTCCGGCGGACGATGGAACGCGTCGTCGCCGTCAAGCTGTTCCACTTCTCGCTCCTCTACCTCGCGCTCCTGTTCGTCGCGATGGCAATCGACACGGTGGTGATCTAGATGCTCGATCCCGAGATCGCACGCCGGAACATGCGCTGGGGCTGGTCGCTCTTCGCGCTCTTCTGGGTGCTCTTCGCCGGCACCGTCGGCATCGCGTACGTCTACCTCTGGCTGTCGTAGCCGACTCGGTCTGGATCACGCGCCTGGACGACGGCCCCGCCGGCCGACGCCTCGCGGTCAAGGACCTTTTCGACACGGCCGGAGTCCGCACGACGTACGGATCGGCCGTGTTCGCGGAGCACGTCCCGTCGAAGACGGCCCCCGCCGTCGCGGACCTGGAGGCGCGCGGCTGGGTCGACGTCGGGAAGGCCAACCTGCACGAGTTCGCCTACGGCGTCACGTCGCAGAACCTGCACTACGGCGTCGTGCCGAACCCGCGGCATCCCGAGCTGACCGCGGGCGGCTCGTCGGGCGGATCGGCGGCGGCGCTCGCGCTCGGCGAGGCCGACGGCGCGCTCGGCACCGACACGGGCGGCTCGATCCGCATCCCCGCCGCGTGCTGCGACGTCGTCGGCTTCAAGCCGACGTACGGCACGTGGTCGACGGAAGGCGTCTTCCCGCTCGCGCCGTCGTTCGACCACGCCGGGCCGATGGCGCGAGACGTCGAGACGTGCATCGAGCTGATGGGGATCGCGGTGCCCGAGGTGTCGCTGCAGGACCTCCGCGTCGCGTCCGCGTGGGGCGGCGTGGTCGGCGAGCCCATCGGCTTCCCCACCGCCGCACCCGTCTTCCCGGTGTTCGCGCGCGAGGTCGGCGACGTCCATCGCGACCTGTACGCGGAGAACGCGGAGCTCTACGGCGAGAACATCCGGTCGAAGGTGGAGATGTGCATCGCGATCACCGACGGGGAGTACGAGGCGGGGCTGCGGGCGCGGGCGGAGCACCGCGAGCGCGCCGAGGCGGCGCTCGAGGGCTTCGACGTGCTGGTGACTCCGGTGCTGTCCCGGCCGGTGCCCGCACGGGACTGCGACGAGCTCGAGGTTCGGGCGGCGATGACGCTCTACACCTTCCCGTTCAACGCGCTCGGCTGGCCCGCCCTGGCGGTCGGGAACGTGCAGATCGCGGGCCGGCCGGGCGCGGACGCGCTGGTGCTGGCGGCGGGGCTGGCACTCAAGCCCTGAGCCCCGGCTGCCGACACATACCTCGTGAAGCGCGTCCTCCTGCTGCTGGCCGCCGCTTGCGCGTTCGCCCCTGTGGCGGTCGCCGGCGGGCCGACCCCGTACCACGCCGTCACCGCGGCGCCGACCGGGCTCCATGCCTTCCTGCTCCGGCCGGACGAGGCGCCGCAGCCGTACTACCCGCGGACCCCGTCGTTCGCGTGGTCGCCGGTCGACGCGAGGGGCGGCTCCTACGACTTCGAGCTGTCGACCTCACGGAAGTTCGACGACTCGTCGGTGCTCTTCACGTACACGAACGTGAAGATGCCGGCGATCGCGATCCCGCACCAGCTGCCCTGGATGACGGGCGTCCCGTTCGCGCTGTGGGCGCACGTGCGCTGGGAGTCCGCGGACGGGAAGCACGTCACGCCGTGGAGCGAGCCGTTCGGCTTCAACATGCGCTGGACGGACAGCGACTACCCGCAGCAGCTGCCGGCTCCCGAGGGGCTGATCCGGTGGAAGCCGATCGAGGGCGCGACGCGCTACGAGGTCCTGTACCCCGACATCAACGGGGCGACGGCATTCCAGACGACGACGAACGTCGCCGACGAGCGCGAGTTCTTCACGTTCCACTCGTTCATGGGCTACTCGACGATTCACTGGCGCGTGCGCGCCGTGCGGTACATCGACGACAAGGACGTGCTCAAGAACGGGCTGCCGCGCGTCTCCTACGGGCCGTGGAGCAAGGTCTTCACCACCGTCAACCCGCCGCAGTCGCTCGGGACGCTCACTCCGACCGACACGGTCTCCGACGTGTGGGACAAGAAGGGCGAGCCTGCGGCGCCGCACGAGCTGACGCCGGGATTCGCGTGGACGCCCTCCGCGCCGTGGGTCACGACCGTCTCGTCGTTCGGCTCGGCGCTCTACCGCGTCTACGTCGCCACGGACGATCACTGCGTCAACGTCGTCTTCAAGGGGTCGATCGTCGGGTCGCCGGCCTACGCGCCGCGGACGTACGGCGGGCCGCTGCAGCTGCCGCAGTCGTCGTCGACGCTCGCACAGTGGACGGGGCCGCCGTACCTGATGGTGGCGGGCGGCACCGAGGGTCGCGCGTACGACGCCGCGGGCGCCGACGTGAAGTCGAACGAGGTGCCCGTCGCGTCGTCGACGGGGTCGTCGACCGGGCCCGCGCTCGCGAGCGTCGACCTCTGGGACTCGGGCTGGCCGAACGGCCGCTACTACTGGACGGTCGTGCCGGTGTCGGTGCAGACGTACGGGCCGCCGGACCCGAAGGCGAACGACCAGCCGCTCCAGTACCACGAGATGGCGGTGCCGCAGGACGAGTGCGAGGCCGGGTACGGCATGAGCTTCGGGAAGATCTCCGAGCCGGTCGTGACGCAGGCGGGGACGCCGTGGGTCGCAGGGCTCGCGCCGAACGGCCGCGTGGTCGCGTCGGCGTCGAAGGTGCCGGCGGTGCACGACTCGCCCCTCGTCGCGTGGGAGCCCGCGGTCGGCGCGCAGACGTACGAGGTGCAGCTCTCGAAGACGAAGTATCCGTGGCGGACGACGTGGAAGACGACGACGCCGGCCACGTCGATCGTGCTGCCGCTCGGCCGCTCCGCTGTCGGGTCGTGGTGGTACCGCGTGCGCGGCATCAACCCTGCACTGCCGTCGGGCGCGCAGGAGATGAGCTGGTCGTCGCCGGTGCGCCTCCGCGTGACGGGCGACAGCTTCGTCGTCGTCAAGTAGCGTCACCGGGGTGAGCCCGGACATCACGTTCGCGCATTCGCTCGCGGACGCGGCCGATGCGATCACGATGGCGCGGTTCCGGGCGCTCGACCTGCGCGTGGACACGAAGCCTGACCTCTCACCCGTGTCGGAAGCCGACCGCGCAGCCGAGGAGGCCGTCCGCTCTCTGGTCGCCGCGTCGGGCCGCGGCGAAGGCGTTCTCGGCGAGGAGTTCGGCGACGACGGCGGGGACGCGAAGTGGATCGTCGACCCGATCGACGGCACGACCAACTACGTGCGCGGCGTCCCGGTGTGGGCGACGCTGCTCGCGCTCTCGCGCGACGGCGAGGTCGTCGCGTCGCTCGTGTCGGCGCCCGCGCTCGGCCGGCGGTGGTGGGCCGTGCGCGGCGAGGGCTGCGTGGCCGACGGCTCGCCGTGCCGCGTCTCGTCGGTTGCGCGCCTCGAGGACGCGGCGGTGTCGACGACGTCGGCGCGGCGGATGCCGGGCGGGTGGCGCGAGGTCGTGGACCGCGCGTGGTCGAACCGCGGCCTCGGCGACTTCTGGCAGCACTGCCTCGTCGCAGAGGGCGCGCTCGACGTCGCGTGCGACTCCGTGATGCAGGTGTGGGACTACGCGCCGGTGCAGCTGCTCGTGGAGGAGGCGGGCGGCCGCTGCACGACGTACGACGGCGGCGAGCCGTCGACCGGCTCGAGCTTCGTGGCGACGAACGGCACCCTCCACGACGAAGTGGTCTCACTTCTCGCCGTCTGACGCGCGTCTGACGCGCGTCTGACGCCGTCGTACGCGCGGATCCTTCTCCTCGACGAACGCGCGTAGCCGCCGCCGGGCGGTGCCGGCGTCGCGGGCGAAGAGCTCCAGCAGCGCACGCTCGCTCACGAGCGGATCACGCGGGTGGACGCCGATCGCCGCTCCGTACGACGACCACTCGTAGTCCTCCGGCGCGTCGCACATCCCCGCCCGCACAGGGTTCCTCGCGACGTAGCGAATCGCCTCGAACAGATGGCCGTCGGTCTCGATCATCTCGTCGTGAAATCGCTTCTGCCACATCACGCCGCGCCGCCTGTGCCGCCGGTTGAACGCGCGTGCGTATCGGCTTTGCAAGCGCCGAAAGCCGCTGCTCAACGTGCATTTCCTGAGCTTGACGATCAGATGGACGTGGGTCGTCATGAACACGTACTCGAGGAGCTCCCACTCGCTTTCGACGACCTCGTCGCCCAGGAGCCCGAAGTACGTTCCGAAGTCGACCTCGTCGTGGAACAGCCGCCTGCCGTCGATCGCGTTCGCGCAGAGGTGGTACGTCGCACCGGGCTCTTCGAGGCGGAGCTTGTTCACGCGATCCACGGTGCATGTCGCGAACGCGCCGCGCCAGTGTCCGTTCGTCTTTCGGCGCGAAGTTGTCGCGGTCCCGCGTCTGACGAGCGTCAGACGCGCGTCAGACGCCGGCGGAGCGCACAGCGCCCTCGTAGATCGCGTCGCGCGCGAAGCGGTCGAGCTGCGCCGAGAGGACGTCGCTCGGGGCGGGCGGGCGGCCCGGGGGGAAGGCGGCGGCGTGGCCGTCGAGGTCGATCCCCTCGAGGCGCTCGCGCTCGTCGATCTCCAGCGACACGTCGTGGCCGAGGCGCGAGCGCAGCCAGCCCGCGAGCAGATACCCCTGCGCGCGCGTGCCGTGGACGCGCAGCTCCGACACGTCCGCGACGCCCGGCCACAGCGACGCGAGGAGACCGCGCCACCGCTCGGTGCGATCCCACGCGATGTCCGACACCGTCACGCGGTCGAACAGCGCGGCGAGCGGCGCGTACGCACCGGGCAGATCGGGCCACTCCGTCGAGTCGACGATCAGGCGGTCGGTCACCCCGAGCAGCTGCTCGAACGCGGGCAACTCCCACTCCGGCTGCCCGCGCCAGCGCAGGAACACCGGCAGGTCCGAGATCAAGAGCGGGAGCACGATCGACGCCGGCGCCGCCGCGCGCGCCCCGCGCAGTGTCAGCTCGATCACCTCGCCGCACACGGCGCGGTCGCCGATCGGGAAGCACCGGATCGAGAGGAGCGCGTCGATGCCGTCCTCGAGCTCCGGCCGCGGCACGAGGAGCAGGGTGCGCGACGGGTGCCGCTCCGCCATGCCCGCGAGCGTCTCCTCCGCCGCGTGCTGCCACTCGGGCGGCGCCCACGCGATGTGCGTCATCACCGACGTCCGCAGGTTCGGCTGCGAGCTCTGCTCCGACGACGCGTACCGAAGCCGCGCGAGCTCCCGCTCGATCTCCGCGACCGAGACGTTCTCGCCGGTCCAGTCGTCCTCGATCAGTGCCTGCGCCACGAGCGCCCGTCCCTGTGCAACAGCTCGTCCGCGGCCGTCGGCCCCCACGTCCCCGCCGGGTAGTTCGGGAACGACGGCCGGTCGCGCTGCCACATGCCGACGATCGCGTCGACGAGCGACCACTGCTCCTCGATCTCGTCCGACCGCGTGAACAGCGTCGCGTCGCCGAGCATCGCGTCGAGGATCAGCCGCTCGTACGCGTCGGGCAGCCCCTCGCGGAACGCGCCGCCGTAGAGGAAGTCCATGTGCACCGTGCGGATCGTCATGCCCTGCCCCGGCACCTTCGCGCCGATCGCGAGCGAGATCCCCTCGTTCGGCTGGACGTGGATCAGGAGCACGTTCGGCCTGAGCCCTTCGCCGCCGTCCTCGAACGGCGGATGCGGCGCACGCTTGAACTGGATCGCGATCGTCGTCTCGCGACGCGCGAGCCGCTTGCCCATGCGCACGTAGAACGGCGTGTCCGCCCACCGCCAGTTGTCGACGTAGAGCTTCGCAGCGACGAACGTGTCCGTCTCGGATCCCGGAGCGACGCCCTCCTCCTCGCGGTACCCGCGCACCGGCTCCCCTTCGACGTAGCCCGGCCCGTACTGCCCGCGCACGAGGTGCTTCGGGCCCGGCGTGTGGATCGCCTTCAGCACCTTCACCTTCTCGTTGCGCACCGAGTCGGCGTTGAAGTCGATCGGCGGCTCCATCGCCGTGATCGCGACGAGCTGCAGCAGATGGTTCTGGAAGATGTCGCGGATCGCGCCCGCGCTCTCGTAGTAGCCGGCGCGCCCCTCGATCCCGATCGACTCGGCGACGGTGATCTGCACGTGGTCGATGAACTGCCTGTTCCAGATCGGCTCGAAGATGCCGTTCGCGAACCGCAGCGCCAGCATGTTCTGCACCGTTTCCTTGCCGAGGTAGTGATCGATGCGGAACACCTCGTGCTCGCCGAAGTGCTCCTGGATCTTCGCGTTCAGCTCGCGCGCCGACGCCAGGTCGTGGCCGAACGGCTTCTCGACGATCAGCCGGAGCCAGCCCTCGGCGCCACGGCGCTCCGCGATCTCGTCGAGCAGCGTCCCGATCGCCGCGGGCGGAACCGCGAAGTAGTAGACGCGGTTGCCGCCGGTGCCGCGCTCGTCGTCGAGCTTCGTGAGCACGTCCTTGAGCTCGTCCTCGCCCTTGTCGTCCGCGAAGTCGAGCGTCACGTAGCGCATCCCGTCCGCGAGCGCCGACCACGCCTCCTCCTCGAACGGGTCGCGCGCGTGCTGCTGCACCGCCTCCTTCATCCGCGCGCGGAAGTCGTCGTCGGACTCCTCGGACCGCGCCGCGCCGACGATGCCGAACTTCTCCGGGAGCAGGCCGCGCACCGCGAGCGCGTAGAGCGCCGGCATCAGCTTCTTCTGCGTCAGATCGCCGGACGCGCCGAAGATGACGAGGATGCACGGGTCCGGCCGGCGCCGGATGTGCAGGCCCGCGGCGAGCGGGTTCTCGTGCTCGTCAGCCACGCGGATCCTGCGTCTGTGCCTGCGCCGTCTCGACCGCGTGCACCGCGTGGCCGCCGAAATGGTTGCGCAGCGCCGCGTTGACCTTCGCCGCGAACGACTCCTCCTGCCGCGACGCGAACCGCGCGAACAGCGCCGCCGTGATCACCGGCACCGGCACGTCCTCGGCGATCGCCTCCGCGATCGTCCAGCGTCCCTCGCCGGAGTCCTCGACGTAGCCGTGGATCTTCTCGAGCTGCGAGCCCTCCTTCTCGAATGCGCTGTGCAGGAGCTCGAGCAGCCACGAGCGCACCACGGATCCGTAGCGCCAGATGCCCGAGATCTGGTGCAGGTCGAGCCCGAACTCGGACGCCTTCATCACCTCGAATCCCTCGGCGTACGCCTGCATGAGGCCGTATTCGATGCCGTTGTGGACCATCTTCACGAAGTGGCCGGAGCCCGAGCCGCCGACGTGCGCATACCCGTCCTCCGGAGCGAGATCGCGGAACGCCGGCTCGACCTGCTTCACGTGCGCGTCGTCGCCGCCGACCATCAGGCAGTAGCCGACCTCGAGGCCCCAGATGCCGCCCGACGTGCCGCAGTCGCAGAAGCCGATGCCCTTCTCCTTCGCCTCTGCGTGCCGCCGCTGCGAGTCGCGGAAGTTCGAGTTGCCGCCGTCGACGATCACGTCGCCCGGCTCGCCGACGCGGAGCAGCTCCTGGAACGTGTCCTCGGTGATCTTGCCCGCGGGCACCATCATCCAGAACGACCGCGGCGCGTCGAGCTGCTGCGCGAGCTCTGCGAGCGTCTTCGCCGTCGACTCGACGCCGGGGTCGTACGTCTTCACGTCGTGGCCGTGCTCCTCGAGGCGCTTCGCCATGTTGCCGCCCATACGGCCGAGACCGATCATTCCCAGTTGCACCTACGACACCTCCTCGAGCCGGACGCGCGCGGCACGTCGGCCGCGCTCCTGCAACACCGCGAAGTCAGCCGCGGCCTGCGCGCGGATCAGCTTCCCGAACCCGAACGGCTGCCCCGGGATCGGCAGCTCGTCGCCTGTGTCGTCGACGACCTGCAGGAACACGCCCGTATTGGGGCCGCCCTTGTGCAGCTGGCCCGTCGAATGCATGTACCGCGGGCCGAAGCCGTGCGTGACGACGCATCCCGTCGCCTCCCGTGCGCGTGCCGCGAGCGCGAGCACCTTCTCCTCGTTGGCCGCGGTCGGGTTCACGAACGCCTGGATGCAGACGTAGTCGCCTTCGTTCGCCTGGGCGAACAGCTCGTCCACACTGCCCACGGGGGACGTGTCGGGGCCAGGCCCCGACAAGACCTCTCTGGTCTTGTCCTTCGCGACCTGGACGTCGGGCTGGTCGAACGGATCGATGCCGAGGATCGAGCCGGCGACGGCGACGGCGAACTCCCAGCGGAAGAACTCCTGCGCGAGCTCGTACTCGCCCGTGAGGCGCACCTCCTGCGCCTGCCTGTCCGGCCCGTCCGCCGGCTCGCCGGGCGCGGGCACGAGCCCCTTCCCCTGCTTGCCCGTCGACTCGG
Organism: Gaiellaceae bacterium; assembly: GCA_036518135.1. Lineage (GTDB taxonomy): Bacteria > Actinomycetota > Thermoleophilia > Gaiellales > Gaiellaceae > PALSA-600. The sequence goes on along the minus strand of DATDNT010000130.1, from coordinate 13,207 downwards.
CGATCAGCTGCTCGGCCCAGAGCCCGAAGCCCTCGGGCCCTTCCGGGATGCACACCTTGTCGCGGCCGTCGCGCCAGTTCTCGCCGAGCGACAGCCCGAGCTCGAGTCCCGGGTTCCCCTCCGCGAGTCGGCATGCCTCCGCCATCTCCTGCGCGCGCTCGAGGAACCGCGCGACGTCGATCCCCATCAGCGCGGCGGGCACCATCCCGAACGGCGACAGCGCCGAGTAGCGCCCGCCGATCGTCGGCTCGCCCGCGAACACCGCGTCGAACTCGTGCTGCCGGGCGTACTCCTCGAGCGACGAGCCCGGGTCGGTGATCGCCGCCCACAGCCCGCCCTGCGCGCGGAAGTAGTCGGTGTGCGAGCGCGTCTCGAGCGTCGACCCCGACTTCGACGCGCTGATGAACAGCGTGCGCGACACGTCGATCCTGCGCTCGAGGTCGCGGATCGCAGCCGGATGCGTCGTGTCGAGCACGTGGAACGTCTCCTGCCGGAACGTCCGCCGGATCACCTCCGGCGCGAGCGACGAGCCGCCCATGCCGAGCAGCACGATCGCGTCCACGCGGTCGACCATCGAGTCGGCGAACTGCAGCAGCAGGTCGACGTCCTCGCGCATGCGCCAGGGCTCGTCGAGCCAGCCGAGCCACTTCGCCTCGTCGGCGCCCGTCCAGACGCCGGCGTCGCGCTGCCAGATCCGCTCGACGATCTCGGTCTGCGTCATGCCGCCGCGAGCGTCCCGCGCTTCGCGCGGATCGACTCGGTGATCTGCGCGAACGAGTCGGCGAACTTCTGCACTCCCTCCATCTCGAGTGTCTCCACGACGTCGTCGTAGTCGACGCCCGCGTCGGCGAGCTTGCGCAGCAGCTGGTGCGCCTCGTCGACTCCCTCGAGGACCGTGTCGCCGCGCACCTCGCCGTGATCCTGGAACGCCTCGATCGTCTCGAGCGGCATCGTGTTCACCGTGTCCGGGCCGATGAGCTCCTCCACGTAGATCACGTCGCGGTACTCGGGGTTCTTCGTCGACGTCGACGCCCAGAGGCACCGCTGCTTCGTGGCGCCCTTCGACTCGAGGAACTCCCACCTCGGGCCGGAGAACTCCTGCAGGTAGTGCTGGTAGGCGAGCTTCGCATTCGCGATCGCGAGCTTGCCCTGCAGCTCGGGATGCCCCTCGAGCCGCTTGTCGGCCTCGGTGTCGACGCGAGAGACGAAGAACGACGCGACCGACGCGATCTTCGCCGGGTCGCCGCCGCCCGCGACGAGGCGCTCGAGCCCGCGCAGGTACGCCTCGACGACGGCCTTGTAGCGGTCGAGGGAGAAGATCAGCGTGATGTTGATCGACGTCCCGTGCGCGATGCAGTCCTCGATCGCGGGCAGGCCTGCCTGCGTGGCCGGGATCTTCACCATCAGGTTCGGCCGGTCGACCTCATTCGCGATCCACCGCGCCTGCTCGAAGCTGCGCTCCGTGTCGTAGGCGATGCCCGGCTCCACCTCCATGGAGACGTAGCCGTCCGCGCCCTTCGACGCGTCGTACGCCGGCTTCAGCACGTCGCACGCGTCGCGGATGTCCTCGAGCGCGAGCGAGAAGAAGATCTCCGTCGGATCGTCGGTCTTCCCGAGCAGCTCCTTCATCTCCTCGTCGTAGGCGTCGCCGGACGAGAGCGCCTTCTGGAAGATCGTCGGGTTGGAGGTGACGCCGGTGACGGCATCCTCTTCCATCATCCGCTTCAGCTCGCCCGTGCGGACGAGGTCGCGCGAGAGCGTGTCGAACCAGACGGACTGGCCGCGCTCCGTGAGCTCATGCAGACGTGACTTCGCCATCCTTCATCGTCCTTTCCATCTCGGCGACCTTCAGCAAACGGGCGACATAGCGCTCGCCTCCATCGAACGTCGCATTCAGAAATGCAGAAACCAGCTCGCGCGCGACCGACGGGCCGACGATCTCCGACCCGAGGCAGAGCACGTTCATGTCGTCGTGCTCGACGCCCTGGTGCGCGGAGTACGCGTCGTGGCAGATCGCCGCGCGGATGCCGGTCATCTTCGACGCGGCGATCGCGGCGCCGACACCCGACCCGCACACGAGGACGGCACGCTCGGCCTCGCCCTGCTGGATCGCCTCGCCGACCTCGCGCGCCTTGTCCGGGTAGTCGATGCGCACCTCGTCGGTGTGCGTCCCGAAGTCGAGGACGTCGTGCCCGGAGAGCGCCTCGAGCACCGCCTCACGCAAGTGGACGCCGCGGTGGTCGAACGCCACCGCGACCCTCACAGGATCTCGACGCGTGCGATGCGTCCCTCGTCGAACGTGAAGCGAAGGGGAAGCGTCCTGCCGTCCGCCTGCACCATGGCGACGGCGTGGCCGTCGTGGCGCATCTCGATCCCGTCGAGCTGCACCGCGGGCAGCTCGCCGTCGATGCAGAACCCGGGCGAGACGACGGAGAGGAACGTCTTGATCGCGTCCGCCTGCGTCACGAGACGCGCTCCAGGAGCGCCGTCGCCCGCGCGACGACGTTGTCGACGTTGAACCCGAACTGCTCGAGCACCGTCGTCCCCGGCGCCGACGCGCCGAAATGATCGAGCGCCACCGAGGCGCCTCGGTCGCCGACCCAGCGCTCCCAGCCGAGCGAGACGCCGGGCTCGACCGAGAGGCGCGCCTTGACCTCCGGCGGCAGCACCGAGTCCCGGTACTCCTGCGGCTGTTGCTCGAAGAGCTCCCAGCAGGGCATCGAGACGACCCGCACCGCCGTCCCGTCGGCGGCGACCTTGCGGCCCGCCTCGAGGGCGAGCCCCACTTCCGCACCGGTCCCGATCAGGATCAGGTCGGGCGACGCCTCCGACTCCCACAGCGTGTATGCGCCGCGCTCGATCCCGGACGCAGCCGCGACCTCGGAGCGGTCGAGCGTCGGCACCTTCTGCCGGGAGAGCGAGAGCGCGACGGGCCCGTCCTGTCGTTCGAGCGCGACCTTCCACGCCCACGCCGTCTCGTTCGCGTCGGCCGGCCGCACGAACCAGAGGTTCGGGATCGCGCGCAGCGCCGCGTACGTCTCGACCGGCTGGTGCGTCGGCCCGTCCTCGCCGAGCCCCACGGAATCGTGCGTCCACACCCACACGACCGGCAGGCCGACGAGCGCCGACAGGCGCACCGCGGGCCGCATGTAGTCGCTGAAGATCAGGAACGTCGAGCCGTACGGCTTCACGCAGCCGCCGTGGTAGGCAATGCCGTTGACGATCGAGCCCATCGCGTGCTCGCGGATGCCGAACGGGAAGTTGCGTCCGGCCCAGTCGGGCGAGAAGAGGCCGCCGCCCTCGAATTCCGTCTTCGTCGACTCGACGAGGTCGGCGGCGCCGCCGATCATCGTCGGCACGGCGTGCTTGAACGACTGCATCACCTTCTTCCCTGCGTCGCGCGTCGCCATGTCGTCGCCGACGGCGAACTCCGGCACGTCCCATGCGCCGACGCGGCCCGCCCACGCGGCGTCCCACTGCTCGCGCTCCCGCGGGAACGTCTCCGACCACCGCGCGAACGTCGCCTGCCACGCGGACTCGAGCTCGTTCCCGCGCTCGATCGCGTTCATGTGCGTCGCCACCTCGTCCGGGACGACGAACTGCTTGTCCGGATCCCAGCCGAGCGCCTTCTTCGTCGCCGCGACCTCCTCCGGCCCGAGCGGCGAGCCGTGCGCCTTCGCGGTGTCGACCGCGCGCGGCGCCCCGAAGGCGATGTGCGTGCGGCAGACGATCACGCTCGGCCGCTCCGTTTCCGCCTGCGCGTTCGCGACCGCTTCGCGGAGGTTGTCGAGCTCGTTCACGTCCTCGACGTGCTGCACGTGCCAGCCGAGCGCCTCGAAGCGCTTTCCGCGGTCCTCGGTGAACGAGATCGAGGTCGTGCCGTCGATCGTGATGTGGTTGTCGTCGTAGAAATAGACGAGCTTCCCGAGCGCGTTCGTGCCCGCGATGGAGGCGGCCTCGTACGACAATCCCTCCATCAGGTCGCCGTCCGAGCAGATGACGTAGACGCGATGGTCGACGATCTCGTGCTTCGGGCGATTGAACGTCTGCGCGAGGAACCGCTCGGCGATGCCCATGCCGACGCCGTTCGCGAACCCCTGGCCGAGCGGTCCGGTCGTCGCCTCGACGCCCTCGGTGTGGTGGTACTCCGGGTGGCCCGGCGTCTTCGACTGCCACTGGCGGAAGCGCTTCAGCTCCTCGAGCGAGAGGTTGTAGCCCGAGAGATGCAGCGTCGAGTACTGCAGCACCGCGGCATGGCCGGCGCTCAAGATGAACCGGTCGCGGTTCGGCCAGTGCGGGCTCGCCGGGTTGTGGTTCATGACCTCCGTGTAGAGGAGGTACGCGATGGGCGCGAGCGCCATCGCCGTGCCGGGATGGCCGGCGTTCGCCTGCTGCACCATGTCCATCGACAGCGTGCGGATCGTGTCGATAGAGAGCTGTTCGATCTCCGAATTGGGCAAGCGGTTCCTCCGAGGGTCGCTTCCCTCGAACCGTAACGGCTAAGCGACGGACGCCGCGCCGGCTCTGATCTCGTCCTTCAGCGCCGTCTCCTCGTCGTCGGCGAGGCCGATCGCGGCGGCCGCGATCGTCTGCCCGCCGCTGCGGAACCGGTAGACGGCGTGGTCACCCCCGAAGTCGCCGTCGAGGTCACCGCCGTCGTGGCCGGTGGGGTCGCCGAAGTACCGGAAGCTCTTGCCGAACGACTCGGAGAAGAACGACGACACCGTGTCGTACCGCGCGTCCTCGTCGCCCGCGAGGATCTTCCCGAGCGTCGTGCCGTGGTACGCCGAGTTCGACCAGTGCTCGATCCGGCGGTGGCGCCGGTAGATCGGGTCGTAGAACTCGGCGACGTCGCCGATCGCGTACACGCCGTCGCGCTCGGTGCGAAAACGGTCGTCGACGACGATCCCGCTCCGGACCTCGAGCCCCGCGTCGCGCGCGAGCTCGACGTTCGGCACCACGCCGATGCCGGCGACGGTGAGCTCCGCGGCCGGGATGTCCGTCGCCTCGAGGCGCAGGTCGACGCCGTTCGCGCGGAACGTCTCCGCGAGCGCCTCCGACAGCGGCGCGCACTGCAGGGTCGCGAAGAGGTGAGGTTCCCGCACGATCTGCGTCACGCGCACTCCGAGCTGCGTCAGCGACGCCGTCACCTCGCAGCCGATGAAGCCGCCGCCGACGACGACCGCGTCGCGCGTCGACTCCGCGCGGCGCCGCAGCGCGAGCGAGTCGTCGAGCGTGCGCAGCTGCAGCGCGTCGCCGAGCTCGCGTGGGCGCGCACCGGTGGCGATCACGACCACGTCCGCCTCGGGGAGCTCGTCGAGCCGCTCGCCCTTCCGCAGGTCCGCGCCCTGCACGTCGATCAGCACGCTCTCCGGCTCCGCCTCGCCGCGCAGCACGCGCTTCGACAGCCCCGGCCGGTTGTAGGGCCCGTGCGGGTCCTGCGACCAGATGACGATCTCGTCGTCACCACCCGCCTCGCGGTAGCCCTCCACGACTTTCGCGGCCGCGAGGCCGCCTCCGACGATCACGATCATCTCTCCTCCTGTGAACGCATCAGCTTCCGTTGTTCTTCCATCGCCACCAGATGGATTGCGTGGCGGTCGGCGCGCGGCTCGACCACGCGGTCGACGGGTGCCGCGGGAACCGGCAGGCCGAGCCGCTCGAGCGCCACGACCGCGGCGCCGCGCGCCGAGCCCTCGGGCTCGCCGGAGACCTCGACCGGCCGGCCGAGCACGTCCGCGAGCACCTGGAGCCAGCCCTCGTTCGCGAGCAGCCCGGCGCCCGTGGCGACGACCGACTCGAGGGAGCCGATCGCGTCGAGCACGGCCGCGAGCCGGTACGCGACGCCCTCGAGCGCAGCCTGCGCGATGTCGGCCGCCGTCGTCGCGAACGACAGGCCGTCGATCGTGCCGCGCCGGTGCGCGTCCCAGCCGAGCGACCGCTCGCCGCCGAGGAACGGAAGGAACGCGAGCCCGTGCGAGGCGGGTGGGCGCTCGACGAGATCGTCGGGCACCTCGCGCAGCGTGCGCAAGAGCCACGCGTGGAGGTTCCCTCCGTCGGAGAGCGCGCCGCCCTCGCAGTAGCGCCGGTCGTCGAGCCGGTAGAGAAAGAGCCCGGGCCGCGGCGGCGCCGACTCGGCCTCGTACACGACGCGCGCCGCCGCCGACGTGCCGACCATCACGGCGGCCCGGCCGCGCTCCACGCAGCCGGCGCCGACGTTCGAGCACGCGCCGTCGCCGAGCGCCGGCCAGGCGCCGGCGACGGGATCGTCCGACACGGGTGGGAGCTGCTCGGCGGACACGCCGACCGCCGCGAGCGTCTCCTCGTCCCACGCCAGGCGGTTCGGGTCGAAGAGCCCGGTGCCGCTCGCGGTCGAGACGCTCGTCCGCAGCTCGCCGGTGAGCTTCCAGAACAGGTAGTCGCCGAACGACACGTATCGCGCCGCCCGCACCTTCGTGAGCTTCGCCGGCCAGAACGCGGGATGGAGGAAGCAGCCGGTGCGCGCGTGGTAGGAGGCGGCGTCGAGCGGCGGCGGCTCGCCCGTGAGGTCGCGCCAGGTGAGCACGGGCGTCGTCGGGCGTCCGCGCTCGTCGAGCGGCACGAGCGAGTGCCAGAAGCAGGAGATCGCGAGCGCGTCGCCGTCGCCGACGTGCGCGAGCACGGCGCGACACGCGGCGACGAGCTCGTCGGCGTCGAGCGAGCCGTACGCCAGGTGCGCGTCCCCCGGCTCGGCCGCGCCGTCCTCGTCGTACGCGACCGCGCGCACCGACGAGGAGCCGACGTCGAGCGAGACGATCCGCGTCAGGCAGCGACCTCTTCCTGTTCGAAGGGCAGGCGCACCGTGAAGCACGTTCCCTGCCCCGCGTCCGACCGAACGGAGATCCGGCCGCCGTGCGCCTCGGCGATCGCCTTCGAGATGACGAGGCCGAGGCCCGTGCCCGGGATCGCCTGCTCGGTCGCGGTGGACGAGCGGAAGAACCGCTGGAAGAGCCGCTCCTGCTCGCCCTTCGGGATGCCGATCCCGGTGTCCTCGACCTGCAGGACGGCGTCACCGGCGTCGACGAAGGCGCGGACGGTGACGCGGCCGCCCGCCGGGGTGAACTTGATCGCGTTCGAGACGAGGTTCGAGACGAGCTGCGACAGCCGCTCACGGTCACCCCATACCGGCGGCACCGTCGCGTCGAGCTCGGCGACGAGGTCGATCTCGCGCGTCCGCGCGAGCGCCGAGCTGTTCTCGACGCAGTCGTGCGCGACGTCCTGCACGCGCACGTCGCCGAACTGGAGCTGGAGGCCGTTCGCGTCGAGCCGCGCGACGAACAGCAGATCGCCGACGAGTCGCTGCAGCCGCTCCGAGCTGCGGTAGACGATCGTGAGGAACCGCTTCTGCTCGTCGGTGAGCTGCCCGGCCTCCCCCTCGCGGATCATCTCGAGGAAGCCCATCATCGACGTGAGCGGCGTGCGCAGCTCGTGGGACACGGTGGCGACGAAATCGTCCTTGAGGCGGTCGAGCTCCCGCTGCTCCGTCACCTCGCGCAGCGTCCACACGCGGCCGAGGAACTGCCCGCGGTCGTCGAGCACCGGGTTCGTGAAGCCCTGGAACACGCGGCCGCTGACCGTGTCCTCGAACTCGTCGAACGTCGGCTCGTTCGGATTCAGGCGCAACCGCTCCATCGCGGCGCGGTAGCGGTCGGCGTCCTTGATCCGCGGCTCCACCGACAGCAGGCGGTCGACGACGGTCCCGTCGAACGACATCCCCAGGTCGCGCGTGAGGTTCATGACCGGCCGGTTCGCGAGCTGCACGTTCCCGTCGGCGTCGGAGAGGAGGATGCCGTCGACGGTCGAGTCGAGCACCGCGCGCAGCACGTTCGCGAGGCGCTCGAGATCGGCGTTCTGCGACTGCAGCTCCTCGCGGCTCCGCTCGAGCGACCGCGACATCTCGTTGAACGCCGCCGTCAGGTCGCCGACCTCGCCCGCCCCTCCCGGCGGCACGACGACGCCGCGGCCGGTGCGCGCGACCTCCGACGTCGCGGCGGCGAGCCGGCGGATCGGAACGACGAGGCCGCGGAGGATCCATGCGATCACGAGCAGGAACACGACGACGCGCACGGCGATGCCGTACGCGACGAGCTCGTTCGCGCGGTTCTCCGCCTTCGCGACGCGGTGCCGCGCCGCGACCGCCGCAGCGCCCTCCCGCGCGACGTACGGGTCGATGACGTCGCGGATCCGGTCGACGCGGCGAAGGCCGCCTCCCTGCGCGACCGTCGTCCGCGCCTGCGCCGGGTCCGTCCGTGCGAGCCGGACGATCGGCAACGACCACTCGCGGACGTAGGCGCGCCAGAGCCCGTCGAGCCGGTCGGCGAACGGGCCCGGCGCCACCGCCTTCAGCTGCGCGCTCTGCTGCGGGAGCTGCCGCCGCGCCTCCCGCCACGGACGCAGGAACCGGCCGTTGCGCGTGATCACGTAGCCGCGCGCGCCGGTCTCGAGGTCGAGGACGAGCTTCTCGATCCGGATCGCAGCGACGACCGATTGCTCGGCGCGCTGCTCGGTTCGCGTGTCGTCGCGGACGGCGCGGTTCGACCGGATCGTCGTCGCGGTCTGCGCGAGGAAGAAGATCGCGATCACGAGGCCGCCGATCAGCAGCCGCCCGATGAGGCCAAGGCGCATCTCGACCGATACTTTCAACGACGATGGCGGTTCTCATCGCATCCGCACTCCGAAAGGAGCTTTCCGGGAGCGTCCTGTTCGACGGCGTGTCGTTCAAGGTCGAGCGGCGCGACCGCCTCGCGCTCGCCGGGCCGAACGGCGCCGGCAAGACGACGCTGCTGCGCGCGCTCGCGCGCGAGATCTCGCTCGAGGGCGGCGAGCTTGCGTGGGAGAAGGGTGCGCGAGTCGCGCTGCACGACCAGCGGCCGCCGGCGCAGTCGTCGCGGCGGCTCCGCGACTACGTGCTCGCCGGGACGGCCGACCTCGCGGCCGTCGAGGACGAGCTGCGTGCGCTCGAGCAGCGGATGGCGGGCGGCGACGCCGCGCCGGCGACGCTGCGCCGGTACGCGGAGGCGCAGGCGCGCCTCGAGCACGCGGGCGGGTACGACTGGCGCGACCGTGCCGCCGGGTTCGTGCGCGGCCTCGGCTTCACGGACGCGGATCTCGAACGACCGCTCTCGACCTTCTCGGGCGGCGAGCTCACGCGCGCCTCGCTCGCGCGCGCGCTCGCGTCGCAGCCAGACCTGCTGCTGCTCGACGAGCCGACGAACCACCTCGACATCGAGTCGCTCGAGTGGCTCGAGGAGATGCTGCGGACTCTCGACGCCGCGGTCATCCTCGTCGCGCACGACCGGTGGTTCCTCGAGGCGGTGACGACGGCCGTTCTCGAGCTCGAGAACGGGAAGTCGGTGTACTTCCCCGGCGCGTGGCATGTGTGGCGGCGCGAGCAGGCGGCGCGCGACCTGCACCAGGCGAAGACCGCGGAGCGCCAGACGGAGCAGCTCGCACGGCTCGAGCGCTTCGTCGAGCGCTTCCGCTACAAGGCGTCGAAGGCGCGGCAGGCGCAGTCGAAGCTGAAGCAGATCGAGAAGCTGCAGGCGAACCGCGTCCTCGCGCCCGACCATCGTCGGCGCACGCTCGGGTTCGAGTTCCTGAAGCCGGCGCGCTCCGGCCGGGACGTCGTCGTCGCGGAGGGCCTGCAGGTCGAGGCCGGCGACAAGCTCCTCCTCGCGGGCGCGTCGTTCGCGATCGAGCGCGGTGAGCACGTGGCGCTCGTCGGCCCGAACGGGTCGGGCAAGACGACGCTCCTCGAGACGATGCTCGGCTTCCGGCCGGCGGCGGCCGGCAAGGTGCGGCTCGGCCACGGCGTCGAGGCGGCGTACTTCTCGCAGCACGAGGCGGAGCTCGACGAACGCGGCTCGGTGCTCGAGGCGGCGATGGCCGGGACCGGCCTGAAGCGCCCCGACGCCCAGTCGCTCCTCGGCCGGTTCCTCTTCTCGGGCTGGGACGAGCACGAGAAGCGCGTCACGTCGCTGTCCGGCGGCGAGCGCCGCCGACTCGCACTCGCAATCGTCGTCGCGTCGGGCGCGAACTTCCTCGTGCTGGACGAGCCGACGAACCACCTCGACCTCGAGTCCCGCGAGTCGCTCGAGGCCGCGCTCGAGGCGTTCCCCGGGACCGTCCTCGTCGTCTCGCACGACCGCGCGCTCCTCGACGCCGTCGCCGGGCGGCTGCTCGCGGTCGAGGGAAAGCAGATCGTCTCGTATCCGGGCGGCTGGGCCGACTACGCGCGCGCACAGGCGGGCGAGGAGGCGCCGCCTCCGCCGCCGAAGCCGAAGCGCGAGAAGCCGCGCCGGCCGACGAAGGCGAAGCCGTCCGCGCTCGAGCTCGTGGAGGCCGAGGTCGAGCGCGCCGAGGCGCGGCTCGCGGAGGTGGAGGCGAAGCTCGCCGAGGACTGGTCCGACGTCGAGCTCGTGGCGGCGCACAAGCGCGCGCGCGACGAGCTCGAGGCGCTGCTCACGCGCTGGGAAGCGCTGTTCGCAGCGAGCGGATCGACTGCTCCGTGATCGGATCGAGAACGAGGATCGCCTCGTCCGCGCCCGCCTCGGCCAGTCCGTCGAGGTGATCCGCGAGGCGGTCTGCGTCGACGGCCGGCACGTCGCGCGGCCGCTCGCCCGACCCGCCGTCGACCGCCACGAGGACGCACGCGCTGCGCTCGAGCGTCGCGGGGTCGCGCCCCGCGCGCTCCGCCGCTTCCGTGATCTGCGCGCCGTGCTTCTCGAACCCGTCGACCGAGTTGCCGTAGTGCGTGTACCACGTGTTCCAGGCGTCGACGTGCGGCAGCGCGATCGAGAGCATGCGCGGACGGTTCGCGCCGATCATCAGCTTCGGCCGGCGAAGCGGCGGCGGCAGGAGGACGGCGTCGTCGACGCGGTGGTAGCGGCCCGCGAACGTCACGCGCTCGCCGTCCAGAAGCCGCCGCACGATCTCGAACGCCTCGTCGAAGCGCGAGACGAGGTGGTCGTAGGGGAACCCGAACGCGCGGAACTCCACCTCGTTCCACCCCGCGCCGATGCCGAGCACGAACCGGCCGCCGGACAGCTCGTCGACGGCCGCCGCCATGCGCGCGATCACGCCCGGCGGATGGAACGCCGTCGCGGCGACGAGCGGCCCGAGCTCCACGCGCTCGGTGATCCCCGCGAGCCACGCGAGCGTCGTCCAGCAGTCCCAGGGGCCGCGCTCGGGCTCGTGGTAGAGGAGGTGGTCGCCGACCCACAGCGAGTCGAAGCCCGTCTCCTCCGCGGCGCGCGCCATCGCCGCGAGCTCGTCCCGCCGGACGACGCGCTCGACCTCCGGGAGCTGGACTCCGACCTTCACGACCAGAACTCCTCGAACGACGGCGGGTCGGACGGGATCGCGACGATGCGCCGCCAGACTCCGTCCTCGTGGTCGATCAACAGCACCTGGTCGATGTCGAGCTCGCGCCCCTCCCGCGTCCCCTGCGCGCGGTACACGACGGCGGCGTGCTCGCCGTCCGACAGGAACCAGCGAAGCGTCGAGAGGTACGTGCCGCCGGTGAGCCGGCGTGTCTCGCGGAAGAGCTCGAAGATGCGGTCGCGGCCCTCGTAGACCTGCGCGACCGGGACCGTGCCGTTGACGATCCACGTCGCGTCCTCTGCGATCACCTCGAACAACGCGCGCGGGTCGCCGCCGCGGAACGCGTCGAACACGCGGCGGATGCCGTCGTCAGCGTTCAAGCGGCGCCATCGTGAGCCCGTATCCGTCGAGCTGCGAGTGGTAGAGCTCCGCGAGCTCGCGGTGGCCCGACCACACGATCGCCTGGCCCGTGTTGTGGATCCGGTTCGCGAGCGCCATTCCCTTTGCGTAGTCGACGCCGGGGATCGTCTGCGCGAGCGCGAACGCGACGCCTTCGAACGTGTTGTGGTCGTCGTTCAGGACGATCACGCGCCACGCGTCGCCGGTGCCGGAGCCGCGGCCCGTGCGCGCGCGTTCGCGCGGCGGTGTCAGCGTCGTGCTCATCCGGGGGCGAGCGTAGCGATCACCGCTTCCGCGATCACCTGCAGGGGCCGGCCCGAGACCTGGCTCGCCTTCCGGAGCCGGTCGAACGCGTCCGCCTCCGACAGCCCCTCCTTCTCCATCAGGAGGCCCTTCGCACGCTCGATCGCCTTGCGCGCGGCGAGCGCCTCCGCGAGCGACTCCGCCTGCTCGCGCACAGCGGCCAACTCGGCGTGGCGTGCGCGCGCCGTCTCGATCGCAGGCACGAGGTCCTGCTCGCGGAACGGCTTCACGAGGTAGCCGAACACACCGGCCTCGACGGCGCGGCTGACGAGCTCCTGCTGGCCGTACGCCGTCAGCAGCACGATCGGCAGCGGCCGCTCGTCGAGGATGCGCCGCGCCGCCTCGATGCCGTCGAGCCGCGGCATCTTCACGTCCATGATCGCGAGATCGGGCTGGAGCTCGCGCGCGAGCGCCACGGCCTCCTCGCCGTCGCGCGCCTCGCCGACCACCTCGTGCCCGGCCCGCTCGAGGAGGTCGCGCAGGTCGAGCCGGATGATCGTCTCGTCTTCCGCGATCAGGATGCGCATGTCTGTAAGGATCCCACGATGCTGCAGATCGACGACGACGCCGTCGAGGCGCTCACCCAGATCGGCGCCCTCCGCATCACGGCGGAGGAGACCGACGACGGTGTCGAGCTCCAGATCGACGAGGCGACCGCGCCGCAGGAGGGGGACCAGGTCGTGGAACGCGACGGCGTCCGCGTCTTCCTCGACTCCTCGGCCGCGGACGTGCTCGCCGACCAGGTGCTCGGCGTGCATGCCCACGACGACCACTTCCACTTCACCTTCGAAGACCAGTCCGATTGAGCCATGGCCGGTGCCAGGCACCGGGACTAGTCCGCAGGGAACACGACCTCCGCGCGCGTGCCCGACGCGGACGACAGGTCGAGCGTGCCGCGGAGCTCGTCGCGCACGAGCGCGCGCACGATCGAGAGGCCCGTTCCGGTGCGGACGTCGTCGGCGAGGCCCGCACCGTCGTCGGCGATCGCGAGGACGATCTCGCCGTCGCGGCGCGCCAGCTCGACGGTGATGCGCGGCCCGCCGTGCTCGAGCGCGTTCTGCAGGAGCTCCGCGAACACGAGCGCGAGCGCGGTCGCGCGGGCGCCCGGCAGCGTCACCTCGACGAGCGACGCCGTCACGTCCTT
>DATDNT010000129.1:0-3926 GCA_036518135.1 Gaiellaceae bacterium | reverse complement strand
ACGAGGTCGTCCACGTAGCAGAAGCTCCGGGTCTGCTCGCCCTGGCCGAAGACGGTGATCGGCGCGTTCTCGAGCGCCTGGCGCATGAAGGTCGGGATCGCGCGCCCGTCGTGTGAGCGCATGCGCGGCCCGTACGTGTTGAAGATGCGGACGATCGCCGTGTCGACGCCCTGCTGGGTGTGGTACGCCATCGTCAGCGCCTCGGCGTAGCGCTTCGCCTCGTCGTAGACGCCGCGCGGGCCGATCGGGTTGACGTTGCCCCAGTAGCTCTCGGGCTGCGGGTGCACCTTCGGGTCGCCGTAGATCTCACTCGTCGAGAACAGGAGAAACCGCGCGCGCTTGAACTTCGCGAGCCCGAGGGCGTTGTGCGTCCCGTACGAGCCCGTCTTGAGCGAGTGCAGCGGCTGGCGCAGGTAGTCGATCGGGCTGGCCAGCGCCGCGAGGTGGTAGACGACGTCCACCGGCTCGTCGACTTCCAGGTGGAGGATCATGTCGTGGTTGACGAACACGAACGCGTCGTCGCGAAGGTGCTCGAGGTTCTCGAGCGAGCTCGACTCGAGGTTGTCGACGCAGATGACGCGATGGTCCTTGGCGAGCAGGTACTCGCAGAGGTGGGAGCCGAGGAACCCGGCCCCGCCGGTGACGACTGCAGTAGGCATTCGGGGGATGGTATCGGCCTAACCGAACGTCCTCCGGATGGCTTACGAACTCCTTACCGCTGCCGATTCCGGGTGTTTGCAGGTGGATTTCTCGCTCGTCCAGAGAGGAGCGCCCCGCCGGCGCTCCCCTCTGTCGAGCGTGCCCCGTCCGTTACTTCGTGAGCTTGAAGAAGGCCGACAGCGCCGAGCCGTCCGCGAACCTGACGGTCGCGCGGTAGCAGCTCGCCGACGCGTTGTAGGACGGCGTCTTCCAGTTCTGGATCCACTGCATCGCCGTCGTGTCGTAGCGCAGCGACGTGTTGCCCGTCGTCGTGATGTCGACCGGGTCGGTGCCATCCCCGCCGGTGCACGCGACGCTCGCCTGCGTGAACGACGCAATGTCGGTCAGCGCCGTCCGCTCCACCGCTCCCGCGTAGACGTTGAACTTCAGCGGGACGGTCTGGCCGCCCTTGACCGTGTTCCAGACCGTCGAGGCGTTCGCGGTCGGAAGCGCGGCCGGTGCCGGGACGAACAGCGAGCTCGCGACGCCGACCGGCGCGTAGAAGCCCTTTCCGGACGCGTTCCACGCCGCGACGCTCGCGGTCGCGGTCGGCTGCATCAGGTTGTAGTTGCCGGAGTCGGCTCCTGAAAGCGTCAACCCGGCGATCTGCACCGTCCACGTGCCGACGGCGCTGCTAGAGAAGGCGCCGCTCGCCCCGCCGAGCCCGAGGGTGACGGCGTCGGGCGAGACGACGCCGTTCAGCGTCGCGCCGCTCGTGTCGAGGGTCGCCGTCGTGCTGCCGTCCCACGGCTTGCTCGCGGCCGTGATGCCCGTGACCAGCAGCGTCTTCGGAACGATGACGCCGGTCGTGCTGCTCATGAACGTCACGGCGTAGTTGCCGCCGCCGTTGTGGTCCAGCACCGAGCCGGCCGGGACGAGCGTCTTGCCGCTGCCGACCGTCTTCGTGGCGAACGTCTCCGAGAAGTCGGACACGTCGTTGACGGCGATCGAGCCGCTCGGGACGGTCGGTGTGGCGTTCGAGCCCGTCGTGCCGTCGTAGGTCTTGCTGTCCGCGACGGCGGTGACCGTGATCGGGCGGGCGGTGATGTTCGCCGTCGTCGAGGCCGTCGTGTTCAGCAGGCTGTAGTTCCCGGCGTCCGCGCCCGAGACCGAGATGCCGGAGACGCCGACGGGCTTGGCCGTGCCGACGTTCCTGTCGCCGAAGGCGGCGCTCCCGTAGCCGAGCGTGAGGCTGTCGAAGGCGACCTTGTCGCTCGAGAGCCCGACGGTCGCCCCGACGGTGCCGTCGTAGACCTTGTTCACCCCGGTGGCGCTGACCGTGAGGCCGCGGGCGGTGATGTCGGCCGTCGTCCCTGCGGTCGTGCCTGTGAGGTGGTAGTTGCCGGCGTCGGCACCCGAGGTGGAGATGCCGGAGGCGGTGACCGCCTTGCCGGTGCCGACGTTCTTGTTCCCGAACGCGGCAGCCGCGTAGTCGAGCGTCACGGCGTCGCTGCTCAGCTTGTCGCTCGACAGCGTCACGGTCGCGACGGTCGTGCCGTCGTAGACCTTGTTCACGCCGTGCGCCGTGACCGTCAGGTCCCTGGCGGTGATGTCGGCCGTCGTCGAATCGGTCGCGTTCAGCAGGACGTAGTTGCCGGCATCGGCCCCGGAGATCGTGATCCCGGAGACGCTGACCGCCTTGCCCGAGCCGACGTTCCTGTCGGCGAACGAGGCGCTCGCGTAGCTCGGCGTGAGCGCGTCGCCGCCGACCTTGTCGCTCGAGAGCGTCACCGTCGCGTCACGAGTGCCGTCGTAGATCTTGCTCACGCCGTGGGCGCTGACGGTCAGGCCGCGGGCGCTGATCGCGCCCGTCGTGTCGTCGACGAACGTCACGTCGTAGTTGGTGCCGGAGTTGCCGTCCGCAACCGAGCCCGTCGCCGTCATCGTCTTCCCGGTGGCGACGTTCTTGTCGTCGAAGTGCTGGCTGAAGTGCGCGGTGTCGCCGGCGGCGATCGAGCCGCTCGTGACGTCAGGCGTCTTCGAGGAGCTGTTGTCGCCGTCGTAGACCTTCGAGTCGCTCTTCGCGGTGACCCTGATCGCCCGGGCGGCGATGTCGGCCGTCGTCGAGGCGGTGGTGCCGGTCAGGTGGTAGTTGCCGGCATCTGCACCGGAGATCGAGATCCCGGACACGCCGACGGCCTTGCCGGTGCCGACGTTCTTGTCGTCGAAGCTGGCACCCGTGTAGCCGAGCGTCAACGTGTCGGCTGCGAGCTTGTCGCTCGAGAGCGAGACGGTCGCGTCCGCGGTGCCGTCGTAGACCTTGTTCTGGCCGGCGGCAGTCACGGTGAGGCCGCGGGCGCCGATGTCGGCGCTCAGCCCGCTCGGCTGGCCGACGCTGTAGTTGGACGCGTCGTCGCCGCCGAGGCCGACGCCGCTGACGCTGACCGGCTTGGCCGTGCCGACGTTCTTGTCGCCGAAGCCGGCCGTGGAGCCGGAGTGGTCGATCGTGACGTCGTCGCCGGAGACGACGCCGTTCAGGCCGGCGCCGCTCCAGTCGATCGTCGCGGTCGCGTTGCCGTCGTAGGTCTTGTCATTCGCAGTGGCGCCGCTGATCGTCAGGTGCTTGGCGCCGATGTCGGCGGTCGTCGTGCCCTGCGGGCTCGCGAAGACGTAGTTGTCGGCGTCTGTCCCCGACTTCGTGAAGCCGCTCGCCGTCACGGTCTTCGCCGTGCCGACGTTCCGGTCGGCGAAGACAGCCCCCGCCGAGCCGCCGTCGAGCGCGACGCTGTCGCCGCTGACGACTCCGACCAGCTCAGGAGCCGGGCTCGCCTTGATCGCAGCCGCGGCGCCGCCGTCGTAGACCTTGTCGTCCGCGTGGAAGCTGACGCTCAGCTGCTTGGCCGTGATGTCGGCGGTCAGGCCGCTCGGCTGAGCGACGGTGTAGTTGCCCGAGTCGCCGCCGCCGAGGATCACGCCGGCAACGGTCACGGGCTTGTGGCTCGCGACGTTCTTGTCGTCGAAGTGCGCCGAGTAGCCGCTGTGGTCGAGCGAGACCGAGTCGCCCGAGACGATGCCGCTCAGGCCGGCGCTGCTCCAGTCGATCGTCGCGGCGTCACTGCCGTCGTAGACCTTGCTGTTCGCGACCGCGTCGGTGACGGCGAGAGCTTTCGCCGTGATGTCCGCCGTCGTCGAAGCGGTGCCGTTCGCCAGGTGGTAGTCGCCCGCGTCGGCGCCGGAGATCGAGATCCCGGCGACGCTGACGGCCTTGCCGGTGCCGACGTTCGCGT
>DATDNT010000128.1:0-57211 GCA_036518135.1 Gaiellaceae bacterium | reverse complement strand
CTGCTGCCCGCGCCGGTCGCCGCCCGCCGCCTGGCCGGCTTCGAGCGCTGCGACCAATCGTACGACGAGCGGCCCGACCGTCTCCTCGAAAGCGCGTGCCATCTGCTCGACGACGCTCTCGCCCGCGAGGATGTTCCCCTGCACGGCGAATCCCGGGCCGGTGCGATGGCCCGCCCAGTCGAGGCACTCGCTGCCGGTGAAGGCAGCGGCGCGGCCGTCGGCGGTGACGACGCCGAGCTGCCGCGTCTCGCGGCGAGGGTCGTCGGCGAGGACGCGCTCGAGCGCGTCTGCCGGTGTCGCTCCGCGTGCGAGCTCCTCGAGCGCGCGGCTCCCGTACACCGCGACGCCCGCGGCCTGCGTCGCGACGGCGCCGACGCCCGCCTGCGCCCACGGCACGACCGACCCGACCGAGAAGTACTTCGACTGGACGGCGCAGCCGACCTCGCCGGTCTCCAGGTCGGCGGCGACGATCGAGAACGTTCCGTGGTGGGTGCTCAATGGTGGAGGTGGCGTTCGCGGTAGGCCTGAACCTTCGCGCGGTTGCCACAGCTTTCCATGGAGCACCAGGCGCGCGAGCGGTTCTTCGCCGTGTCGAGAAACGCCCAGCGACAGTCCTCGGCGCGGCACGCCTTCAGCCGAGGCCACGTGCCGTCGGCCATCGCCGCCGAGACGTCGGCCAGGATCCGCCCGAGCGCTCCGCGCACACCGGGTGCAGTCGCCTCGAGCCGGCCGCTTCCGTCCTTGAAGCGCAGCATGTACTCGGCGCGGCACGAGGCGTCGTCGATCGCCGCGTTCGCGGCGGCGACGTCCGCAGCCAGGCCGTTCTGGACGCTCATCAGGTCGCGGAGCGCCTCGCGCACGCTCTTCGCCTCCTCGAGGTCGCGCTTCGTCACGCGCGCGCCGCCCGCGAGCAGGCCGCGGTCCTCGAGCCACGCGCCGAGCTGCGCGGGCGTCTCGAACGCCTCGCTGTACGGGCGGAGATCCAGCGTGTTCACGAAGTCGAGAATCAGATCCGTCTTAACCATTCAATCCGTTTCAGGGGTTACGTAACTGGTATCATCGTATCACTGGTTACGGGACGACGACGAAGGAGGCGCAGGATGCACGACGTGGTGCTGAGGAACATGATGGCGAACGACCGGTTCGAGGAGCTTCGCCGCGCGGCGTTCCGCGCCCCGAACGGCACCGTCGCCTCCGCCCGGGTCGACGAGACGGACGTCGAGCTCCGGCTCTGCAAGCCGGTCGACGACCTCGCGCTCGAGAACCTCGCGGCGCTCGCCGAGACGAC
This sequence comes from Gaiellaceae bacterium, assembly GCA_036518135.1. Lineage (GTDB taxonomy): Bacteria > Actinomycetota > Thermoleophilia > Gaiellales > Gaiellaceae > PALSA-600. The sequence goes on along the minus strand of DATDNT010000128.1, from coordinate 55,923 downwards.
GGTGCCGCACGGACGGCTGGTGGTCGCGCTCGTGAACGGCCGGATCGTCGCCGCGCTGCCGCTCGCCGGCGGGTGTGCGATCCGCGACCCGTTCGCCCGGACGAGCCACATCGTCAGGCTGCTCGAGCTGCGCCGCGCCCAGCTGCGGCCGCGTGCGCCGCGCGCCGGGGCACTGCGGCTCCTCCGCAGGCATGCATAGCGCGCACGCCGCGCGGTTATAGAGTCGGGCGGTGGCCGAGACGATCCAGATCGACGTGCCGCGCCGCGGGATCGGCAGCGACCTGACGGAGGCGCTCGCCGCACACGGGCTGCACGCCGAGGTGGTCGACGCCGACGATCGGTGCGCGATCCACGTCCGGTTCGCCACCGACGAGCGCGACCGGCTGCTCGACGGCGCGATCCACGCGATCGAGTCGTACCTGTCGGATCGCATGCTGCCGCTCGTCGTGCAGCGGGCCGACGGCGGAGCGGTCGTGCGTCCGCCCGGCGATTAGGGCTCGAACAGCGAAAGCCGCCCGTTGGGCGGCTTTCCGATGGACCCAGCCGGGCTCGAACCGGCGACCTTCTGAGTGCCACTCAGACGCTCTCCCAGCTGAGCTATGGGCCCGTTGAGCCGTTCGATTGTAGCCCCGAACTCGTAGTCTCGCGCCCAGTTGATGAGCCGCTGCTGGTTATTGCGCGGCGGGGAAAGTCGCAGCTGGACAAGGGCGCGCTCGACCGACAGCTCGAGCGGAAGAAGGTAGCACCGTCGGAGTTCGTCGCAGTAGCCGGCGATCGCGTCGATCTCGCCTTCGCGATAGCCGCGGTGGATGAACCCGTTGGGACCGCGACGGCACCGACGCGTCCTGATCAAGACGACGTCGGCTCGACGCACCGCCCATTTGCACTGGACACGAAGCAGCTTCGGCCGGAGGTCGAGGATCAGGTCGTACCGCTCGTCACCGAGCGGAAGGAACACGCCGATCCCCATGCGCATCGCTTCGAACGCGACAGCCTGCTCCGCGATGACGCCCTTCTGATCCGTCGTCAACATCGACAACAACGGTAGCGCCGCCGCGGACGCCTGTCTGTCGTCTCTTCAGGCCGTGGCCGCTTCGACCGCTTCGTGCGGCACGTCGTCCCACAGCTCCTCGAGCCGGTAGAACGCACGCGCCTCCGGCGTGAAGACGTGCAGCACGACGTCGATGTAGTCCGCGACGATCCACGTCGACTCGACGGCGCCGTCGGAGCTGCGCGGCAGCAGGTCGTGGTCGCGCTTCATCACCTGGTGCACCTCGTCCCAGATCGCCTTCGTCTGACGCGGGTTGTTCCCGGTCGCGATCACGAAGTAGTCGGTGTAGGCGCACACCGGCTGCATGTCGAGGATGACGACGTCGCGGGCCAGCTTCTCCTGTGCGATGGCCGCGATGCGGCGTGCCTGTTCGAGTGGGCTCAAGCGCTCTCAGTGTACCCCGGAGGAGCTCCCGTAGAGCTCCTCGCGCCGGATGATGGCGGCCACGGCGGACGGAACGTCCGCGTCGACGAGCGCCGTCCGGAGCGCCGTCGAAGCCACCGGAACCGGGGTCATCTCGAAGATCCGGACCCGATCCGGCCGCGCGAGCGCCGCCAGCACCTCGTCCAGGCGCTCGGGCGCGTATCCCGGCCGGGTCCCGACCGCGAGCCGGACCCGGGCCAGCACCTCCGCCGGCTCCTTCCAGGACGGGAACGCCGCGAACTCGTCGGCGCCGAGCACGAACCACGCGTCCTGCCACTCGGGGTGGTCGCGGAGGAGGTCGATGGTGCGCGGATGGCCGTCGAGCACGACCTCGTCGTCCGGGAACGCGGCGCGCGCCATCTCGAGGCGGAGCTCGGCCGGCGTCGCCACCGGCTTGTGACCCGGGTGCGCCGCGACCAGGACGAGCAGCCGTTCGATGCCGAGCACCGCCTTGGCACACCGCGCGAGCTGCACGTGCCCGCGATGGGGCGGGTCGAACGCGCCGCCGTAGAGCCCAAGGCTCATGCCAGCTCGAACTCCTCGTCCCCCACCTCGACCGTCGCGCCCTTGCGCGCGCCCGCCGCCTTCAACGCGCGTTCGAGCTCCTCCTCGGACGGCGGCGTGCCGACGACGCGGAACCCGCCGTCGGTGCGGAACAGACGCCACGGACGCGCCTTCGCCTCCGGACGGTAGACGAGATAGTCGGCGAGGTCGTCCTCGCCGCGCTCCTCGAGCTCCGGCTCCGGCACGAGCGCGAACAGCCTCCGCTTGAACTCCTCCACGCCCTCGCCCGTCGCGCACGACAGCCGGAACACCGCGACCACGCGCGGGTCGTCGATCCCGAAGTGCGGCTCCGGCGCGATGTCGATCTTGTTCAGCACGACGATCTGCGGACGCTCGTCGAGACCGGCCCCGTAGGCGCCGAGCTCCGCGTCGATCGTGCGCCACTGCTCGTCCACCGGCTTCGATGCGTCGATCACGTGCACGAGCGTGCGCGCGCGCTCGAGGTGCGCGAGGAACTCGTGACCGAGGCCGACGCCTTCCGACGCGCCTTCGATCAACCCCGGCACGTCTGCCACGACGAGCTGGCGGCCGTCGGGCGACTCGGCGGTGCCGAGCACCGGCTGCAGCGTCGTGAACGGATAGTCCGCGACCTTCGGACGTGCGTTCGAGATGCGCGCGATCAGCGACGACTTCCCCGCGTTCGGGAGACCGACGAGCGCGGCGTCGGCGAGCAGCTTCAGATGCAACTCGACGTCGCGCTCCTCGCCCGGCGGGCCGACCTCCGCGAACCGTGGCACCTGCCGCGTCGACGACACGAATCGCGCGTTGCCGCGGCCGCCGTGCCCGCCCTTCGCAAGGACGACCCGCGCCCCGGGATGCGCGAGGTCGGCGACGAGGTCGCCCTCCGCCGTGAACACCTGTGTACCGACGGGCACGTGGAGATCGACGCTTTCTCCGTCGGCGCCGTGCTTCCGCGCGCCGCGGCCGTTCTCGCCGCGGTCGGCTTTGATCCACCGCCGGCGCTGCAGCGACGAGAGGTCGCGCAGCGACACGTCGGCGAGCAGCACGACGTCGCCGCCGCGTCCGCCGTCGCCGCCGTCCGGACCGCCCTTCGGCACGAACTTCTCGCGCCGGAAGCTCAGCCCGCCGTCGCCGCCCTTCCCGGCCTGGACGTGAATCCGGGCCCGGTCGGAGAACACTGCCTACCCCGCGGCGTTCTCGACGACCGAGACGTACCGGCGCTCGCCCGACGTCCGGAACGAGACGGTGCCGGTGCGCACCGCGAAGATCGTGTCGTCGCGGCCGATCTCGGTGCCGGGGCCCGGGCGGAATCTCGTGCCGCGCTGGCGGACGATGATGTTGCCGGGCTCCGCAGCCTGGCCGTCGAACATCTTCACCCCGAGGTACTTCGGGTTCGAATCGCGGCCGTTCTTCGAGGAGCCGAGGCCCTTCTTGTGTGCCATCTAGCTCTCCTCCTTCGCCTTCAGCGCCGACTCGAGCGCCGAGATCGCGCCCTTGCGCGCGGCGTGAGCCTGCTCGTACTCGAGAGCCGCCTCGAGCATCGGGCGGTTCCAGGTCTTCGCGCCCTCCGTGACCTGCGCGACCGTCATCTCCTCGTAGCCGGACGGCATGCCCTTGACGTGGTCGTCCGCCGGCGCCTCCGCGGGCGCGGCGGTCGCCGCAGCCTTCTTCGGCGCCGCCTTGCGCGAGCCGCCGAGCGAGATCTCGATGCGCGAGGTCGCCGCGCGGAAGCCGTTGTGGCGCTTGTAGCCGGTGCGCCGCTTGTACTTGCCGATGCGGATCTTCGGCCCGCGCTCGTGCGCGATCACCTTCGCCGTGACCACGCCGTCGCCGAGCAGGACGTCCGGGCTGAACGACTTGCCCTCGTCGGCCTTCACGCGGTCGACGACGAGCGTCTCGCCCTCGCGAACGCGGTACTGCTTCCCACCGAGACGGATGATCGCGTAGTCCATAGCGCAGAGAAATGCGGGCGGGGTGCCCGCGAAGCGGTCGCCAGTGTAGCGACTACTCCTTGGTGTCGTCCAACCCCCACTCGCTCATCGGCGTATAGCCCCAGTCGCCGTCGCCGTTCTGCGACGGCTCCGGCGCCTCGGCCGGCGCCGGCTCGGTCTCGGGCTCGGGCTCCGCCTCGGCCTCGACGGTCGCCGTCGCGCCGTCGGCCGCCACCGCCGCGGTCTTCTTCTTGCGGTTCCGGCCGCCGCGCGAGCCGCGGCGCGTCCGCTTCCTGGCGGGGGACGGCGTCCCCTCGGTCTCGTCGTCGGTGATCTCGCGGTCCGGGACGTGGATGACGGGGGCAGCGGACGCTTCCTCCTCCACCGTCTCGGCCGTCGGCTCGGATGCGGGCGCGTCGGAGGCCGCCTCGCCGGCCTCGGCCGGCTTCTTCTTGCGGTTGCGGCCGCCGCGCGAGCCGCGGCGCGTCTTCTTCTTCGCGGGCGCCTCGCCGTCCGGCGTCTCCGCCTCGCTCTCGTCCCCCGCCTCGGGCTCCTCGTCCTCGGCGGCCTCCGGCTCCTCCGTGACCGTCTCGGCCTTCTTCACCGTGGTCCGCTTCGCGCGCGTCGGCCGCTCGGCCTCGGCCTCGGCGGTCAGCGGCTCGTCTGCCGCCTCGGCCGGCGCGAGCAGCTCCGCCCACGCGTGGCCGTCCCCGAGCGCGTTCACGCGCACCTTCACCTTCTTGCCGACGAGCTTCGCCGCGTTGCCGACGACCACGTCGACGTCCTCGACCTTGCCGACCCCCGCGTGCGCGTCGTGCAGGCCGACCTCCGCGAGCTTGACCTCGACCTCCTGGTCGACGTCGACCGGGAGCTTCGGCGCGACCTTCTCGAGCGTTCCCTGGTCGAGCACCTTGAAGTGATCCAGGTGCTCGCCCTCCTTGCCGACGAGGAAGAAGCGGCGCTTCGTCGTGTCCTCGAGCTCGCGCAGCCGGGTACCTCCGGCGCCGGCGATCAGCCACGCGATGCGCGCGGAGACCTCGACGCGGAATGCCTTCGCACGCGATCCCGGCGTGACCAGCGAGCGCAGACGACGTTCGATGTCGACCGCAGCGGTGTGCTCGGAGACGACGATCCCGTCGCCGCCGCACGTCGGGCACTTCTTCGTCATCACCTCGCGCGGGCCGTCGGTGACGTTCTGACGCGTCATCTCGACGAGACCGAGCGGCGAGATCTCGACGACGTACGTCTTCGTGCGGTCGCGTTCGAGCTCTTCGCCGAGCGCCTTCTCGACCGCGGCGCGATTCTTCGGCGACGCCATGTCGATGAAGTCGATGACGATGATCCCGCCGATGTCGCGCAGCCGCAGCTGGCGCACGACCTCCTTCACCGCCTCGAGGTTGTTCTTCGTGATCGTGTCCTCGAGCCGACCGCCGGACTTCTTCGACCGGGAGCCGACGAACCGTCCGGTGTTGACGTCGATGACGGTGAACGCCTCGGCGTAGTCGAAGATCAGGTAGCCGCCGGACGGCAGGTCGACGCGGCGGCTCAGCGTGGACTTGATCTCCTGCTCGACGCCGAACGCCTCCATCAGCGGCTCGCGCTCCTTGTAGCGCGTGACGCGCTCGGCCATGTGCGGCGACGTCTTCTTGAGGTAGCCGACGATCCGCTTGTGCGTGCGGTCGTGGTCGACGAGCAGCCGCTCGAAGTCACCGGTGAAGAGGTCGCGCACGACGCGCAGCGGCAGCTCCGCCTCCTGGTAGACGAGCGACGGCGCCTTCGCGTCCTTCGCCTTCGCCTCGATCGACTTCCACAGCCGCTCGAGGAAGTCGAGGTCGCGCTCGATGTCCTCCGCGCTCGCGCCCTCGGCAGCCGTCCGGACGATCACGCCGCCCTTCTTCGGCGCGATCTCCTTGAGGATCGCCTTCAGCCGGTTGCGCTCCTCGTCCTCGAGCCGACGCGAAACGCCGAGTCCCTCGCCGTGCGGGACGTAGACGACGAAGCGGCCGGGCAGCGAGATCTCGGTCGTGAGCCGCGCACCCTTCGTCTTCATCGGGTCCTTCACCGCCTGCACGAGGATCTTCTCGCCGCGCTGGATGAGGTCCTGGATCTTGCGCGCGCCCTTCCGGCCCTCGAGCTCCGGGCCGACGATCTCGTCGACGTACAGGAAGCCGTTCTTCTCGAGCCCGATCTCGACGAACGCGGCCTCCATCCCCGGCAGGACGTTGTCGACCACGCCGAGGTAGATGTTGCCGGCGATCGACCGCCGCTCGGGCCGCTCGAGGTACACCTCGGCGACCTGGTCGTCCTCGAGCACGGCGACGCGCTTCTCGCCCGCGTCGACCGACACGAGCAGCTCGCGCTTCGCCTTCGGCAGCGGCGCACGCTTCGGCGCGGTGCGGCGGCGCGTCTGCTGCGTCCGCGCTTTCCGCTCCGGCTTCTTCTCCTTCTCGGCGACGGCCTTCTCGTCGGGAGGCGCGGTCGCGCCGTTCGCCGATGTGCTCGTCGTCTTCTTGCGGTTGCGCCCGCCGCGCGTGCCGCGGCGGCGCTTCCTGGCAGCGGCAGCAGCGGTGCTCTCTGCTCCGTCGACGGGCGGCTCTTCGGCCGGCTCGTCGACGGTCAGTACGTCAACTGCGGGTGCTTCTTCGGCGCGCTCCGGGCGCGCGACATCGTCCGACTTCTTGCGTCGGAACCACGGTAGGGGCAAACGGTCTCTCCTCGATCAGCGCGCGCAGCCCCGGCAGATGCGGGCGCGCGTCGCGGTTTGTAGGGAAAAGCCTTGGCATCGGCCTTCCCGAAGGGTACCAGCGTCGTCTTATGCGGCTTCCGCGGCCGGGCGGAGCTTCGAACGGCGGGTCCTGATCGCCCGCAGGCGCTGCGACAGACGCGCCCATGCCCACGGCTCGACCTCGACGTACCGGAGCGCCGACTGCCCCCGCGTCGCCTCGAGGTACTCGAACCAGGCGTCCGCTTCTTCGATCAAGAGCAGCTCGTGCGCTTCCTGATGTCCGGTCAGTGCCATGCGGGCGTCACCTCCTCGTCGATGCGAAGAGCCTAGGACCCGGACCGGACGGACCTCGCGCGTGTGCTGCGTCGAGCGAGACTTCCGCCGTGGAGATCCGCGCGCTCACGAACGTCGACCTCGAACGCGTCGACGCCGCGCTGCCGCTCAGCCGCCTCGACCAGGCCCAGACCTACCTCGTCGCCTGGGACGGCGACGAGCCGGTCGGCCACGCGCACGTCGCGTGGCAGGGCACGCACCTCGGGCTTCCGGAAGTGCAGGATGTCTACGTTCTCCCGACTCGTCGGCGCGAGGGAGTCGCGACGGCGCTGACACGTGCGAGCGAGGATGCTGCGCGCCGCCGCGGCCACGCCCGCATCAGCCTCAGCGTGAGCCGCGACGGGAACCCGGCGGCGAGGCGCCTCTACGAGCAACTCGGCTACCGGGACGCAGCCGTCGACCCGGTCCGCGTCCAGGGGGCGATCCTGCTCCGCGGCGAGCGGTTCGAGGTCGACGACACGCTGCTCTACCTCGTCAAGGACCTGGGCTGACGCCCGCCGTGCGCGCCTCGAAGTAGCGAACGGCCGCTTCGCCGATCGCCTTCGTGCCCGTATAGGCGATCCCGCCCTTCAGCGCCCATCCGGCGACCGGGACGAGATCGAGCAGCTCGCGCGCGACCGCGCGGAAGCCGAAGCCGGCGCCGACGACGCCGGCGAGCTCGATCGCGCGGCGGTTGTCGATCTCCTGGCCGTAGGCGAGCGCGATGCGCAGCACGAGCCTGACCTGGCGGAGCGTCAGCACGGGCATGTCGACGCCGGGGATGAAGATCAGCGCGCTCGTGACGCCGTTCCGCCGGGAGAACGACGAGATCAGCCAGTCGCAGACGGCCGGACGCAGCACCGGCAGGCGGGCCGCGAGCGCGGTGCCGTCCTCGCCCAGCTTCCGCGCGACGGCGGCCGCGATCTCCTCGACCGGGAAACCCTGGCCCGGCTGCACGCGCACCAGGTCGGTGGCGAGCACGTACGGAACGACGGCTGCGTCGGTGACGGCGACGATCGGCACGCGCGCGCGGTTCGCACGCCGGAGCTCGTCCTCGTCCGGAGCGCCGACCCACACGAGCGCCGCGATCCCCTCGACGCGCCCCTCGACGACCGCGCTCTCGTCGCCGCCCGCGCGCAGCTCGCGCGCGAGCAGCGGCACGAGCTCGCGCGCGCCGGCCACGCCGAGCGGACGCCGGTCGCCCGCGCCGCGCCGGACCTCGCGCACGAGTGCGAGCACCGAGAGCGGCCCGAGCTTCGACGTCTTCTTGCGGCTCACGGTCGCCGTCGGCCGCCGCGGCGCAGGTGGATCGACTGCAGGATCCCGATCGCGAGGAAGTTCGTGAGCAGCGACGAGCCTCCGACCGAGACGAACGGCAAGGGGATGCCGGTGATCGGAGCCGCTCCCATCGTCATCGCGCTGTTCACGAACACCTGGAACATGAACATGAACGCGATCCCGCCCGCGACCACCGCGCAGTAGAGGTCGCGCGCGCTCGCGACGATCTTCAGCGCGCGCCACACGATCAGCAGATAGAGCAGCAGCAGGATCGACGCGCCGAAGAACCCGCGCTCCTCGGCGAGCGACGCGAAAGCGAAGTCGGTCGAGTGCTCCGGGAGGTAGTCGAGACCCGTCTGCGTCGCGCCGATCACGCCGCGCCCGCGCAGGCCGCCGGCACCGACCGCGATGATCGACTGCCGCAGGTTGTACGTCGCGCCGCGCGGGTCGTTCGCCGGGTGCGTGAAACCGGTGAGCCGCTGCGCCTGGTACGGCTTGAGGACGTTGACGCCGGCGGCGGGCAGGAGCCAGAGAATCGCGAGCGCGCCGGCGACCGCGACCGTCGCGAGGATCGCGAGGTGCGACCAGCGCACGCCGGCGACGAAGAGGACCGCGCCGAGCGCCGACAGGTACACGAGCGCCGTGCCGAAGTCGGGCTGCACGAACACGAGCAGGATCGGGACGAGCGCGTACCCGATCACCTCGAGCGGCGTGCGCGGCGAGCCGATCGCGTTGCGCCGCGCGGCGACGAGGCCGGCGAGCACGAGGACGAAGAGCACCTTGCCGAACTCGGACGGCTGGAACGTGAAGAAGCCCACGTCGATCCAGCGCCGCGAGCCGCGCGTCGCCGCACCCATCAGGAGCACGAGCACCATCACGCCGACCGTCCCGAAGTAGATCGGGCGGTAGAGCCGGCGGTAGTTGTCGGGATCGACGAGGAGGGCGACGAGGAACACGACGACGCCGGCGAACGCGTACAGGCCCTGGCGCGAGAGCGCGGAGCCGCCGGGGTCGCGCGAGGTGATCCCGTCGATCGCCCACAGACCGTAGGCGACGGTCGCACCGAGCGCGGCGAGCAGCACCCAGTCGAGCCGCCGCAGCGCGCCCGCGATTCCCGCCACCTCCGGCTCGCGCCGCGAGCGCAGGCCGCGCCGCGTGTCGACCGCTTCGATCGCCATCAGTCGGAAGCCTTCAACGTCGCGGACGCCTGCTTGCCGAAGTACTGCTCGAACACCTTGAGCGCGGCCGGTGCGGCCGCCGACCCGCCGTGGCCGCCGTTCTCGATCACGGCGCAGACGACGATCGTCGGCGCGTCGAAGGGGCCGTACCCGCACCACCACGACTGGTTGAGCTTCACCGCGTTCGGCAGGCCCCGCACGTGCACGAACTTCTCCGCCGAGCCGGTCTTGCCGGCGATGTCGACCTTGAAGTTCCCGAAGACGCCGGAGGACGTGCCGAGCGGCGAGTGGGTCGCCTCCTCGAGCCCGAGCCGGACGTACTGGAGCGCCGTCGGATCGATGCTCACCGGCTGCGGCGGCTGCGCGCCGAAGCGGCGCAGCACGCGCAGCGGCTGGCTCCTGTTCCCCGGCAGCTCGACGTCCGCGCCGATGTGCGGCGTCACGAGCTTGCCGCCGTTCGCGATCAGCGCGTAGAAGCGCGCCATCTGCAGCGGCGTGACGAGGACGTCGCCCTGGCCGATCGCGAGCTGGATCGAGTAGCCCGGCTTCCACGTGCGGTCGAGCTCGCCGTACTGCTTGCCGGAGAACGCCTTGCGGCGCCACTCCGGCGTCGGGATGAGCCCGGTCGTCTCGCCGGCGACGTCGATCCCCGTCGGCTCGCCGAGCCCGAAGCGGTTCGCCCACGACTGCAGCGGATGTCCGCGGTTCGGCGGCAGCGCGTAGAACTCGTCGCCGAGCCGGTAGAAGAACGTGTCGCACGACTCCGCGAGCGCGGTGCGCAGGTCCATGCCCTGGTCGATCAGCGGCGTCCAGTTGTTGAAGACCTGGCCGTACGCCTTGTAGTCGGGCGTGCACGGGAGGATCGTGTACGGCGTCAGCATGCGCCCCGTGCCGCTCGGGCCCGGCTCCATCAGCGCGGCGAGCGCCGTCACCGGCTTGAACGTCGATCCCGGCGGGTACCCGACCTGGATCGTCCGGTTGAACGCCGGGAAGTTGTTCGCCGCCGCCTTCGGCCCGATCACCGCGTTCAGCTTCGCGGGGTCGCGCTGCACGAACACCGACGGCTTGTACGTCGGGTTCGACGCCATGGCGAGCACGGACCCGTCGCGCGGGTCGATCGCGACGATCGCGCCGCCGTCGGCGTACGCGCCTTCGGAGCCGGTGCGCGCGAGGTTGATGCCGTACGTGAGCGCGCGCTCGGCGGCGCGCTGCAGGTTGATGTCGATCGTCAGGCGGAGCTGCTGCCCGGAGGCCGGGCTCACCTGCACGGTCGCCGCGCCCTTCGGGCGCCCGCGCGAGTCGACCGTCAGCTGCGCCTTCCCGTCGCGCCCGCGGAGGTACGTGTCGTACGACGCCTCGATCCCGCTCTGGCCGATCTGGTCGGTCGGCTGGTAGCCGTTCTTCTTCAGCGCCTTGTACTCCTCGGGGCTGATCGCCGAGACGTACCCGAGCACCTGCGCGAGGAGCGACTGGTACGGGTACTGGCGCAGGTAGCTCTCGCCGAGATGGACGCCCGGGAACTGCGGCTGGTTCTCCTGGAGATAGAGGATCTGATCCTGCTTGAGCCCGCGCTGCACGACGACGGGCGTCAACGGGTCCTCGCCGTGCTTCTTGATCTCGGCGAGGATCCTGCGCGTCGGGATGCCCGTGATCTGCGCGATGTGGCGCAACTCCGCCAGCCGAGCGTTCCACGTCTTCGGCATGTCCGACAGCCACAGCTCGAGGCGCGTGCCCGGCGTGTTGCGCACGACGACGAGCCCGTTGCGGTCGACGATCGCGCCGCGCGGCGCCTCGAGGCGAAGCGTGCGCACGCGGTTGTCGTTCGCCTGCGCGAGGTACTTGTCGCCGGCGAGCACCTGCAGCGCCCAGAGGCGCAGGAAGAGCACGCTGAAGAGCGCAAGCGCGAAGAAGCCGAGCACCGCGACGCGCAGTGCGAGCTGCGGCGTCAGGCGATAGGGCTCGGCGACGCGCGGGTCGCCGGGCAGGAAGCGGCGGCTCGGGCCCGCGTCAGCCAAGGAGGCGCACCTCGCGCACGCGGTCGCCGAGCTCGAGCGGCGGGAACAGACGGCGCACGAGCGCGTACACCGGCAGCGTCAGCAGCAGGTTGAGGAGCAGCGCGCCGGGCAGCCCACGGACCGCGAGCGCGGCGGGCGCCGGCTCGCCGAGCATGAACTGCAGCAGCAGCTGCCCGAAGACGAAGAGAACGGTGACGACGGCGACCGACACGAACGGCGCGTGGAAGCGGTCGCGCGCGGTCGTCTCGCCGTACCGCCCGATCCAGAAGCCGCCGACCGTCAGGAGCAGCGACGTGACGCCGAGCGTGCCGAGCGTCGCCGTGTCGAGCAGCAGCCCGACGGTGAAGCCGGCGACCGCGCCGAAGACCGAGCCGCGTAGGAGAGCGATCGACAGCAGGGCGACGACGACGATGCTCGCCGTGCGGAACACGCTGTACTCCGTCAGCACGGAGAGCTGCAGCAGCGCGCAGACGAACAGGACGATCGCGGCCTTCAGCGCGTCCATCAGCGCTTCGGGACGAGGACGATCACGGACTGGATCGCGGAGAAGTCGACGAGCGGCTTCACCTGGATGTTCTGGAAGAGGTCGACGTCGGTGTTCGACTGGCTCGACACCGACCCGATCGCGATCCCGCGCGGGAACTTCGACTTGAGCGGGCCCTCGCCGAGCGTGCCCGCCGTGATGATCGTGTCGCCGACGCGAACCGTCGGCTCCTTCGGCACGCGGTCGAGCACGAGCACGTTGCCGCCACCGCCGCCGCGGCGGATCGTGCCGACGACCTTCGGGTCGGTGAGGTCGGTCGCGGTGACGCCGCTCTCGCTGTCGGTGAGCAGCATCACGCGCGACGCGTGCGACGTCACCTTGTCGACGGTGCCGACGAGCGCGCCGACCCCGTCCGGGCCGCCGGTCGGCTCGACGACGACGCTCCCCTGCGTGACGCCGTCGCTCGACCCGGCGCCGATCGTCACGCTGTCGCCGATCACGCCCTGCGGGTTCACGAGGACCGCGGCGTGGATCTTGCCGAAGTCGGCTACGGACGGCGGGCCGTGGAAGTTGAGCTGCTTCTGCAGCTCGACGTTCTGCTGCACCGCCGACTCGTCGAGGATCACCTGCCGGCGCAGCCGCTCGTTCTCGGCGCGCAGCTTCTTGTTCTCGTTCTTCGCGTTCACGAGCCCGCGGAACCAGCCGACGGTGTCGCGGAACGGGCGGGTGACGCGGTCTGCCGCGACCTCGAACGGCTTCAGGATCGTCGCGCCCGTCCCCTGGACGCCGTCGAGCGCGCTCGAGCGGAACGAGACGGTGATCAGGACGAGCGAGGCCAGCACGAGAAGCCCCACGACGATCCGGCGCTTGAGGGCGCTGGAGCGGCTCGAGGGGTACCCGGAAGGGGCGGCGCGCTGGACGGACGAGCCCAGGACCGCGAGGCGGACGGTCCGGTTGCGTGGCACGTGGGGGACAGCCTAGCGGGTGTTCGTGAACGGCCTACGCGGCGGGCATCGTGACGTGCCCGGCGTCGATCGCCTCGGCATCGCCCTTTCGCACCGTCACCGCGAGCACGATCGCCGCCGCGGCGAGGAACGCGGCGCCGACGGCGAACGCCACGTGGAACCCACTCGTCTGCGCCGAGGCGCGCACGGCGACCGACGTCACACCGTGGTTCAGCAGGTGGCTCGTTCGCGATGCTGCGAGGGTCGAGAGGATCGCGAGCCCGAGCGCACCGCCGACCTGCTGCGACGTGTTCAGGATCCCCGAGGCGAGCCCCGCGTCCTCGGCGGCGACGTTCGTCGTCGCGAGCAGCGTCAGCGGGACGAAGGTGAGCCCCATTCCCACGGAGACGACGGCGATCGTGGGCAGCACGTCCTTGACGTACGTGCCGTGCACGGGCAGCCGCGCAAAGTAGAGGAGCCCGGCGACACCCATCGCCATTCCGATGAACGTGACGGCGCGCACGCCGATCTTCTTGATCAGCGCCTGCGACAGTCCCGCGCCCACGACGATGCCGAGCGAGAACGGGACGAAGGCGAGCCCCGCCTTCACCGGCTTGTAGAAGAGGATCTGCTGCAGGTACAGCGACGCGAAGTAGAACATCGCGAACAGGCCGGAGGCGACCATCAGCATCGCGCCGTTCGAGCCTGTCAGCGAACGCATGCGGAAGATGCCGAGCCGTACGAGCGGCGCCTTCGACCGCAGCTCGATCAGGACGAAGACGACGTGCAGGACGACGGCGACCGCGAAGAGCCCGATCGTCTTCGCCGAGCCCCACCCGTACGTCTGCGCCTTGACGATCGCGTAGACGAGCACGAGCAGGCCCGCGGTGATCGTGACCGCGCCCGCCGCGTCGTACGTCGCCGGGCGCTCCTCGGGCCGCGAGTTCGGCACGAACCGCAGCGCGAGCAGCGTCGCGATCACGCCGACGGGAAGGTTGACGAAGAACACCCACCGCCACGACAGGTACTCGGTCAGCACGCCGCCGAGGACGAGGCCGACGGCTGCACCGCCCGCGGCGATTGCGCTCCACACGCCGAGCGCGCGCGTGCGGTCGCGTCCCTCCTCGAACGTCGTCGTGACGATCGAGAGCGCGGCGGGCGAGACGAGCGCACCCCCGAGGCCCTGCAGCGCGCGGCCGGCGATCAACAGGTTCGACGAGTTGGCGACGCCGTTGATCGCGGACGCGACGGTGAAGATGACGACGCCGGCGATGAAGAGGCGTTGCCGGCCGAGCAGGTCGGACGCGCGGCCGCCGAGCAGCAGGAACCCCCCGAACACGAGGGTGTAGCCGTTCACGATCCACTGCAGGCTCGAGTAGCTGAACCCGAGATCCTTCTGGATCGACGGCAGGGCGACGTTCACGACGGTCGCGTCGAGGATCACCATGAACTGCGCGACGCAGACGATGACGAGAACGAGCCAGCGGTTCGGTTCCGGACGCACGATCGTCCACCCTACCGATCGAGCTTGTGCACCCAGAGCAGTCCCAACTCGCTCGGAACCTGCGCGTGCAACGCGAAGCCGAGCTTGCGCATCGACGCACGCCGCGCCGGCCTCGGTCGCGAGCCCGCGGCCCCACCACGTCGTAGTGTCAGCCGCTCCGTCTCGATCACAGCGCCAGCGTCGCCGTCGTCTCGACGATCGACGGGCGGAACCCGACGGACTCGTTGATGTGACGCATCGCGACGTTCTCCTCGGCGTTGTCGGTGCACACGACGTCGATCTCGGGATGATCGTCGCGCAGCCGGCGGAGCGACTCGATCTTCACGGCGCGCGCGAGGCCGCGGCCGCGGAACTCGGTACGCGTCCCTGTGTCGTCGGTGAACCCGAGCGTCGAGCCGCGCGAGACACGCAGCTCCGTGAACGCACCGACCTCGCCGTCGTCGCGCACGGCGACCGTCACGCGCATCTCGCGGTCGCGCTGCCGCAGCGACTCCTCCGACGCACGCTGCTTCTCCGCCGTCCACGTCGGGAAGTCGAGCGCGTCGGGGGCGGGCGCGTCGTCCATCGCGCCACGTGCGCGGACGAGCGCGTCGAGCTGCGCGTCGGGGACGCGGCCGAGCCACGTCGCGAGCGACCAGCCGTCGGGCACGCGCGGCTCGGGCAGCTCGGCGTCGCGCAACGGGAGCAGCGAGCGCACGATGCGCTGTCCGTCGACGGCGCCGAAGCGTCGAGCGAACGCCGCGCCCGCCTCCGAAGTGTGATGGCCGTGAAGCGCCCGAACGCCGAGCTCGCGGCAGCGGGCGAGCACCGCGTCCGCGAGCGCGGCGCCGAGGCCGCGGCGCCGGTGCGCCGGGTCGACCAGCAGGTGGACGAAGGCCGCCGTCGGCCCGTGCACGTAGAGGCCGGCGAAGCCGCCGCCCGCGACCCAATGGCAGCTCGTGTGCGTCGGCGGCTGAAAGCGAAGGAACGCGAGCACCTCCTCGAGGCTCCGTAGCGGCTCGCCGGGATTCGTCTCGTCGTGGCAGGCCGCCTCGACCTCCCAGAACGGGCGGAGGTCCTCGTCCGACGCCGTGCGGGCGTCGATCTCCGCGATCACCGCCCGCGGCCGTTGCGCGAGCGCGCACGCGCGCTGCGGTGGATCGCGTCGAACTCCTCGAGGCTGCGGCCGGACCCGACCGCCACGCACGTGAGCGGCGACTCGGCGAGGTGCACGGGCATGTGCGTCTCGTGGCGCAGCCGCTCGTCGAGGCCCTGCAGGAGCGCGCCGCCGCCGGCGAGGACGATGCCGCGATCCATGATGTCCGCGGCGAGCTCGGGGGGCGTCTTGTCGAGCGTCGACTTGATCGCGTCGATGATCTGGTTGACGGGCTCCTCGAGCGCGTGCCGCACCTCTTCGCTCGAGAGGATCACCGTCTTCGGCAGGCCGGTCAGCATGTCGCGGCCGCGCACCTCCGCCTGCACCTCTTCCTTCATGGCGTGCGCGGACCCGACCTCGAGCTTGATCTCCTCGGCGGTCTGCTGGCCGATCAGCAGCTTGTACTCGCGCTTGATGTGATTGATGATCGCCTCGTCCATCTCGTCGCCGCCGACGCGCAGCGACTGCGAGACGACGATCCCGCCGAGCGAGATGACCGCGACCTCCGTGGTGCCGCCGCCGATGTCCACGATCATGTTCCCGGTCGGCTCGGCGACGGGAAGGCCGGCGCCGATCGCGGCGGCCATCGGCTCCTCGATGAGGTACGCCTTCCGCGCACCGGCGTTGAGGGTCGCCTCTTCGACGGCGCGCTTCTCGACGCCGGTCACTCCCGAGGGGACGCAGACGACGACGCGCGGATGCGCGAAGCGATGCTGGTGCACCTTCTGGATGAAGTGACGGAGCATCTGCTCGGTCACGTCGAAGTCGGCGATCACGCCGTCCTTCAGCGGGCGGATCGCGCTGATCGTCCCCGGCGTACGGCCGAGCATGCGCTTCGCCTCGAGCCCGACGGCGTGCACGTCGCCGGAGCGCTGGTCGATCGCGACGACGGACGGCTCCGAGAGCACGATCCCGCGCCCGCGGACGTAGACGAGCGTGTTCGCGGTGCCGAGGTCGACCGCCATGTCGCGGCCGCCGAAGCCGGTGAGGTAGTTGAAGACGCCCATCGCTCGGCCACTCTAGCCTGCGAGCACTTCGCCCAACCACCGCGTCGCCTCGTGGAAGATCGGTGGGTTCGTCTCAGGCGTGTAGTAGCCGAGGGCGATCAGCGCCTGCGACACGCACCACCCCTTGGCGCGCAGCCACGTGTCGTCGTCGACCGCGAGCAACTCGCGGAACCGCTCGTGCTCGTCGCGCGCGACGAGCTTCCATACGGCCTGGACGTCGACCGCAGGGTCGCCGATCCCGGCACTGCCCCAGTCGAGAACGCCGGTGAGCCGGCCGTCGCGGACGACGACGTTCCGCCGGTCGAGGTCGCAGTGGACCCACACGGGCGGCCGGTCCCACTCCGGCGCCTCCATCGCCGCCTCCCACAGCTCGAGCGCGCCGGGCGCGTCGACCCGCTCGAGCGCGGCCCGGACGTACCGGTCGCGTTCGCGCAGGGGCTTGCCGCGCCCGCCGACCGGCTCCGGCCCGTCCGCGTCGATCCGCTGGAGCGCGAGGAGCAGCGCGCCGACGTCGTCGGCCGCGACCGGGACGTCGGGAAGCTCGCCGTCGAGCCACGTGTGCACCGCCCACTCCCACGGATAGCCGGCGCCGGGCCGGCCGCGCGCGACCGGTCGCGGCACCTCGACCGGCACGTGCGGCGCCACGACCGGCAGCACACGCTCCTCGACGCCGTCGCTCGGGGCGCGGCGCGGCAGGCGGACCGACAGCTCGGCGCCGAGGCGGTAGATGACGTGAACCGTCCCGTCCCCCGCGCGCTCGAGCGGCAGCTCCGCCCAGCGCGGGAACTGCTCGCGCAGAAGCGCGCGGACGAGCTGCTCGTCGACGTCGAGCTCGTCCTCGTGGACGCGGGTCACGGGCCCGCGCTCACGCGCGCGAGCACGTCACGCGGCTCGCCCCACACGTTCTCGATCCACCACGTCACACCGGCCGCGGCGTACGCAGCGAGATCGGCCTGCGCGGCGTAGCCGATGTACGCGACGTCGCCGATCCCGCCCGGCGCCTTCCGCTTCGCGATCTCGTCCGGCGTGAAGAGGTTGCGCTCGCGGTCCGAGCTGTCGGCGATCCAGCCGTCGTAGCGCGCCGCCCGCCGCAGCGCCGCCGGCGAGTTGCCGCCGACCCAGATCGGGATGCGCGCGACGGGCAGCGGCGCGAGCGTCACGCCGCAGACGGTGTAGTGCGCGCCGCGATGCTCGACGCGCTCCCCTGCGAGGAGCCGCGACACGACCTCCAGCCCCTCCTCGAGGAGCTCACCGCGCCGGCGGTCGCCGCCCTCCTCGCCGAACGCCTCGAGCTCTGCGCGCACGCCGTTCCCCGCGGCGAAGATCACGCGCCCGCCGCTCGCGAGCGAGAGCGTCGCGAGTTGCTGCGCGACCATCTGCGGACGCCGGCGCGGCAGCGGCGTCACCGCCGTCCCGAGCAAGAGTCTCGACGTGACCGCCGCGCACGCGCCGAGCGTCACCCACGGGTCGGCCGACGGCGCACCCATCGACGCCCACGCGAGGTGGTCCCAGACGAGGAGCGCCTCCCACCCGGCCTCCTCCGCTGCGACCGCGACGCGCATCGTCTCGCGTGGGTCGGCGAACGCGCCGAGGGTGCACAGCTGGAGGCCGAACCGCATCTAGCCGAAGCCGTACACGCCGGCGAAGCGCGTCGCAAGCAGCCGCACGAGCAGCGACCCCGGGAGGCCGACGACGTTGAGGAAGTCGCCGTCGACGCGCTCGACGAGGCTCGCGCCGAGCCCCTGGATCGCGTACCCGCCCGCGCGGCTCTCCCATTCGCGCGACGCGACGTAGTGCGCGAGGTCGCGCGGCGTCAGCTCGCGGAACGTGACGACGGTCGTCTCCTCGTGCAGCTCCTCCCACGCCGGCGTGCGCAGGCACAGCCCGGAGACGACGTCGTGGCTGCGGCCGGCGAGCGACTCGAGCATCGCCTCCGCCTCGGTCTCGTCGCCCGGCTTGCCGAGCAGCCGCCCGTCGAGCAGCACCTCCGTGTCGACGCCGAGCACCGGCCGGTCGCCGCCGTCGACGGAACGCGCCTTGCCCGCCGCGCGGTCGAGCGGCGAGGTCCCGTCGACCTCCTCGAACGACGGCGGCACGACGTCGAACGGGATGCGGAGCTGCTCGAGGATCGCGCGCCGCTGCGGCGACGTCGACGCCAGGATCAGCGGCGGGACAGGCGCGCGACCCATATGTCCTCGCACGGCCACTGCTTCGCCCACTCGGCGGTGACGTACGTGTAGTACTCGTGCGTCTCCGCGTCGGCCGGCGCCTGAACCTCGATCAGGCGCTCGACCTCGAACCCGGTCTCGCGCAGCAGGTCGATCCACTTGCCGTGCGGGAGGTGGAACTCGACGCCCGTCTCGCCGGTCCATTCGTAGCGGTGCATCCCGAACAGCGGCCGCTGCAGCGTCTCGGTCGCCGCGCCCTCGTCCTCCGAGCAGAGGATGACGAGGGGCGAGTTGCCGAGGAACGCGAGCCGTCCGCCCGGCCGCAGCAGGCGCGCCGCCTCCGGGATCCAGCGGTACGGGTCGACCCAGATCGACGCGCCGTACTCGGAGACGACGAGGTCGAAGCTCGCGTCGGGGAGGCCCGTCGCGCCGGCGTCGGCCTCGACGAGCGGGAACTCGATCCCGGTCTTCGCCTGCATGCGCTTCGCAGTGGCGAGCTGCGCCGCCGTGACGTCGACGCCGACGGGACGCGCGCCCTTCTTCGCAAGCCACGCCGAGAAGTACGCGGTGCCGCAGCCGAGCTCGACCACGTCGAGGCCGGCAACGTCGCCGAGGACGTTCAGCTCGGACTCGTCGACGCCCCAGATGCCCCACGAGATCTCGTCGAGAGCCCAGTTGCTCTCCGCGTTCTCGTCGGTGTAGTCGCGGTTCGCTTCGGTCCAGTTCGCTGCGTTGCGCTCGGCGTCGCTACGCCAGCCCATCGGGGAACCAGATCCCGATCTCGCGCTCGGCCGACTCGGGGGAGTCGGACCCGTGGACGAGGTTGTTCGGCATCGCGAGGGCGTAGCGGCCGCGGAGCGAGCCGGGCGCCGCCTCGGCGGGGTTCGTCGCGCCGATCGTGACGCGGCACGTGGAGATCGCGCCCTCGCCCTCGAGCACGAACGCGAGCGTCGGCCCCGACGTGATGAAGTCGACGAGCTCGCCGAAGAACGGCTTCTCCTTGTGCTCGGCGTAGTGGGTCTCGCCGAGCTCGCGGCTCGCCGTGACGAGGCGCGCGGCGCGCAGCTTCAGCCCGCGGCGCTCGAATGCGGCGAGGATCTCGCCGGCGAGGCTCCTCTCGACGGCGTCCGGCTTCGCGAGGATCAGTGTCCGTTCGACGGCCATGCGGGCGCGGAGACTAGCGAGAACGCCGCGAGCGCGGCGGCCGCTGCTTGCGCTCGGTCAGCGCGATCGGGGCGTCGTCGTCGTGGTCGATCGGCGTCTCGCAGTACGGGCACACCTGCCAAAGCGCCTCGAGCGGACGCTGGCAGTTCGTGCATGCCTGGCGCAGCTTCGTCGTGCACACCGGACAGATGAGGAAGTCCTCGTCCACCTCGGCGCGGCACACCGGACAGTGGAGGTCACGCCCGCCGAGCCGCTTCTCCATCGCCTTGATCTCGAGCTCGCGCTCCCGGACGTCGTCGAGGTACTCCGGCGGGCGGAACAGCATGTAGATCAGCGGGCCGATGAACGGCACGACGCCGACGGCCGTCACGACCCACACGATCAGGGGGTCCTCGATCCGGCGCCGCGCGTCCTTGTAGACCCAGTACACGCTCGCGATCCAGAAGACGATCACGAAGAAGATCGCGAGGTTCCGGATCACGTACCAGGTCGACGAGTGGAAGAAGTCGTGGACGCCGCTGAAGGTGGACGCGATCACAGGAGGATTCTTCCTAGTCCGTAGCCCGCAGCAAACGCCAGCCCGATGAAGAGCACGAGGAGGGCGAGGGCGAAGAGGAACACGCTGATGCGTTCACGGGCGCGCGTCATGGTACGGATTTCACTCCGCCGCCGCGAGATCGGCAAGCAGGTACAGCGACCCGGTGACGAGGACGCGGTCGCCGAGGCTCCGGCCGGTGGCGAGCGCCTCGACCGGGTCGGGGCGGATCTCGACGCGTTCGAACCGGCTGCGG
The DNA here is from genome assembly GCA_036518135.1 of Gaiellaceae bacterium. GTDB lineage: Bacteria > Actinomycetota > Thermoleophilia > Gaiellales > Gaiellaceae > PALSA-600. The sequence continues at coordinate 35,288 of DATDNT010000128.1, read as the reverse complement.
GCGAGCTCCGCCACCCGCTCCGCGGGGAGCGCGCGGGGGTTCGAGGAGGCGGTCGCGACGAGGGTGCGGCCGACGGGGGCGAGGCGGTCGAGGATCGCCGGGGCGTCCTTGTCGGCGAGGATCGACGCGACGAGGACGTAGTCGTGCGGGCCCGGAAGCCGCTCCACGAGCCAGTCGACGGCGTCGGGGGTATGTGCGCCGTCGCGGATCTCGCGGCCGCGGATCTCGAGCCGGCCCGGGAGCGCCGCCTCCGCCAGCGCGCGGTGGTCGCCGAGGAACGCGTCGACCGCCTCCTGCGCGCCGCCGACCACGACGTCCCCCTCGACGAGGTGCGCGAACTCGTCGTCCGGCAGGACGACCGTCGCCTCGGGGCCCGCGACGGCGAGCTTCTCCCGCGCGATCGCCTCGCGCGTCTGCCCCAGCACGTCGGTGTGCTCGAGCCCGACGTTCGTCAGCAGCACGACCGGCGCGTCGATCACGTTGGTCGCGTCGTGACGGCCGCCGAGCCCCGCCTCGATCGCCGCAACCGCGGCGCCGCGCTCTGCGAAGTCCAGGAACGCGGCGGCCGTCAGGGCCTCGAACTGCGTCGCCCCGAGCTCCTCGGCCGCCGGGCGCACGCGCGCGACGGCGCGCTCGAAGCCGTCGGCGTCGGTGTCGAGGCGCTCGTGCCATCCCGCGACGTGCGGCGAGGTGTACGCCGGGCCGCCGATCGTGCGCGCGATCCGGCGCGTCGCCGTCGACTTGCCCTTCGTGCCGACCACATGGACCGAGCGAAACGAGCGCTGCGGGTCGCCGAGACGTTCGAGCAGCGCGTGCATGCGCTGCGTGCCGAAGCCGTCGCTCGGCCACGGCGACAGCGACTCGAGCCAGGTCACGGCCATACGAACTTCAGCGCCGTCGACTCGCCGTCGCGGAAGCGCGCGTAGTTCTCGACGACGCCGTCGCGGCGGAAGCCGGCGCGCTCGGCGACGCGCTGCGACGCGGTGTTGAGCGGGTGTGTGAAGAGCTCGAGCGGCTCCCCCATGTAGTCGCGGACGAGGACGAGCGCGCGCGTCGCGAGCCCGCGCCCGCGCGCGTCCGGATGCAGTGCGTAGCCGACCTCGAACGGGCGCCGGTGCGGGCGCATCCAGATGCGGCCGACGGCGCGTCCGCCCTCGGCGATCGCCCACGCGGGCGCGTCGGGATCGCGCTCCGGCGGCGGACCTTCCGGCGGCAGCCCCATGAACGGCTCGAGGCGGAGGTCGACGCCGATCTCCTCGTCGTCGCCGTCTCGGAACGGGCGGAGGAGCAGGTCGCCGTCCCGGAGCTCAGCCGCCAATGGCATCGAGCTCGCGCCGGTAGCGCTCGAGCTTCTCGCGCTCGCCGGCCACGACGTCCGCCGGCGCGTTCGAGACGAACTTCTCGTTCGACAGCATCTTCTCGCCGCGGGCGATCTCCTTGCGCAGCCGCTCGCGCTCCGCCTCGACGTTGCCGTTCTCCTTCTGCGGCGCGCGCTCGGGCTTCACGACCGCGTCGAAGATGCGCTTCTCGTCGCCGTCGAGCCGGGGCACCACGCCCGAGCGGCGGAAGACCTGCGCGGCCTCCTGCACGCGTTGCAGCGCGTCGGCCTCCGACTCGTCGCCCGCCGCCGGCCACGGCGCGGCCATCAGCCGCGTCTCGCGGTCCGGCAGGTGCGACCAGATCTCCTCGGTGACGTGCGGCATCGCCGGGTGCAGGAGCTTCAGCAGCCACTCGAGGGCGTACGTCGCGGTCGCACGCGCGTCGGCGTCGCCGTCGTACAGCCGTCCCTTCACCGCTTCCAGGAACCAGTCGCAGAAGTCGTCGAAGGTGAGGTGGTACAGCTCGTCCATCGTGTGCGCGAAGTCGAACTCGTCGAGATACGTCTCGACCGCGCGCTGTGTCTGCGAGAGGCGCGCGAGGATCCACCGCTCCTCGAGCGACGACGCACGGTTCGCGGGCGCCGCCCCTTCGGACGCGGTGATGACGAGTCGCGCGGCGTTCCAGAGCTTGTTCGAGAGCTTCGAGCCCTCCTCGATCGCGGCGTACGAGAACCGCACGTCCTGCGTGAGGGAGTTCTTCAGCAGCCCGTACCGCGTGGCGTCGGCGCCGTAGCGATCGAGGACCTCGAACGCGTCGATGCCGTTGCCGAGGGACTTCGACATGCGGCGGCCGTCGGGCGCCAGCACCGTCGGATGGATGACGACGTCCGCGAACGGCTTCTCGCCCATCAGCTCGAGCCCGGAGAAGATCATGCGGTTCTCCCAGAGGCGGATGATGTCGCGCGCCGTCGTGTTCACGTTGCCGGGATAGAACTGCTCGAGCTCGGGCGTCCGCTCCGGCCAGCCGAGCGTCGCGAACGGCCACAGCGCCGAGCTGAACCACGTGTCGAGCACGTCGGTCTCGCGCGTGAGCTCCGTCGCGCCGCACTCCGCGCACGCGCCCGGCTCGTCGAGCCGCACCGTCACGTGGCCGTCGGGGCAGTACCACGCCGGGATCTGGTGACCCCACCAGATCTGCCGGGAGATGCACCAGTCGGGCGCGTTCTCGAGCGAGTCGATCGCGAACCGGTGCTGGCTCTCGGGGTGGTAGACGATCTCGCGGTTGCGGAGCGCCTCGAGCGGCCGCTGCTTGATCCCGTCCATCGAGCACCACCACTGCAACGAGATCCGCGGCTCGATCCGCGAGTGGCAGCGCGCGCAGAACGCGACGGAGTGTCGATAGTGCTCGCGCTTCTCGAGCAGGTCGCGCTCCTTGCACCACGCGAGGATCTTCTCCTCGGCCTCCTTCTGCGTGAGGCCCTCGAGACCGGCGGCGGTCATCAGGCCGTCGGGCCCGATCGCGCTCGGCTCCGGCAGGCCGTGGTCACGGCCGATCTCGAAGTCCGTCGGGTCGTGCGCCGGCGTGATCTTGAGCGCGCCGGTTCCGAAATCGCGCTCCACGCGCTCGTCGGCGATCACGGGCACGCGGTTCTCCGTCCACGGCACGATCACCTCGCGGCCGATCAGATCCGCGTACCGGTCGTCGTCGGGATGCACGGCGACCGCGACGTCGGCCGGGATCGTCGCCGGTCGCACCGTGGCGATCGCGATGTGGCCGTCACCGTCGGCGAGCGGATAGCGGATCGTGCTGAGCGTGTCGTCGACGTCCTCGTGCTCGAGCTCGAGGTCCGACAGCGACGTCTCGTGGTGCGGGCACCAGTTGATGATCCTGTTGGCGCGGTAGATCCAGCCGCGACCGTGGAGGTGCACGAAGAACTGCAGGACGGCGCGGCTGTAGCCCTCGTCCATCGTCATCCGCGAGCGCCGGTAGTCGAGCGACGCGCCCATGCGCCGGAAGTCGTCGAGGATCTTGCCGCCGTACTCGTGCAGCCACTCCCACACGCGGTCGACGAAGGCTTCGCGGCCGAGCGCCTGCCTCGTCGTCCCTGCCGCGACGAGCGCCTTCTCGACCACGTTCTGCGTGGCGATGCCGGCATGGTCGAAGCCCGGCTGGAAGAGGACGTTGAAGCCCTCCATCCGCTTGCGGCGGATGAGCGTGTCGCCGACCGCAAGGTTCAGCGCGTGCCCCGTGTGCAGCCGCCCGGTCACGTTGGGCGGCGGGTGGCAGTCGACGTACGGCGTGCGCGACGGATCCGGATCCGCGTCGTAGAGGCCCTCGGCCTCCCACGTCTCCTGCCAACGGTGCTCGACGCCGTGCGGGTCGTACCTCGGCGGCATGGCCTGTCCTGCGCTGCTCATTTCGCGCGCCATCCTAAGGACAGGTGGGGGCTACGCCGGAACTATGCGCCCAGCTTACCGGCACACGGCGTAGCCCTGCATCCCCCGCGGGTTCGCGGCGGCGACGATCTGCCCGTCCTCGAGCTTCACGGCCGACACGCGCCCGAGCGACCACGGCGGCGCGACGGTGACGTCGTGCCCGCGGCGGCGCAGGTCGTCGATCACGACGTCGCCGAAGCGCGACTCCACCGTCAGCGACCGCGGCTCGAAGCCGCGTGGGTCGAACGACGCGATCAGGTGGTCGGTGTGCCACTCCGGTGCGTCGATCGCCGCCTGCAGGTCGAGGCCGCGGTCGACGTGCCGGACGAGCGCGTGCAGCGCCCACTGCTCCTGCTGGTCGCCGCCGGGCGTGCCGTACGCGAGGAACGGCGCGCCGTCGCGCAGGACGAGCCCGGGCGAGAGCGTCGTCCGCGGTCGGACGCCGGGGGCGAGCGACGACGGCAGCCCCTCCTCCAGCCAGAACATCTGGGCCCGCGTCCCGAGCGGCCAGCCGAGGGCCGGGATCGTCGGCGAGCTCTGCAGCCATCCGCCGCTGGGTGTCGCCGAGACGAGGTTCCCGAAGCGGTCGGCGACGTCGAGGTGCACGGTGTCGCCGCGCGTCGGCTCGCCCGCGCCGAGCAGCCGCTCTGCCTCGCGCAGCGACGGCAGCCGCCCCATGCCCGGGCGGAGCTCGCCGCTCGCCGTCTCGACGATCAGAGCGCGACGCTCGCCGTTGTACTCGTCCGACAGCAGACGCTCGAGCGGCACCGGCGCGTCGCCGTACAGCGCGTCGCGATCGGCGAACGCGAGCTTCGCCGCCTCCGTCAGCACGTGGACGAGCTCGGCCTCCGAGAGGTCGCGGACGTCGAAGCCCTGCAGCAGCGCGAGCTGCTGCAGGCCGGACGGCCCCTGTCCCCACGCCGCCGTCTTGCAGACGGTCAGTCCGCGGTAGTCGTAGGTCGCGGGCGGCTCCACGGACGCGCGCCAGCGCGCCATGTCGTCGCCGGTGAGCAGGCCGCCGTGCTCGCGCGAGAAGCGGTCGATCTCCTCCGCGACGAAGCCCTCGTAGTACACGCGGCGCGCGCCCTCGACGGTCCCGTCCGACTCGCGGAGCAGCCGCCGCCAGGTCTCCGCGAGCTGCGGGTTGCGGAACGTCGAGCCGGGCCGCGGCGCCGGCAGGTACAGCTCCGCCGAAGCCGGCCACTCGCGGAGGAGCGGCTCGACGCGCTCGATCGTCATCGTGATCCCGGGAATCACCGGGTAGCCGTGCTCGGCGTAGCCGATCGCGTACTCGAGGACGTCGGCGAGCGGCCACGTCCCGAACTGCTCGAGGAGGAGCAGCCAGCCGCCGAACGATCCCGGGACGCAGGCGGCGAGGAGACCCGTCCCCGGAACCTGCTCGAGCCCGCGCGCGCGGTACTCGTCGATCGTCGCTGCCGCCGGCGAGACGCCCTGTGCGCAGAGGACGAGCGGCTTTCCCGCGTCGGCCGACCAGAAGACGACCGGCAGGTCCCCACCGGGGCCGTTCAGGTGCGGCTCGACCACCTGCAGGACGAACCCCGCCGCGCACGCCGCGTCGAAGGCGTTGCCGCCGCGTTCGAGCACCGCCATCCCCGCCTGCGACGCGAGCCAGTGCGTCGACGCGACCGCGCCGAACGTCCCCCGCAGCTCCGGCCGCGTCGTGAACGTCACCGCGCGGCCTCGAACGGCGTGAAGAGGTCGGGCGTCTCGCCGCGGTGCACCAGGTGGCACGCGACGAAGTGGCCGTCGCGGATCTCCTCGAGCGCCGGCTCCTCCTCGGTCGACGCGGGCGCCGAACGCGGCTCCAGCGGGCAGCGCGTGCGGAAGCGGCAGCCGCTCGGCGGCTCGAGCGGGCTCGGCAGGTCGCCCTCGAGCACGACGCGCGCGCGCGCCCGCTGCACCGTCGGGTCGGGGACGACGCCGGCGGAGAGCAGCGACTGCGTGTACGGGTGCTTCGGCGACGCGAACAGCTCGCTCGTCGGCGCGACCTCGACGATCTTCCCGAGGTACATCACGGCGACGCGGTCGCAGAGGTACTCCACCGTCGCGAGATCGTGCGTGATGAAGAGGCACGAGAACGCAAGGTGCTCCTGGAGGTCGCGGAGCAGGTTGAGGATCGACGCCTGCACCGAGACGTCGAGCGCGGAGACGGGCTCGTCGGCGACGAGCAGCTTCGGCGACACCGCGAGGGCGCGCGCGAGGCCGACGCGCTGGCGCTGGCCGCCCGACAGCTCGTGGGGGTAGCGGAAGCGCAGCTCGTCGCGCAGGCCGACCTGGTCGAACAGGTCGCGCACGCGCTCGTCGAGGTCACGCCCGCGCGCGATCCCCTGCACGTCGAGCGGCTCGCCGACGATCTGCCCGCACGTCATGCGCGGGTCGAGCGACGAGTACGGATCCTGGAAGACCATGTGCATGTCGCGGCGCAGCGGGCGGAGCGCCCGGCGCGAGAGGTGCGTGATGTCGGTGCCGCCGAGGCGGACCGTTCCGGCCGTCGGCTCGACGAGGCGCATGACGCAGTTCGCCACGGTGCTCTTGCCGCTGCCCGACTCGCCGACGAGCCCGAGCATCTCGCCGCGGCCGACCGAGAACGACACGCCGTCGACCGCGTGCACGACGCCGTGCGCGCCGAGCCCGCGCACCGGGAAGTGCTTGACGAGGTCGACGACCTCGAGCGTCGGCTCGGTCACGCCACCTGCTCCTCGCTGTCCGGGCCGGGATGGAAGCAGGCCACGAAGTGCTGCGGCCGCACCTCGCGAAGCTCCGGCACCTCCGAGCGCGAGCGCGCGTCGGCGCGTGGGCACCGCGGCGCGAACGCGCACGCGGTCGGCAGCTCCGCGAGCGACGGCACGCGTCCCGGGATCTCGCGCAGGCGACCGGCGCCCGGCCTGGGCACGGCGCCGAGGAGGCCGTTCGTGTACGGGTGCTGCGGGCTCGCGAAGAGCTCGTGCACCGGCGCCTCCTCCGCCTTGCGCCCGGCGTACATGACGACGACGCGGTCGGCGACGTCGGCGACGACCCCGAGGTTGTGCGTGATCAGCACGATCGCCGTCCCGAGCCGTTCGCGGATGTCGCGCATCAGGTCGAGGATCCCGGCCTGGATCGTCACGTCGAGCGCCGTCGTCGGCTCGTCGGCGATCAGGATCTTCGGGTCGCACGCCACTGCCATCGCGATCATGACGCGCTGGCGCATGCCGCCCGAGAGCTGATGCGGGTACTCGTCGACGCGCCGCTCGGGCGACGGGATGCGCACGAGCTCGAGCAGCTCGATCGCGCGTCGCCGCGCGTCGCCGCGTGACAGGCCGAGGTGGCGGCGCAGCACCTCGCCGATCTGGTTTCCGACCTTGAACGCCGGGTTGAGCGACGTCATCGGCTCCTGGAACACGAACCCGATCTGACGGCCCCGGATCGCCCGCAGGCGCGAGGGCGACGCGCTCAGCAGGTCGATGCCGTCGAAGCGCGCAGACCCCGACACGGAGGCGGTCTCCGGCAGCAGGCGGAGGAGCGACATGAAGCTCACGCTCTTCCCGCAGCCGGACTCGCCGACGACCCCCAGCACCTCGCCCTCGCCGAGCGTCAGCGACAGCCCGTCGACGGCGTGCACCTGGCCGTCGTCGGTGTCGAAGCGGACGGAGAGGCTCTCGACCTCGAGGAGGCTCACCGCGTCGTCCGCGGGTCGAGGACGTCCCGAAGCCCGTCACCGAGCAGGTTGAACGAGAGCGAGCAGAGGAAGATCGCCACGCCGGGGTACACGGCGAGCCGCGGCGCCTGCGAAAGGTATGACTGCGCGTCGGCGAGCATGACGCCCCACGACGGCGTCGGCGGCTGGACGCCGAGGCCGAGGAACGAGAGGACGGCCTCGCCGATGATCGCGGCCGGGATCGCGACCGTCGCCTGCACGATCAGCGTCGACAGCATGTTCGGCAGCACGTGGCGCACGAGGATGCGCACGTCGCTCGCGCCGTTCGCGATCGCGGCGCGCACGTAGTCCTCCTCCCGCAGCGCGAGCGCCTCGCCGCGCGCGACGCGGATGAGCGCCGGCGCGGCGCCGATCCCGAGCGCGATCGTCGCGTTCGTCAGGGACGGACCGAGGATCGCGGCGAGGCCGACGGCGACGATCAGGAACGGGAATGCGAGGAGCACGTCCGTCAGACGCGCGATCGCGGCGTCGATCCAGCCGCGGTAGTAGCCCGCGACGATGCCGACCGGAACGGCGACCGCCATCGCGAGGAGCGTCGCGAGAACGCCCGCCTCGATCGACGCGCGCGCGCCCCAGACGATGCGCGAGAAGACGTCGCGGCCGAGCTCGTCGGTTCCGAGGATGTGCTTGGACGACGAATGGGCGAGCAGCGCGTTGTAGTCGTACTGCTGCACCGTGTACGGCGCGACCCACGGCGCGAGGATCGCGGCGACGATGAAGGTGAGCGCGACGACGAGCCCGATCACGGCGAGCGGCCGCCGCAGGAACCGGCGTCGCAGGATGCGCCGCCGCCGCGCGCGCGGGTTGATCACCGTCGCGGTCGTGTCGACGTAGCTCACGCCGGCTTCCCGCTGACGCGGATGCGCGGGTTGAGCAGGGAGTACACGACGTCGACGAGCAGGTTGACGACGACGTAGCCGGTCGCCGCGACGAGCACGACTCCCTGCAGGAGCGTGTAGTCGCGCTGGTTCACGGCCTCGAGCGTGAGACGTCCGAACCCGGGGATGACGAAGATCTGCTCGGTGATGACGGCGCCGGAGATCAGGGCGCCCAGCTGCAGCCCGACGACGGTGGTGACGGTGATCAGGCTGTTGCGAAGCGCGTGCTTCGTGACGACGACGATCTCGGGCAGCCCTTTCGCGCGCGCGGTCCGCACGTAGTCCGCGTTCAGGGACGTGAGCATCGACGAGCGCGTCTGCCGCATCAGCACCGCCGACAGCCCCGTTCCGAGCACGATCGCCGGCATGACCATGTGCTCGAGGTTCTGCAGCGGATGCGCGTGGAACGAGACGTAACCGGTCGCCGGCAGCCAGTGCAGGTCGACGGCGAACAGGATGATCATCAGCAGGCCGAGCCAGAAGTGCGGCAGCGAGAGGCCGACGAGGGCGAAGGTCGTCGCCGTGTGATCCGACGCCTTGCCGCGCCGGACGGCCGCGATCACCCCCGCGACGACGCCGATCACCGAGCCGAGGAGGATCGAGAGGAACGCGAGCTCCAGCGTGATCGGGATCCGCGTGACGATCGTGTGCGCGACCGAGAGCTGCCGCGCGTCGAGGCCGAGGTCGCCGCGGACCGCCTTGCCGGCCCACTTCAGGTACTGCACCGGGAGCGGCCGGTCGAGCCCGTACGAGTGCCGGATCGCCGCCATGACGGCCGGATCGCGGTTCTCGCCGCCGAGCGCGAGCGCGGGGTCGCCCGGAAGCGCGCGCACGCCGACGAACACGACGATGCTCGACAGGAACACGACGACCAGGGCGGCTCCCGCCTTGCGAAGCAGGAAGCCGCCCATGTCGTCGTTCGAGCCCTTCCGCCCCTACTTGGTGAACCCGGCGAACTGCGCGCGGATCAGGCCGTCGCCGTAGATGTCGACGCCCGTCACCTTCTTCGAGATGCCGTAGTAGTTGACCGGGTGGTACAGGTAGATGAGCGGCCGCTGGCGATGGATGATCTGCATCGCCGCGCGGTACAGCGTGTCACGCGCCTTCGTCGTCAGCGACTTGCGCGCGCCGTTCAGGATGTAGTCGAGCTTCGCGTCGGAGTAGCCCGAGTCGTTCAGCGTCCCCTTCGTCGCGACGAACCCGTAGATGTTCCCGTCCGGATCGACGCGACCCGACCAGCCGACCGCGAACACGTCGAAGTTGCCCGCGTCCGCACGGTTGAGCGCGGTCGTGAACTCCGTCGCATTGACGTTGACCTTGATGCCGACGGCGGCCTCCATCGACTGGATCACCTGGCCGAGGCGCGCGTTCACCGGGTCGGTGCCGCCGAGCGTCAGGTTGACCGTCGGGTTGGAGATGCCGGACGCCTTGACGAGCTGCTTCGCGACCTTGACGTTCGCGTGCAGGTTGCACGCGAGGCCCTTCGTCGTCGGCTTGTACCACGGGCTCACCGGCGCGATCGGGTAGCAGTCCGGCTGGTTCAGGCCGCCGAAGACGACCTTGTTGATCGTCGTCCGGTCGAGCGCGAGATCGAACGCGGTGCGGAGATACTGCGACCGTGCGATGTCGGAGCCGACGTTCGAGTACGGCTTCAAGAGGCCGTTCTTGTTCCCGATGTTGATCGTCAGGCCCTGGTAGCCGATCGTGACCGCCTTCGCGACGCTGACGGAGCTCGTGCTCTTGAGCGTCGGCACGTCCGTCGACTGGACGCGGTCCTCGACCTGGATGTCGCCCGCACGGAGCGCCTGGGTGCGCGAGCTCGGGTCGGTCATGATCCTGTAGACGATCGAGTCGAGGTGCACCTTCGCCTTGTTGTAGTAGTACGGCGAACGGACGACCGTGATGTGATCGCCGGCGACGCGGTCCTTGAACATGAACGGCCCGACGCACACCGGGTTCTGCGCGAAGTTGCCGCCCGAGGAGAGCGCCTTCGGCGACAGGATCATCCCGGCGCGGTCGGCGAGCTGCGCGGTCAGGGGTGAGTACGGCGCCGAGAGGTGCAGCACGACGGTGGTCGCGTTCGGTGCGTCGACCGACGCGATCGGCGAGATCTCGCTCTTCCGGACCGACCCCGTGAACGTGAGATAGCGGTCGAGCGTCTGCTTCACGGCCGCGGCGTCGAACGCCGTGCCGTCGTTGAACTTGACGCCCTTCCGGAGCTTGATCGTGTACGTCAGCTTGTCCTTCGACACCTGGGGCATCGCCGCCGCGAGCTGCGGGACGATGTTCAGGTGCGGGTCGAGGTCGTACAGCTTCTCGCACATCGACATGAAGACGATGCGCCCGACGAACGTCCGGGCGATCGTCGGGTCGAGGGCGTCGGGCTCCTCGGCGAGGCCGACCGTGAGCGTGCCGCCGTTGCGGATGTTGGCGGTGCTCCGGGCGCCCGCGACGGCCGCCGAGAGCGCGACGAGCGCAAGCGCGGCGACCGCGAGGAGTACGAACCGGCTGGAGCCTTTCATGCGGCGTTCCCCCTAGTGGAGCGATGAAGACGCGAACCTACTTTGGATACGGTTTCTTGTCAACCGGATGCAAAAGGCGGTAAGGTCGCATCCACCGTGGCCTCGGCAACGACGACAGCCGTCTCCCGGCTCGGCCTCGCGCCGCGCCTCGTCGCGATCGGCCTGGCCGGCGGCCTCCTCTCCGGCCTCCTCGGCGTCGGCGGCGGGATCGTGATGGTCCCGCTCCTCGTCTTCTGGGCGGCGTACCCCCAGCGGGACGCGCACGCGATCTCGCTCGGCGCGATCATCCCGATCAGCTGCGCGAGCGTCGTCACCTACGGCGTCGCCGGCCAGATCCGGCCCTTCGCGGCGATCGCGCTCGCCGTCGGCTCGATCGCGGGCGCGCGCATCGGCGCCGGAGCGCTCGCGCGGATCGAGGAACGGCCGCTCAAGCTCGTGTTCGGGCTCTTCCTCGCCGCCGTCGCGATCCTGATGCTGGTGCGGTCATGACGACGGCCGCAATCCTCCTCTTCGTCGGGCTCGCTGCGTTCGGGGTCGTGACGGGCGCGGCGGCCGGGCTCCTCGGCGTCGGCGGCGGCACGCTGATGGTCCCGTTCCTGACGCTCGCGGTCGGCATGTCCCAGCACGCGGCGGAGGCGACGTCCCTCCTCGTCGTCCTGCCGACGGCGATCGTCGCGAGCATCGTGCTGCGCAGGCGCGGCGTCGGCGACCTCGGCGTCGCTCTCCGGTTCGGGACGCTTGGCGCCGTCGGCGGGATCCTCGGCGCGCTGCTCGCGCTCGCGCTCCCGGCCCACGTGCTGCGGATCGTGTTCGCCGTCTTCCTCGCGCTCGTCGCCGTCCGCCTGATCAGGGACAGTCTCGTCGCGACATGACCTCGACGCTGCAATCGGACGACCTCGTCGACCGCCTCGCGGCGGCGATCCAGGCCCGCATCCTGAGCGGCGAGATCCCGTCCGACGCGCGCCTCCGCCAGGCGACGCTCGCGGCGGAGTTCGGCGTGAGCCGCACGCCGGTGCGCGAGGCGCTGCGCAAGCTGCAGTCGGCGGGCGTCGTGGTGCTCGAGCCGCGGCGCGGCGCCGTCGTCCGCGGTACCACGCCGCGCGAGGTGCGGGAGGCGTACCTCGTGCGCGGCGAGCTCGAGGGCCTCGCCACCGAGCTCGCGACGCCGCACATCACCGACGACGAGCTCGCGCGGCTGCGCGACGCACAGACGATGTTCCGCCACTCGATCGAGTCGGAGATCGAGAGCCGCCGAACGGGCGAGGCGGCTGCGCCGTGGACGGCCGAGAGCGAATGGGAGCGCGCGAACAACCTCTTCCACGAGGTGATCCAGCTCGCCGCCGGGAACCGTCAGCTCCTCGCGGCGATCGCGCATCTCCACCGGAGCTTCCCGCGGCACCTGACCTGGGCCGCGCTGTCGCGGAGCTCGCACCTGCTCGGCGACAACGTCGAGCAGCACAACCGCATCCTCGCGGCGATCGAGCGCCGCGACGCCGCGGCCGCACGCGCGGAGATGACCGCGCACGTGCGCGCCGCCGGCGAGCTCGTCGCCGTGCTGCTCGAGCGCGGTCGCTGATTCTCCGGACGCGGCGTACGGGAATCATCCGATGCTGCGGCCTCCCCGCATGGCGACGCTGCAGGCATGGGTGCAGTGTTCGCGGAGCTCCACGCCGCTCTCTCCGCCGACGAGGCGGTGCTCGAGGCGGATCGCTGCCTCGAGTGCGGCGGCGAGGCGGGAGCGCCCTGCATCCACGGCTGCCCCGCCGACGTCGACGTCCCGAGCTTCGTCGCCGCGATCGCGGACGGCGATCCGGCGCGCGCGGCTCAGATCATCTTCGCGTCGAACGTCCTCGGCGGGACGTGCGCGCGCGTCTGCCCCGTCGAGGAGCTCTGCGCCCGCGAGTGCGTCCTCCTCCACGAGGGGAAGGACGCGATCGCGATCGGGCGCCTGCAGCGGTTCGCGATGGACTACGCGCACCACCACCTCGTCCCGCTCCGCGCGCGCGCCGAGTCGACGGGCAGGCACGTCGCCGTGATCGGCGCCGGCCCGGCGGGCCTCGCGGCCGCCGGAGAGCTTGCGAGCCTCGGACACGATGTCACCGTCTACGACGAGCGCGAGGAGCCGGGCGGCCTCGTCCGCTACGGGATCGCGCCGTACCGCCAGCAGAACGAGCCGCTTCCCGACGAGGTGCGCGTGCTCGGCGAGCTCGGCGTGAAGCTGCGCCTGCGCACCCGCGTCGACGACGCGCTGCTCGCAGAGCTGCGCGACGCGGCCGACGCGATCGTCCTCGGCGTCGGCATGGGCGGCGACACCGACGTCTCGTACCCCGGCGACGATCTCGACGGCGTCTGGAACAGCCTCGAGTTCATCGCCGCGCTGAAGACCGGCGCGGACATCGACCCCGGCGCGCACGCGGTCGTGGTCGGCGGCGGAAACACCGCGATCGACTGCGCCGTCGAGCTGAAGCGCCTCGGCGCGGAGACCGTGACGATGGTCTACCGGCGCACGGAGGCCGAGATGCCGGCGTACCCGCACGAGGTCGAGCTCGCGCGCGCCGAAGGTGTGCGGTTCGAATGGCTCGCGAGCCCCGTGCGGCTGCTCGGCGACGAGCGCGTGCAGGCGATCGAAGTCCTCCGGATGGAGCTCGGCGAGCCCGACGAGAGCGGCCGCCGCCGGCCGCGCGAGGTGCCCGGGAGCGAGTTCGTCCTGCTCGCGGACACCGTCGTGAAGGCGATCGGCCAGAAGCCGCGGCGCGAGTTCCTGCAGCTCTTCGGCGAGCTCGAGCTGGACGGCGGCACCATTCGCATCGACGAGGACGGGCGCACGACCGTGCCGCACGTGTTCGCCGCAGGCGACGCCGTGAACGGCGGCGCGACCGTCGTCGAGGCGGTGCGCGTGGCGAAGCGCGTCGCCGCAGCGGTGCACGAGGAGCTCTCGTGATCGAGGTTCGCTGGCACGCACGCGCAGGGCAGGGCGCGAAGACCGCCGCCCAGCTCCTCGCCGAGGCGATGCTGCGCGCCGGCAAGAGCGTCCAGGCATTTCCCGAGTACGGCCCCGAGCGCCGCGGCGCACCCATGCGCGCCTACACCCGGATCGACGACAAGCCGATCCGGCGCCACGACTCCGTGACGAGCCCCGACGTGGTCGTCGTGATGGACGAGTCCCTCGTCCACGACGACGACGTCGCCGACGGCCTCGCGGACGACGGTCTCGTGATCCTGAACGCGAGGGAGGCGCCTGCGGAGCTCTCCGGCCTCCGCGTCGCCTGCGTTCCGGTGGCGGAGAACGTCAACGTGGCGATGCTGGGCGCGGTTGCCGCGGCGCTCGGCGAGCCGCCGGCGGCGGACGTCGCCGACTCCGCGGTCGCGCTGCTCGGGAAGAAGGTCGAGGAGCACGCACTGCGGCACGCGGTCGAGGAGGGTTACGCATGCCTGAGCTGAAGGCCTGGCACGAGCTGCCGATCGCCGGCGTCGTCGAGCGCGACGAGGCACTGCGGCCGCGCACCGGCGCCTACCGCACCGGCGTCAAGCCGGAGGTGGAGCTGGCGAAGTGCGTCGACTGCCTCCTCTGCTGGCTCTACTGCCCCGACTCGGCGATCGTCCTCGAGGGGACGAGCTTCCGCGGCTTCGACCTCGACGTCTGCAAGGGCTGCGAGATCTGCAGCGAGGTCTGCCCCACCGGCGCGATCGCGATGGTGGCCGAATGAAGCGGCTTCTGACAGGCGGCGAGGCCGTCGCGCACGCGATGGCGCAGATCGACCCGGACGTCGTCCCGGTCTACCCGATCACGCCGCAGACGCCGATCATCCAGGTCTTCTCGAAGCTCCACGCCGAGGGGCGCGCGCACACCGAGATCGTCAACGTCGAGTCCGAGCACTCGGCGATGAGCGCGGCGATCGGGTCGGCGCTCGCGGGCGCGCGCACGATCACCGCGACGAGCTCGCAGGGGCTCGCGCTGATGGCGGAGGTCGTCTACATCGCCGCTGCGATGCGCGCACCGATCGTGATGGCGGTCGGAAACCGCGCGCTCTCCGGGCCGATCAACATCCACTGCGACCACTCGGACTCGATGCTGATCCGCGACTCCGGCGTGATCCAGCTCTTCGTCGAGAACGCGCAGGAGGCGTACGACACGATGGTGTACGCCCCCACGCTCGCCGAGCATCCCGACGTCCTGCTGCCGGTGCTCGTGTGCCAGGACGGGTTCACGATCACCCACTCGGCAGAGCCCGTCGAGCTGCTGCCGGACGAGCGCGTGCGCGAGATCGTCGGCGACTACCGCATCCCGTTCTCGCTGCTCGACACGTCGCGGCCGACGACGCACGGCCCGTTCGCGATGCCGGACTACTACTACGAGCTGCGCCACCAGCAGGTCGTCGCGATGGACGCGGCGCTCGAGCTGCTCGAGGCCGACGGCCGCACCGTCGAGCGCTACCGGCTGGACGGCGCGCACACGGCGCTCGTCTGCATGGGCTCCACCGCCGGCACCGCGAAGGACGTCGTCGACGAGCTCGACGGCGTCGGGATCCTGCGCATCGAGTCGTACCGGCCGTTCCCTGAGCGCGAGATCCGCGAGGCGCTCGAGCACGTCGACGACGTGATCGTGCTCGACCGCGCGAACGCACCGGGGTCGCAGGCTCCTCTCTACACGGAGCTCGCCGCGACGCTGTACGGCAGCGGCGCGCGGATCCGGTCGCACGTGTTCGGCCTCGGCGGCCGCGAGCTGCATCCCGAGGACATCGAGCGGATCATCGCGGGCGACGCCGAGCGCTTCGTGGGATTGAGAGGTGCCGCATGTCGCGTCTGAAGACGATGGTTCGCAACCAGAACGGCGTCCCGCCGCTCGCCGCCGGCCACTCGCTGTGTCAGGGGTGCGGCATCCCGATCGTCGTCCGCACGGTGCTCGACTCGATTCCGGGGAAGAAGGTGGTCGTCAACGCGACCGGCTGCCTCGAGGTCGCGACGACCCGCTTCCCGACGACCGCGTGGAACGTCCCGTGGATGCACGTCGCCTTCGAGAACACCGCTGCCGTCGCGAGCGGCGTCGAGAGCGCGTACCGCGCGCTCCGCCGCCGGCACGTCGTCGACGAGGAGATCACGTTCGTCGCGTTCGCCGGCGACGGCGGCACGTACGACATCGGCATGCAGGCGCTGTCCGGCGCGCTCGAGCGCGGCCATCGCTTCGTCTTCTGCTGCTACGACAACGAGGCGTACATGAACACCGGTGTGCAGCGCTCGGGCGCGACACCGTTCGGTGCGTCCACGACGACGTCGCCGACCGGCTCGGTCGGTCTCGGCAAGCTGCAGCAGCGAAAGGACATGACGGCGATCGCGATCGCGCACCACGTGCCGTACGTCGCGCAGGCGACCGCGTCGCACTGGCAGGACCTCTCGCAGAAGGCGGAGCGCGCGGGCGCCGCGAACGGCCCGGCGTTCCTGAACGTGCTCTCGGACTGCCCCGTCGGCTGGGGCCACGAGCCGCGCGAGTTCAAGCGGATCCTCGACGCCGCCGTCGAGACGCGCTTCTGGCCGCTGTACGAGGTCGTCGACGGCGCCTACCGGCTGACGTACGAGCCGAAGGAGCGCGTGCCGGTCGAGGAGTGGCTGCGCACGCAGAAGCGCTTCGCACACCTCCTGAAGGACGAGAACGCCGACCTGCTCGCCTACATCCAGCGGCAGATCGACGAGGACTGGAACGCGCTGCTCGGCCTGTGCGGGCGCGCCGTCGCGGCGTAACGCAAGTTCAGCTCGAGGTTGATCTCTCGAGCTTTCGGGCGACCGGCCAGGCTCCCCCGGCCGTGTTCGAGACCACGGTGCACGTCATCTGCGTGGAGGGGTCGTGCAGGGACCAGAACGACACTCCTGCGTCGCGCCCTTCGAGAATGACGGCGTCGCTCGACGGATGGAGCCAGAAGCCGAGCCCGTAGCGCTTTCCGCTCGCCGGGACGTCGCTCCGGGGGCGCACCATCTCCGCGGCCCACTCCTTCGAGACGATCCGACCGGCGAAAAGCCCTCGCCAGAGCAGGCTGATGTCGGCCGCCGTCGAGTAGATCCCGCCGTCGCCGCTCCCCCGCACCGGGAGGTGGAGGACGTTCGCTCTCCACTCGCCGTCGACCTCGACGTACCCCGTGGCCGTGCGGCCGGGCAGCGCGTCGGAGCGCAGGAACGCCGTGTCGCTCAGGCCGGCCGGTCGGCAGACGCGCTGCGCAACCAGCACGTCGAAGGGAACGCTGCTCGTGCGCTCGGCGATGAGCGCGAGCACGACGAAGCCGCCGTTGCAGTAGGCGAACCGCTCACCCGGCGGGAACTTGCTCGCGTGGCCGTCGAGCACCGCGAGGTAGTCCTCGGTGGCGGCCAGCTCGTGCACCGGGACGGGCAGCACGTAATCCTCGGGCTCCCAGTCGGCGTCCTCGTCGAGGTAGTCGCCGATACCCGACCGATGCGCCAGGAGTTGCTCGACGGTCACGCGGTCGTCGATCGACGGCAGGTCGCCTCCCAGCACCGAACGAGCGGTCGTCGAAAGCTCGAGCACGCCTTCCTCGATCAGGCTCACGACGGCGAGCGCGGTGAAGCCCTTTGCTCCGCTCGCGATCCCGAAGCGCGTGCCGAGCTCGTTCGGGATCTCGAAGCCGCGATGCGCGAGGCCGTACGCCCTCCTGAGCTCGATTCGGCCGCCCCGGTCGATCCGGGCGACGCCCGAGAATCCTGTCTCCGCCGCAAGCCTGTCGAGCTCCTCCCCGAGATCGGACATCGACCGACCCTAGCGGCACCACACCGCCTGGCTGCGGCGGACGGCGACGATCGCCGCGGTTGTGGCCGTCGTCATCACTTCGACCGCGATCAGGCGCTCATCCCGAAGCATGACCTCGCGGATCTCGTCGCCTTCGATCGGCCTGCCGGGGGACATGTCGTCCTTCACGAGGAACCCTCCGGGCGCGACCAGTGGGATCACGACCCCGATCCCGCCCGCCTCCCGTACTCCCCCGTCGGCGAACACGAGATCGAACGGCGCGCGCGCTGGGAGTACGTCCTCCCAGCGCCCCAGGACGACCTCCGCCCGCGTCCCCGCGAGGTGCTCGACAGCTTGCCTGTGTCTGGACGAGTCGACCTCGACGGTGACGAAGGTCGAGTCCTCGTCCATCGCAGCCGCGATCGCTCGCGCTCCCTCGCCGTACGCCGTGCCCGTCTCTGCGAAGCGTCCACCGGGCTTCGCCGCGACGAGGGTCGCGAGCAGCGCGTGCACCTCCGGAATCGACGATCCGCCCGCTGTCAGGCCTTCGACCTTACCGTCCGCAGCACACGGCCCGGCCGAGGTCACGGCTAGTGTCGCGGCATGCGCGATCCCGTCACCGCTTCCGACGTCCCCGCGTCGCCTCTGTACAGCCAGGCCGTCAGAGCCGGCGGATTCATCTACGTGTCGGGTCTCGTCGGAATCGACGCCAGCACCGGCGCCTTGGCCGGGCCGACGATCGAACAGCAGACGAGGCAGGCACTCGTGAACTGCCAGGCTGTTCTGCGTGCAGGCGGGGCGACCCTGGACGATGTCGTCGAGGTCGGAGTGCTCCTCGCCGACCCGGACGATTTCGCGGCGATGAACGAGGAATACGCGAAGTGGTTCGGCGGCGCACCACCGGCTCGTTACGTCGCCAAGCTGGGTGTCGCGCTCCCGGGCATTCTCGTCTCGATTCGCCTGACGGCATTCGTGCAGTAGCCCCTGCTGTCGCCCGACGCGGGCCCAGGCGAGCGCTTCGGGCCGAAACCCGATCGTCGAGATACGGCTCCCTCAGCGCGTGCGTGCCCAGTCGGCTCCGACGTGCGCGAGGATCGTCGTCAGGAGCTCGAAGCTGTGCATCACGTGCTCGTGCGCGAGCTCGCGCGCGCCGGCGACCGAGCCCGCTTCGAGCGCGCCGCGGATCGCGCGGTGCTCGGCCTGGTTCCGCTCGTACAGCGCCTCCAGCTCGTCGTCGACCGGCGCCCACACCGTCGGCCCGGAGAACGTCCGCCGCGCCGCCTTCGCAACGGACTCGACGTACGGCATCGCCGCGACGCGGTACAGCACGTCGTGGAAGGCGTGGTTCGCGCTCATCCACTCCGACATGAGCGCGCGGCGGTTCTCACCCGGATCGTGCGACCGCACCTCGCGCGTCAGCCGCGCGAACCGCTGCTCCGCCCGCTCGAGCTCCTCGAGCACGTCGGGCGTCATCCGCCGCGCCGCCTCCTCCGTCACGACCGCCTCGAGCTCCGCGCGCACGATGAACGCCTCGCGCAGATCGTCGTGCGACAGCGTCCGCACGCGCACACCCTTGTTCGGCTCGAACGACACGAGCCCGAGTGCCGCGAGCCGCCGAAGGGCCTCGCGCACCGGCGTCCGCGACACGCCGAACCGGTCCGACAGCTGCTCCTGGCGCAGCACGGAGCCGGGCGCGAGCTCACCGGAGACGATCGCTTCCTCGATCAGCCCCGCGATGTCGTCGGCCTTCGTGCTTTCGAGGCTCACGGAAGCAGATCGTACGCCGAGAGCGTGAGGAAGTCCTTCAGCGGCACCGACAGCGCGACGTCCGCGAACACCTCCTTCGCCTGCTGCGAGGCGTCGATCCTCTCGATCTCCTCGCGCACCCTCGCCTCGTCGAACCGGCCCGACCGAACCCACGACCACACCTGCGCGCGCGAGATCTCGGCGGTCGCGGCGTCCTCCATCAGGTTGTCGATCGCCGCCGCGCCGGTGCCGTGCAGCCACGCGTCCACGTACCGGACGCCGACGCTGACGTTCACGCGCAGCCCGTCGTCGGTGATCTCGCCGCCGGGGATGTCGAAGTTCACGAGGTCGGCCTCCGAGACGTTCACGTCCGGTCGCTTCCGCTCCACCTGGTTCGGCCGCTCGCCGAGCACCGCGTCGAACTCCGCGAGCGCAGTCGGAACGAGATCCGGGTGCGCAACCCAGGTGCCGTCGAACCCGTCGCCGGCCTCGCGGCGCTTGTCCTCCGTCACCTTGGCGAGCGCGACCGCGTTCACCTCCGCGTCGCGGCGCGACGGGATGAACGCCGCCATGCCGCCGATCGCGTGCGCCTCGCGGGCATGGCAGGTCTGCACGAGGAGCTCCGTGTAGGCGCGCATGAACGGCACGGTCATCGTCACCTGCGCGCGGTCGGGGAGCACGGCGCCCATCTTCTTGATGCAGCTGAAGATGTAGTCCCACCGCCCGGCGTTGAGCGCGCACGAGTGCTCGCGCAGCTCGTACAGGATCGCATCCATCTCGAACGCGGCGAGGATCGTCTCGATCAGGACGGTGCACTTGATCGTGCCGCGGTCGAGCCCGAGCTCGTCCTCGGCAGTCCGGAATGCGTGCGCCCACAGCCGTGCCTCGTCGTGCGACTCGAGCTTCGGGAGGTAGAAGTACGGTCCGCTGCCGCGCTCGAGCAGCGCCTGCGCGTTGTTGAACACCGTGAGGCCGAAGTCGAAGAGGGAGGCACTCACCGGCTCGCCGTCCACCTCGTGGTGACGCTCGACCATGTGCCAGCCGCGGTTGCGGATGACGAGCGTCGCCGTCTGCTCGTTCAGCCGATAGCTCTTCTCCGGCGTGTCGAGCTCGATCTGCCGGCGAACGGCGTCGTAGACGTTGCGCTGGCCCTGTCGCACGTTGTCCCACGTCGGCGAGTTCGCGTCCTCGAAGTCCGCCATGAACACCTTCGCGCCCGAGTTGAGCGCGTTGATCATCATCTTGCGGTCGACCGGCCCCGTGATCTCGACACGGCGGTCCTGCAGGTCGGCGGGCGCCGGGGCGACCGTGAAGTCCTCCGGCGCCCGCACGAACCGCGGCTGCTGCCCACGCCGCGCGTCGCGCTCGGCGAGCAGGCGCAGTCGCTCGGGGTTCAGCTCGCGGTGGAGGCGGTCGACGAAGCCGAGCGCCTCCCGCGAAAGCACGTCGTGCTCTTCGCCTACGCGAATTGCGCTTCCTCCGTCGACCCGTGGAGCGCGAGCGTGGAGCTCTCGCCGGCTGACACCGCCTGCATCACCTGGTCGAAGTATCCCGCACCGACCTCTCGCTGGTGCTTCGTAGCGGTGTAGCCCTCGCCTTCGAGGTCGAACTCGCGCTGCTGGAGCTCGACATACGCGCTCATGCCGCGGTCGCGGTAGCCGCGCGCCAGCTCGAACATGCCGGCGTTCAGCGAGTGGAACCCGGCGAGCGTGATGAACTGGAAGCGGTACCCCCACTCCCCGAGCTGCTGCTGGAACGACGCGATCGTGTCGTCGTCGAGCGCCTTGCGCCAGTTGAACGACGGCGAGCAGTTGTACGCGAGGATCTTGCGCGGGTGCTTCTCGTGGATCGCCTCCGCGAACTCGCGGGCCTCGCCGAGGTCGGGCGTCGACGTCTCGAACCACAGGACGTCGGCGTACGGCGCGTAGGCGAGCCCACGTGCGATCGCCGCGTCGATGCCGTCGGTGACGCGGTAGAAGCCCTCCGGCGTGCGGTCGCCGGTGACGAACCGCTGGTCGACCTCGTCGACGTCGCTCGTCAGGAGCGTCGCGCTGAGCGCGTCCGTCCGCGCGACGAGGATCGTCGGGACACCCAGCACGTCGGCTGCGAGCCTCGCCGCGGTCAGGGTGCGGACGAACTGCGACGTCGGCACGAGCACCTTGCCTCCGAGGTGGCCGCACTTCTTCTCGGCTGCGAGCTGGTCCTCGAAGTGCACGCCGGCCGCGCCCGCCTCGATCATGCCGCGCATCAGCTCGTACGCGTTCAGCGCGCCGCCGAAGCCGGCCTCCGCGTCGGCGACGATCGGCGCGAACCAGTCGGTTCCGTTCCGCCCCTCCGCCCAGTCGATCTGATCCGCGCGGAGGAGCGCGTTGTTCAGGCGCCGCACGACCTGCGGGACGGAGTTCGCCGGGTACAGGCTCTGGTCGGGGTAGGTCGCTCCCGCGAGGTTCGCGTCGGCGGCGACCTGCCACCCCGACAGGTAGATCGCCTTCAACCCCGCTTTGACCATCTGCACGGCCTGTCCGCCCGTGAGCGCACCGAGCGCGTTGACGTACCCACCCTGCGTCAGCAGGCGCCAGAGCCGCTCGGCGCCGAGACGCGCGAGCGTGCACTCCGGGACGACCGAGCCGCGCAGCCGCACCACCTCGGCGGCGGTGTAGCGGCGTTCGATGCCCACCCAGCGCTCGTCGGCCGCCCACTGCGCCTCGAGCTGCTGGGTCTGCTCCTGGATCCGAGTCCGTGTGTCCATTCGACTCTCCCTCGAGATGACGTGACTTTCGGATCCTAGATTACGGCCTCGACGAGGTCAAAGGTCGCATTTTCCGCAAAAATGAGAGGTCGCTGGATCCAGAAATCTCAGCTCGAGACGCG
The DNA here is from genome assembly GCA_036518135.1 of Gaiellaceae bacterium. Lineage (GTDB taxonomy): Bacteria > Actinomycetota > Thermoleophilia > Gaiellales > Gaiellaceae > PALSA-600. The sequence continues at coordinate 13,068 of DATDNT010000128.1, read as the reverse complement.
ATCGGCCAACTCGCGCGACCGCTCGGTCGCGGCGTTGATCGCGTTCAGGAACGCCGCCCGGACGCCCGACCGCTCGAGCTCGCGGATCGCGCGGGTGGTCGTGCCGCCGGGCGAGGTGACCGCCTCCCGCAGCTCGACCGGGTGCATCTGCTCGTCGCGGAGGAGGAGCGCGCTGCCGAACATCGTCTGGACGACGAGCTTCGTCGACACCTCGCGCGACAGGCCGAGGAGCAGGCCGGCCTCGATCATCGCCTCGGCGAGCAGCGCGAAGTACGCGGGGCCCGAGCCCGACAGCGCGGTCACCGCGTCGAGATCGGCCTCGGCGACCCGGACGACCGCGCCGAGATGCGCGAGCGCGTCCGCCGCCGCGTCGATGTCCTCGGGCCGTGCGTGCGCGCCGCCCGCGATCCCCGCGATTCCCTCGTGCACGAGTGCAGGCGCGTTCGGCATCGCGCGGACGACGCGGGCGCCGTCCGGCAGGTGCGCCTCGATCGCCGCGGTCGTCACCCCCGCGGCGACCGAGAGGAGCGTCTGCCCGCCGACCGCCGGGGCGATCTCGTCGAGGACGCCCTGCAGGTCCTGCGGCTTGACCGAGAGGATCACGAGGCCCGCCCCGGCAGCCGCCGCGCGGTTGTCCGTCGTCGTCTCGACGCCGAAGCTCTCCCGCAGCTCGGTCAGCCGCTCCTCGTCCCTGCCCGTCGCGACGAGGTCGGACGGAGCGCGCCACCCGGAGCTCAGGAAGCCGCGCAGCAGCGAGCGGCCGAGGCGGCCGGCGCCGAGGATCGCGATGCGGTCGCTCATGCTGCCGTCCAGCCTAGATCGACGGGCACGGGGACACCCGTGATCCCGCGGCCGGCCGGTGAGAGCAGGAACGCCACGACGTCCGCGACCTCGGCCGGCTCGAGCATGCGCTTGACCGCGTGCTTCTCGATCACCGCGTCGAGCCCCCGCTCCTCCACCTGGCGCTCGGCGAGCGGCGTCCGCACGAACGCGGGGCACACGGCGGTCGCCGCGATGCCGACGTCGGCGCCCTCGAGCGCGAGCGTCTTCACGAGACCGAGCACGCCGTGCTTCGCGGAGACGTAGGCAGCCTTGTTCGGCGAGGCCGTCAGCGAATGCGCCGACGCGATCACGCAGACGCGCCCGCCTCCGGAGGCTGCGAGCGCATCCCACGCGTACTTCGCGAGCAGGAACGGCGACGTGAGAAGCAGCGCGACCAGCGCGTCCCAGCGCTCCTCCGGGAAATCGCGCACGGGTGCGACGTGCTGGAAACCGGCGTTCGGGACGATCGCGTCGAGGCGGCCGTGCGCTGCGAGCGCGGCATCGACGACCTTGCGGTTCCCCGCCCGGGTCGTGAGGTCCGCGTCCTCGACGTCGACGCCGTGCACGATCCAGCCGTCGGCTCCGAGACGCTCGACGATCGCCGCGCCGATGCCGCCGCGGGCGCCTGTCACGAGCGCGACGCGCGCGCTCACGTGTAGTAGCGGAACACGATCTCGGCGACGCACACCGGCTTGTCGCCGCCCTCGCGCTCGACCGTCGCCTTCATCGTCGCCTGGCCGCCCCAATCGTGCTCCTCGACGCCGACGACCTCGAACGTCGCCCGCACGCGCGAGCCGACGGGGACGGGCGACGGGAACCGGACCTTGTTGAGCCCGTAGTTGATCGCCATGCCGCCCTGCCGCGGCACGACCTCGTACGACGCGACCGGCAGCAGCGAGAGCGTCAGGTATCCGTGCGCGATCGTGGTGCCGAAGGGTCCGTCCTGGGCGCGGTCCGGATCGACGTGGATCCACTGGTGGTCGCCCGTCGCCTCGGCGAAGGCGTCGATCTTCTCCTGCGGCACGTCGATCCAGGTCGACGGCCCGAACACGTCTCCGACGTTCATGCGATCTCCCCCCAACGGACGACCGTCGCCGCCCACGTATAACCGGTGCCGGCGGAGAGCAGCAGGACGTTGTCGCCGTCGCGCACGCGTCCGTCCCGCACCGCCCTGTCGAGGCCGAGCAGCGGGTCGACGCCGCTCATGTGGCCCGTGTCGTCGAGGTACACCGCCTGATCCTCGCGCATCCCGAGCGCCGCGAGCAACGCGACGAACATCGAGCGCTTGGTGTGCAGCGGGCAAACGAATCCGACGTCCTCCAGCCGAAGACCAGAGCGCTCGACGGCGCCGCGTGCCGCAGCGACGAAGTTCGGCAGCGACTCCTGGTCGAGCCCGCCCTTCATCTCGCCCGGGTCCTGGACGTCGAGATAGCGGTAGCCGTCGGGATCGCGCGAGCCGCCGCCCGGCACCTTCACCTGGAGCGAGTACGCGCCGTTCGTGATCGCGTGCGCGCCGAGCACCTCGTTGCGCACGGCGTCGCCGACGACGAGGCCGGCCACCGCGCCGTCTCCGAAGTTGAACATGAAGCGCGAGCGCTCGTTCGTGTAGTCGAGGAGGTACGACTCGCGACAGGCGGCGACGACGAGGATCGTCTCGAGCTCGGCCTCCGCACGCAGCAGGTCGCGCGCGACGCGCAGCGCGATCGTCGTCCCGTGCGACACGTTCGCGTACTCGACGGCGAAGGCGTTCGACGCGCCGATTCGGTACGCGATGTGCGGCGCGGCCTGCCACACCGCGTAGTCGCGCCACATCGACCCGTAGTACATGACGACGTCGATCGACGCAGGATCCGTCCCGGTCTCCGCGAGCAGGCGCTCGGCCGCCGCGACCGACAGGTCGCTGACGTGCTCGTCGGCCGCCGCGATGTGCTTGCCACGCAGGCCGAACTTCTCGACGATCACCTCCGCCGGGATCCCCGAGCGCTCCGCGACCTCGGCAGCGGCCATCCACCGCTCCGGAAGATACGAAGCGGTCGCGAGCAGGCCGACGCGCCTCAAGCCGTCGCCTCGAGGACGCAGCGGATCAGCCGCTCGAGCTCGTCCCAGACCCGGCCGGGAAGCGGCGCGCCGTCGCCCCAGAGGATCCAGCGCATGCCGACCATCTCGCCGAGCCCCATGAGCGCCCACGCGGCGACCTCGGCGTCGAGCTTGCCGATCTCGCCGCTCTCGACGGCCGCCTTCAGTGCCTCGACGTAGCCGGCCGACAGGCGGTCGTAGTGGTAGTGCAGCATCTCGGGCGAGACGAACTCGGCCTGGCGGATGATGCGGTACAGCGCCGGATGGTCGGACGTGAAGCGGAAGTACGCGTCGAACCCGAGGAGCTCCGCCTCGAGCCGCGTCTTCCCCTTCGACGAGCCCTCCTTCATCGCGTGGCGCACGCGCCGGTTCAGGTCGCGGACGAGCTCGTCGAAGATCGCCTTCTTCGAGTCGAAGTAGAGGTAGTACGTGCCCGCCGCGACGCCCGCCTCCTCGGCGAGCTTCACCACCGACGCGTCGTGGTAGCCGAGCGCGCCGAACACCTTCTCGGCCGCGTCGAGCAGGCGGCGCCTCGTGTCGAGCCCCCGCTTCGACAGCGGCCGGCCGTCGACGTTGAGGATCACGTCGCTCACGTCGCCCGCACCGGGACCTGCAGCTCGGACTTCTGGATCTTCCCCATCGAGTTCCGGGGGAGCACGTCGACGAAGTGGACGCTCTTCGGCACCTTGAACCGTGCGAGCCGGTCGCGGCAGAACGCGATCAGCTCGTCCTCGGCGACGGCGCCGTCGACGACGACGAAAGCGGCGCCGACCTCGCCCCACCTCTCGTCGGCGACGCCGACGACTGCTGCGTCCGTGACGCGCGGATGCTCGTGCAGCACCGACTCGATCTCCGCCGGGTACACGTTCTCGCCGCCGGAGATGAACATCTCCTTGAGTCGGCCCTTGATCGTGTAGTAGCCCTCGTCGTCGCACTCGACGATGTCGCCCGTGTGCAGCCACCCGTCGCGCAGCGCCGCCGCCGTCGCCTCCTCGTTCCGCCAGTAGCCCGGGAACACGTTCGGGCCGCGAACGAGCAGCTCGCCGCTCTCGCCGATCCGGCACTCGACGTACGCGTACGGCTTGCCGGCGGAGCCGATCTTCCGCATCGCGTCCTCGGGCGCGAGGCACAGCACGTTCGGCGAGGCCTCGGTGAGGCCGTAGCCCTGGACGATCTCGACGCCGCGGTCGCGCCACTGCTCGATCAGCGGCAGCGGCATCGGCGCGCCGCCCTGCACGACGACGCGGAGCGACGACAGGTCGGCGCTTGCGAACGCCGGATCCTGGGCCATGAAGAGGTAGTTCGCCGGAACGCCCATCATCGTCGTCACGCGCTTCTCCTCGATCAGCTGGAGCGCGCGTCCCGGCTCGAACTGCCGCTCGAGAATCACCTTCGCGCCCTTCCACCACGCAAGGAGCGGCTGCACGTTCCACCCGCCGACGTGGAACTGCGGCAGGAACGCGAGCACGACGTCGGAGCTCGAGACGTCGGTCGCGAGGTCGAAGCAGACGTTCGTCCAGAAGCAGTTCGCGTGGGTGAGCAGCGCGCCCTTCGGCCTGCCCGTCGTGCCGGAGGTGTAGATGAGAAGCAGGCCGTCGTCGTCGTCCGAAGAGGTGTCAGACACCTCGATGGTGTCGGACACCTCGCGCGGGCGCACCGACGCGAGGCTCAACGCAGCATCCGCCAGCGCGCGGTGCTCGTCCTCGACCCAGAGGACGGCAGTGCCCGCGTCGTCGAGCTGGTAGGCGACCTCGGCCGCCGCGAGGCGCCACGAGATCGGGTGCAGGATCGCGCCCGCCTTCGCACACGCGAAGAGCAGCGCGACGTGCTCCGGCGAGTTGCCGCTGAGCGTCGAGACGACCTCGCCGTGGCGGAGGCCGCGCGCGAGCTCGTCCGACCGCACGTCGAGCTCGCGGTACGTCACCTCCGCGCCGCCGTAGTCGATCGCGACGCGATTCGGCGTCCGTCGTGCGCGCTCGGTGATCCACGTGTCGATCGTGTGCAGGCTGCTCATCCGAGGAACTCCTCGACGATGCTGACGGTTCGCGCGGGGTCCTCCCAGAAGAAGAGGTGCCCGAGCCCCGGGAGCCTTTCGACGCGCGCGCCCGGGATCCGCTCGGCGAGCACGTCGGCGTTGCCCGGGTCGACGACGTTGTCGGCGGTGCCGGTGAGGACGAGCGTCTCCTTGGCGATCGGCGCGTCGACTCCCGCGAACGTCGTCCCCGCGGCGGCCTGCGCCTGCCAGCCCGCGGGATCGAGCGGATTGTCGACGCGCCGCCGGTACAGCTCCTCCACGAGCCCCGCCGGCGGATCCTCGCCGAGCGCGTTGACGACGAACCTCCGGAGCGCGACGTCCGGCGACAGCGTCGCCGCCTCCTGGAAGAGCGCGACCGTCACCGCCGGCATCGGCAGGCCGTGCGCGAGCCCCGGATGCGTGCAGCAGAGGACGAGCTTGTCGACGCGCTCCGGCGCGAACGCCGCGAGCTCCTGCGCGATCATGCCGCCGAGCGACGCGCCGAGGACGTGCGCGTGCTCGACGCCGGCCTCGTCGAGCACCTGCACCGCGTCGTCGGCCATCTGCCGCGCGGTGTACGGGCCTGCCGGCTTGTCCGACTCGCCGATGCCGCGGTTGTCGAAGTAGAGGACGCGGTAGCGCTCGGCGAGCGGCCCGACGATCGGCTCCCAGCTCCAGCGCGCGTAGCCGAGGCCCTGGATCAGGAGCAGCGGGTGGCCCGAGCCGCGCTCTTCCCAGCGGATCTGCACCCGCTCCGGCGCCGGCCAAGCCGGCGCCTGCGCTCCCTGCGGGGCTCCGTCGAGCTTACGCCCCGTCACGACAGCCTCAGCGCCCTTCTCAGGCGGCCGGCGCGCGCGAGGCCGCCGGGTGCGAAGAACACGACGAGGATGAAGATCACGCCGAGGACGAACAGCGGCTGCTGCAGCGGCGTCCGCAGCACGGACGGCAGCGACGACACGGCGTGCGACGACGAGGCGTCGCCGAGGCGCTGGTTCGCCCACGTGTACAGCACGCCGCCGACGACCGCGCCCCAGCGCGTCCCGGTGCCGCCGATCACGACCATGACGAGGAGCGTCAGCGTGAAGTTCGCCGTCGTGACCTCGGTCGTCGCACCCCCTTCGAGCAGCACGTAGACGATCCCGCCGACCGTCGCGAGGAACGACGCGAGCACGAAGCACAGCAGCTTGTAGCCGTACGGTCGCAGCCCGAGCACCTGCACGCGCAGCTCGTTCTCGCGGATCGCCTGCCACACGTGCCCCGGCGACGAGCTGACCGCCCAGCGCACGATCGCGAACACGACCGCGGCGTACGCGAGCGCGAGCCAGTACAGGTTCTTCGTGTTGAGGATCCCGACGAAGTAGGACGGCACCTTCGTGTAGTCGGTCGCGAAGCCCTCCTCGCCGCCGGTCCACTTGTAGGGGTTCTTGAACGCGAGGACCGAACCGGCCTGCGCGAACGCCAGCGTCACCATCGCGAACGCGATCCCGCCGACGCGCAGCGAGACGGCTCCGAGGATCGTCGGCAGGACGATCCCGACGAGCGCGGCGAACGCGATCCCCTCCCAGAAGCTCCAGCCCCACCGCGTGAGCGAGATCGCGACGAGGTAGACGCCGACCGCGAAGTAGAGCGCGTGCCCGAACGAGAGGAGACCGGTGAAGCCGAAGAGCAGGTCGTACGTCAGCGCGAGCCCGCCGAAGACGAGGCAGAGCGCGAGGAGCTGCAGCGTGCCCGGCGTGTTCAGCGTGTCCTTGAACACGTACGGGAGGTCGACCGCGAGCTTCGGCACGAGCGCGAGCACGACGAGCACGAGGAGCGGGATCGCGACGTCGCGAACGCGGCTCACGCGAGGCTCCCGGAAAGACCGCGGGGACGCGCGAGCAGCACGAGGCCGAGCAGGAGGACGACCGAGAGGTCGCCGAGGCCCGACGACGCGTAGTAGTTCGCATACTGCTGCACGAGCCCGACGACGACCGCCGCGACCGCGGTGCCGCGCAGCGAGCCGAGGCCGCCGATCACGACGACGATGAACGCGAAGATCAGCAGCGACGTCCCCTGATTCGGGTCGACGGTCGCGAAGTAGACGTTTCCGAGGACGCCCGCGAGCGCGGCCGCGACGCCGCCGATCGCGAAGACGAGCGTGAACGCGCGGCGCACGTCGATGCCGAGGGCGGTCACCATCGCGCGGTTCTCGACGCCGGCGCGGATGATCAGGCCGTAGCGCGTCCGCCTCAGGAACGCGGTGAGGCCGGCGAGGACGGCGATCGCCGCGAGGATCAGCACGAACCGGTCGTTCGGGATGTTCGCGCCGGCGAGATGCGTCGTGTTGCCGAGCCAGCTCGGCGCCGGCACCGGCCGTGCGTCGTTCCCCCAGATGGCCGTGACGAGCGCGGTCGTCGCCAGCCCGAGGCCGACCGTCACGAGCACCTGGTCGACATGCCGACCGTAGAGCGGCCGGATGAGGACGAGCTCCACGAGCGCCGCGAAGACCCCGCCGAGGACGAGCCCGACGAGCGCGCCGATCAGGAACCTCGGGAGCACCGCGACCCCGCCGAGCTTCGATTCGGTGAACCACATCGAGTACGCGCCGACGGTGATGAACGCGCCGTGCGCGAAGTTGAGGACGCCCATCAGGCCGTAGATGAGCGAGAGGCCGGAGGCGATCAGGAAGTAGAGCGCGCCGAGGCCGAGTCCCGTGACGGTGAGCAGGACGAACGTGCTCACGCGTGCCCCACCCCGAGCATGCGGTGGACCATCTCCGTGTTCGCGAGGAGCTCCTTCGCGGGACCGACGTGGACCACCCGGCCCGTGTCGAGCACGATCGCGCCGTTCGCGACGCGCTGGACGACGCCGAGGTTCTGCTCGACGAGCAGCACCGTCGTCAGCTCGGACACGCGCGCGAGGGCGTCCGCGACCTCGGTCACGAGCGCAGGCGCGAGGCCCTTCGTCGGCTCGTCGACGAGCAGCACGCGGTTGTCGTTCAGGAGCGCGCGCGCGATCGCGAGCATCTGCTGCTGGCCGCCGGAGAGCGTGCCCGCGCGCTGCTTGCCTCGCTGCTTCAGCTCCGGGAAGAGGTCGTACACGAGCTCGTAGCGCGCCGCGCCGTCGCGTTCGGCGAGGCGGAGGTTCTCGTCGACGGTCAGCCCCGCGAACACCTCGCGATCCTCGGGGACGTAGCCGACGCCGCGCCGCACGATGCGGTGCGTCGGCGTCGAGACGATCTCCTCGTCGGCGAGCCTCACCGAGCCGCGGCGACCGACGAGCCCCATGAGCGCGCGAAGCGTCGTCGTCTTGCCGACGCCGTTCCTGCCGAGGAGAGCCGTGACGCCGCCCTCCGGCACGTCGAACTCGATCCCCTGCAGCACATGCGCCTCGCCGAGGTGCACGTGCAGGTCGCGGACGGCCAGGAGACTCACAGGGGCTCTCCGAGATAGGCCTGCCGCACGGTCTCGTTCCGCATGATCTCCGCAGGCGTGTCGACAGCGAGGAGCGCGCCGTGGTGGAGCACCGCGATCCGGTCCGCGAGGCCCGTGACCACCTCCATGTGGTGCTCGACCATCAGCACCGTGCGCCCTTCGCCGTGGACCGAGCGGATCAGCTCGACGAGCTCGTCGACGTCCTCCATCGAGACGCCGGCCATCGGCTCGTCGAGCAGGATCACGCGCGAGCTCCCGGCGAGCACCATCGCGAGCTCGAGCTTCCGCTTGTCGCCGTGCGACAGGAGGCCGGCGGGCACCGGGCCGCGGCCCCCGAGGCCCACGCGCTCGAGCGCCCAGTGCGCGCGGTCCACTGCTTCGCGCACGCGCGTCGCCTGCCGCCAGATGCGCATCGTGCCGCCGAGCGACGCTTCTGCTGCGAGCCGCACGTTCTCGTGCGCGGAGAGCAGCGGGAAGACGTTCGACACCTGGAACGTGCGGCCGATCCCGGCGCGCGTGCGCCGGAACGGCGGCTCCTTCGTGATGTCGCGGCCGGCGAGGTGGATGCTCCCGCTCGTCGGCGAGTACAGCCCGGAGACGAGGTTGAAGAGCGTCGTCTTGCCCGCGCCGTTCGGGCCGATCACGGCGAGCAGCTCGCCCTCGCGGACCTCGAGCTCGACGCCGGCGACGATCGTCGCGCCGCCGATGACGAGCCCGAGGTCCCTCGTTGCGAGGATCGGGGATGCGCTCACGCGCGTGCCTTCGCTCCGGTTACGCGCCTAGCCCCTCATCGGCGCGATCGGAGGCGCCGTCTGGAAGGAGTTCGCCGTCCCGAGGAGCTTCGGCACGAGGTGTCCGTTCTTCGAGACGAGCTGAACGCGGAACATCGGCTGCAGCGTCGCATGATCCTGCGGACGGATCGCCTCCCAGCCCTTCGGGCCGAGGAACTTGAAGCCCTCGAGCGCCGAGATCATCTTGTCGACGTTGTAGTCGCCCTTCTTCAGCGCCTGGACGAGCATCAGCGCCGTGTTGAACCCGTCCGGCGTGAAGATGTCGGGAACCTGGTTCTTCTTGCGCATCTGCGCGACGAGCCAGTCGTTGACCTTGTTCTTCGGGGCGGTGTAGACGTAGTGCGACAGGAAGTGGATCTTCGTCGCCTGGTCGCCGAGCGACGACCACGTCGCGCGTTCCGCGAGACCGGTGACGACATCGGTCCCGTTGAACACGTTCTGCTGGTCGAGCGACTTCCACATCGCCGCAGCCGTCGAGCCCGCCCACGCCACGAACACGAGGTCCGGGTTCTGGTTCTTGACCTGCTGGGCGAACGGCGTGAAGTCGGTCGCCGTCAGGGGCACCGTGACCTCGGTGACGGTGTGGCCCTTCGAGCCGACGATCGCCTTGACGGCCGCGTAGTTGCCGTGGCCGAAGACCGAGTCCTGGTCGAGGACGACGACCTTCTTGCCGGAGCCCTTGAGGAACGACGTCACGGTCTCGACGTCCTGCAGCGTCTGGCGCCCGGCGCGGAACGTGTACTTGTTGACGCCGGTGATCGCATCCGAGGCCGCAGGGCCCGAGATGAAGAGCACCTGGTTCTGGGCGGCGATCGGCGCGACCTGCAGCGCGACGCCGGACGACGTCGAGCCCGCGAGGATCTTGTATCCCTGGCCGATCAGGTCCTTCGCCGCGTTGACGGCCGTCGCCGGATCCGTCTTGTCGTCGACGAGCGTGAGGTTGATCGTCTTGCCGTTGACCTTGTTCGTGCCCTTCGTGGCGTACTTGAGGCCGTACTTCAGGCCTTCGATGTACTCCGCGCCGTAGGCCGCGAGCAGGCCGGTGCGCGAGTAGATGATCCCGACGTTGTACGAGGCCGTCGACTTCGTCGAGCGGGCCGCGACCGTCGCGGTCCCGACCAGCAGCGTGAACGCCGCCAGCGCGAGCAGGACCGTGGTGAAGCGATGGCGCATGAACGCATCCTCCCTGGGAAAGTGGGCTCAACCTGAAACCCGATTCAGGTGTGAGTTTTGACCGATCGGATACGACGTGTCAAGCAGATGGTGGTTAGGAGGCTCGCCGGTCTCGCCCTCGCCGTAGCGGCGCTCGCCGCTGCGCCCGCCGCGCTCGCGGACGGCCCCGCCGCGCGGTTCGACGCCGCCGTCTCCTCGATCCTGGCCGAGCCGTACCAGCCGGATTACGTCCCGCTCGGCCTCGACGCCGCGTTCGACACGGCCACGCCGAACACGGCCCCGGCCGAGGACTACACCTCGGGCTCGATCCCCGGCGACCCGGACACGCCGCAGTGGCCTGCGGCGTTCCACCAGGTCCTCTACTCCTCCGGCGACGGCGCGCCGCTCCTCGCGATGCTCGCGCTCCATCCCGGGATCCATCCCGGCGTGGTCGTCGTGCACGGCTTCAACACGCACGGCTACCTCTCCGTGATCCGGTGGGCCGCGATGCTCTACGCGAACGGCTACGACGTGATCGCGTCCGACCAGCGCGACTTCTACTACGAGAACCAGGCCGGGTACGAGTCGCCCACGAGCTTTCCGCAGACGTTCGGCTGGAAGGAGTCGGAGGACGTCCTCGCCGCCGGCCGCTACCTCGCGTCGCAGCCCGGGGTCGGCCCCCTCGGCGTGGTCGGGTTCAGCGAGGGCGGCCAGAACACCGTGCTCGCTCTGGCGCTCGACGCTGCCTCGAAGCATCCGGTGTTCTCGGCCGGCCTCACGTTCAGCGGCCCGGCCGACCAGGACACCCAGATCGCGCAGGATCCAGCCGCGACCGACGCTCTCGTCGCGCTCGTCACGCCCGGCGAGACGACGGCCTGCGGCGCGCTCGCCGACGCGGCTGCGTTCTACGGGACGAGCGGCCCCGACATCCTCGGCCGCGAGACGGCGATGCACGCCCAGACGAGCGTCACCGTCCCGCTCCTCAACTTCTACGCCGCCGACGACTCGCTCGTCCCGTCGTTCGAGGCGTCGATGATGGCGGCGTACGAGAGCGGGTCGCCGCTCCAGCGAACCGTGCTCCTCCAGAAGGGCGAGCACGCGTACTTCTACGACCGCTGGTGGCAGCAGCGCGCGATCCTCCTCTACTTCAAGGCGACGATCGGCGACAGGGACGCGACGATCGGCACCGCCCCGACCGTGAACCAGACGATCGGCGGTGCGCCCGCGGGCTCGCAGGCGGTCGACCTCGGGCAGCCGACGCGCGCCTGGGCGGACACCCAGCTCGCACCGTACGTCTGCTCGTAAGCTCCACGGATGGAGCTCGCCGGGTTCGGCGCGATCACGAGCGTGCTCGTCGAGCGGCGCGGCGAGATCGTCCTCGAGCAGTACGAGACCGGTGCTGCCGAGACCCTGAGGAACACGCGGTCGTGCACGAAGACCGTCCTGTCGCTCCTCGTCGGGATCGCGAACCTGCCGCTCGAGACGGAAGTCGCTCCGGGGATCGCCGCGGGCGACCTCTTGACGATGAGCTCTGCGCTCGACTGCGACGACTGGGACGACGCCTCGCCCGGGAACGAGGAGCTGATGTACCCGACGGCCGACTGGGCCGGGTTCGCGCTCGCGCTGCCGCGCCGCGAGGAGCGGACGTTCAGCTATTGCACGGCAGGCGTGGTGCTGCTCGGAGTCGAGCTCGAGCGGCGGCTCGGCGAGCCGCTGACGGAGTTCGCGCGCCGGGAGCTGTTCGCGCCGCTCGGGATCGAGCGGTTCGACTGGCCGCGGACGCCGCACGGAGAGACATCGTGTGCCGGCGGTCTCGCGCTGCGGTCGCGCGACCTGCTCGCGCTCGGGCGGCTCGTGCTCCCGCGAACCGACGGCCCGGTACCGCGCGCGTGGCTGGACGAGTCGACCTCACCGCGCGTGCGGATCGACGAGCGGCTCGAGTACGGCTACCTCTGGTGGATCGGCGAGTTCGCCGGCCACCGGTCGGTGTTCATGTCCGGCGCGGGCGGCAGCCGCGTCCACGTCTTCCCGGAGCTCGACACGGTGGTGGTGATCACGAGCGAGAACTTCGGCCGGCGCGACGCGCACGACCTGAGCAGCGCGCTCGTTACGCGGATTCTCTCGAAAGACGCTAGGCCGACTCTTCGGCGAGCTCTTCCGGATCGATGAGATCCGCGCCGGCGCTCGTGACGAGCGTCGGCTTCAGGCCCTTCTCGATCGTCTCCTTCGTGATCACGCACTTGGAGACGTCCTTCCGCGACGGCAGCTCGAACATCACGTCGAGCAGCGCGTTCTCGATGATCGAGCGCAGGCCGCGCGCGCCGGTCTCGCGCTCGAGCGCCTTGTCGGCGATCGACCACAGGGCGTCTTCCGTGAACACGAGGTCGATGCCGTCGTAGTTGAAGAAGCGCTGGTACTGCTTCGTGAGCGCGTTCTTCGGCTCGGTCAGGATCTGCACGAGGTCCTCGCGCCGCAGCTGGTGCACCGCCGAGAGCACCGGCAGGCGGCCGATGAACTCGGGTATCAGGCCGAAGTTCAGGAGATCCTCCGGCATGACGCCGGCGAGGAGCTCCGCGCTCTCCGCGTCGCGCTTCGACGAGATCTCGCGCCCGAAGCCGACGGCGTTCTTGCCGATGCGCTTCGCGATGATCTTGTCGAGGCCGGCGAACGCGCCGCCGCAGATGAAGAGGATGTTCGTCGTGTCGATCGACAGGAACTCCTGGTGCGGATGCTTGCGGCCGCCCTGCGGCGGCACCGAGGCGACCGTCCCCTCGAGGATCTTCAGCAGCGCCTGCTGGAC
>DATDNT010000127.1:0-42966 GCA_036518135.1 Gaiellaceae bacterium | reverse complement strand
GGCTGGATCGGCGGGTCGCCGCTTCTCGGCTGGGTGCACGGGCCGGTGCGGCCCGCCGTTCGCGGCCGCCGGTAGCGCTAGCCTCATCGGGACATGTCCCTGCGGCACAGGCTGGTCGCGCTCGGCGCGCTGCTCGCGCTGCTGCCGCTCGCGGCGCCGAGCGGCTCCGCGTCGGTCACTCGTGCGACGACGGCGCGCGTGACGTGGATCACCGACGGCGACACGATCAAGGTGAACGGCGGAGTGAGGGTCCGTCTCGTCCAGATCGACACGCCGGAGGTCTACTTCGGGACAGAGTGCTACGGGCCGGAGGCGTCGACCGTGACGAAGCGGCTCCTGCCGATCGGTACGACGGTGCGCCTGCTTCCCGAGCCGGCGACGGACTCGGTCGACCGCTACGGCCGGCTGCTCCGGTACGTCGTCCGCATCCGGGACGGGGTGGACGTGAACGTCCGCCTGGTCGCTCTCGGCGCCGCGGCGCCGTACTTCTACGCCGGGCGGCGTGGCCGGTATGCCGACCTGCTCGAGCGGCTCGCGCGCACGGCGCGCGCCGAGAAGCGCGGCCTCTGGGGCAAGTGCCCGGGCACCCCGTACGACCCCTACCACTCGGTCGACACCGGTCGGGAGCGTTGACTTTCGCACCGGATCGCGCAATCGTCGGCGGGGTCCGAGTCACTCCAGTCAGGGGGTCCAGTTGACCAGGAACCACCGCCGCGCGCTCGTCGCGCTGCTCTTCGCGTCCGTCGCCGCGATCGCGGCCCTCGCCGCAGCGACGGCCGGCGCGCAGGGCCCGTCGATCAACGCAGGGCCGCAGGCCGGCACCGTCTGGGAGCGCGGTTCCACGAACGCGGCCTCGCACGCGGCCCACACGTCGAGTCCGAACCTCATCTACCACGGCGGCGACGTCGTCACCGCCGGCACGACCGTGCAGCCGATCTTCTGGGGCACGTCGTGGCCGTCCTACTCCGGCGACGAGATGAGCGGGATCGACTCGTTCTACCACGGTGTCGGCGGCTCCTCGTACCTCGGCACGAACGGCGAGTACACCGACAGCAAGGGGAGCGTCTCGACGTCGGTGACGAACGCGACGCACGTCGTCGACGCGTCGGCTGCGCCGTCGCACGCGCCGCAGACGAGCGACATCCTCGCCGAGGTCGCGAAGCTCTACCCGAACCCGTCCCCGAACACGTACTTCCCGGTGTACATCGACCAGCCGCGCGGCCATACGGGCTACTGCGCGTGGCACAGCTCCGGGACGATAAACGGCGTGCACGTCACGTTCGGGTTCTTCTTCAAGCTCGACGGCGACCCCGGGTGCGACCCGCAGAGCTCGGGCGACGGCTCGCAGGGACTGAAGGCATCGGTGAACGTTTCGGGCCACGAGCTCAGCGAGATGCTGACCGACGAGGACGGCAACGCCTGGTACGACTCGAAGGGCGCCGAGAACGCCGACAAGTGCGCATGGACGTTCGGCTCGCGGCTCCTCCCGATCGGCGGCGGCACGTACAAGATCCAGGGCAACTGGAGCAACAACGCGTACAACGCCAACCGCGGCTACACCGACTCCAGCAAGGGGTACCAGCGCGGCTGCATCGACGGCACGAACGCCTAATCGCTTTCGCGGGCATGCCGCGATCGTCAAGATCGCGGCATGCCCGTCGAGACCCGCCGGCTCACCGTGGACGAAGCGCGCGCGGCGCTCGACGACCTCTCGGAGGTGCTCTACGACTGCGTCCAGGGCGGCGCGTCGGTCAGCTTCTTGGCGCCGTTCACGCGCGACGACGCGCGGGACTTCTTCGCGAGCGTGCTGCCGGACGTGGAGCGGGGGAGACGGGTGCTGCTCGCGGCGTACGACGGTGGCGAGCTCGTCGGGACGGTGCAGCTGATCCACGCGTGGCCGCCGAACCAGCCGCACCGGGCGGACGTGTCGAAGCTCCTCGTCCACCGCCGCGCGCGCGGGAAGGGCGCGGCGCGCGCACTGATGGAACGGCTCGAGGAGGAGGCGCGGGCCGACGGGAAGTCGCTGCTCGTCCTCGACACGGTGACGGACAGCCCGGCCTTCCACCTGTACGCGAACATGGGGTGGACGATCGTGGGCCCGATCCCCGACTTCGCCCTCTTCCCCGACGGGCGGCCGTGCGAGACGACGTTCTTCTGGAAGCGCGTGTGACTCACGCCTGCAGCCGCGCCGTCACCACTTCCTGCACCCAACCGAGCGTGAAGGAGCCGTCTGCCGCGGCGTCGTCGAGTGCGCGCGTTCGGACGGCGCGCAGGAAGCGCTCGTAGTAGGCGGGCGTCCACGCCGCGGGGACGCCGAAGCCACGACGGTAGGCCAGATACGCGTCGACGTCGTCGAACCGGTTCGAGATCTCGTGTTCCACGCGCTCGACCGGCTCGAAGCCGAGACGCTCGAGCCGTCGGACGACGCGCCCCGGCGCCGCGCGCGGGAAGCGCCCGCCGCCGATCGCGGTGAGCGCGTCGTTCAGGACGCGCTTCTCGTGGTAGCTGCTGCCCCACATCGAGAGCGCGAGCCTGCCGCCCGGCTTCAGCACGCGCACGACCTCGCGCAGGGCTGGGGCCGAGTCCTGGACGAACGTCAGGCCGCTCAACACGACGTCGAAGGACGAAGAGAGGAACGGCAGACGCGGCTGCGTGTAATCGACCAGGGCGAACGAAAGCCCTGGCGCCCCCCGTACGGCGGCACGCGCGTGCGCGAGCATCGGCTCGGAGACGTCGGTAGCGACCAACGTGCGGACACGAGGCGCCGCGAGGCGCGTCACGACGCCGGTGCCGGCGCCGAGCTCGAGCGCAGCGTCACGCCGGCGAAGCCGTGCCGCGTCTACGAGCGCCCGCCCGATCGCCGCGTACCGTGGTGCGATCAGCGCGGCGTACGTCGACGGCGCGTCGTACGACATGCCGCGCTGCCTGCCCATGCGCCGACCCTAACGCGCGGAATCACGTCGCGTCGCCCGGTCGCAGCCAGCGGAACCCATAGGCGTCGAGCTCGGCCGACGCGCCCGGCTCGTCGTAGTCGCGGTTTGCGAACGCGTCGACGAGGCCGCGGTCGCGCAGACGCACCCGCACCCGATCGGCGGACAGGTTGTGCAGCGCGACGAGCGGCGCGCCCTCGAGGTCGTATCTGACGGCGAGGACTCGCGCATCGGCCCGGAGGAACTCCCAGGTGCCGCGCGTGAGCTCCGGCAGCTGCTTCCACGTTCGCACCGCGCGCTGGAAGAAGTGGAGCAGCGCGTCGGGGTCGCGGCCCTGGTCGGCGGCGTTGACCCGGCGGTAGGCGAACGGCCCGCGTGAGACGACGGGCGCGACGAGCTTCGTGCGCGGCGCCGTCGAGAACCCGGCGTTGCGATCGGCAGTCCATTGCATCGGCGTCCGCACGGGCTCGCGCTCGCGCAGCGAGAGGTCTTCGCCCATGCCGAGCTCGTCGCCGTAGTACACGACCGGCGTCCCGGGAAGCGCGAGCAGGAGCGCGAAGGCGAGCTCGATCCGCCGGCGGTCGCCGCCGAGCATCGGCGCGAGCCGCCGGCGGATGCCGCGGCCGTACAGCTGCATCGAGCGCGACGGCGCGAACTCCGCGAACACCGCGGCACGGTCGGCCTCCGACAGCCGCCCGAGGTCGACCTCGTCGTGGTTGCGGAGGAACGTCGCCCACTGGTCGGAGCCGGGGATGCCCTGCGTCTCCTCGATCGCCTCCACGAGCGGCGTCGCGTCGGCACGTGCGAGCGCGAGCCACAGATGCTGGTTGACGATGAAGTTGAAGATCATGTGCAGCCCGCCGACGCCGTAGTAGTCCTCGATCTGGTCGCGGTCGACGTTCGCCTCGCCGAGCAGGACGGCATCGCCGGCGCGCCAGGAGAGGTACGAGCGGAACGTGCGGAGCACGTCGAAGTCGGGGCCCGGCGCGTGATCCTCGGCCGTCACGGGCTCGATCAGGAACGGCACCGCGTCGACGCGGAACCCGCTGATGCCGAGGTTGAGCCAGAAGCCGATCACCTTCTCCATCTCGTCGCGAACTGCGGGATTCGTGATGTTCAGGTCCGGCTGGAAGTCGTAGAAGCGGTGGAAGTAGTACTGCCGCGCCGCGCGGTCGTAGGTCCACGTCGTCTTCTGCACGCCCGGGAAGACGACGCCCTTCTCGGCGTCCGCTGGGCGGCGACGCGACCAGACGTAGTAGTCGCGGAAGCGGCGGTCGCCGGCGCGCGCGGCCCGGAACCACGGATGCTCGTTCGAGGTGTGGTTGAGGACGAGGTCGATGAGGACGCGGAGCCCACGGTCGCGCGCGTGCTCGACGAACCGCACGAAGTCCCCGAGGTCGCCGAGGGAGGGGTCGACGCCGTAGTAGTCGGAGATGTCGTAGCCGTCGTCGCGCCACGGGGACGGCTGGAAGGGCAGCAGCCAGACGGCGGTCGCCCCTGTCGACGCGAGGTAGTCGAGCTTCTCCGTCAGCCCGCGAAAGTCGCCGATGCCGTCGCCGTTCGAGTCGGCGTACGTCCGCACGGAGAGCTCGTAGACGAGTGCGCGCTTGTACCAGCGGTCGTCGGCGGCGTCCATGGGAGGGGCATAACCGCGCTACGCTTGCGCCATGCAACGTGTCGCGCTGATCGCGGTCGCCGCCCTTGCCGTCACGGCCGCCGCAGCGCAGGCGGCGCCGCGGACGACGCAGTGCCGCGGCGCGCAGCTCGCCGGCACGTTCAGGGTCGTCCGCGGCAGTGCGGGCGCCGGGAACATCACCTATCGCCTGGTCATGAAGAACGTCTCGACCAGCATGTGCACGCTCAGCGGGCTCCCCGCGGGGCGGCTGCTCGACAGGTCGGGGAAGCCGCTCCCGACCCACGTGATCGCGGCGTTCCCCGGCGCGCTGGCTGCGATCCTCGTCCGGCTGAAGCCCGGCGCGTCGACGCATGCCGACGCGCGGTTCTCGCCCGACGTCCCCGGCCCGGGGGAGCCGACGGCCGGGTTGAAGTGCGAGCGCACGGCGTACTGGTTCCGCGTCGCCGCGCCGGGAGGCGGGACGACGAAGGTGAAGGTCTCTCCGCCGACGCCCGTCTGCGAGCACGGGCAGCTGCGCTTCTCGGCGTACTCGCTGTAGCGGCCTAGCGGCGCTTGCGCTTGCGCTGCCCGCCGGCGCCCGGGCGGCCGCCGCGCGCCTGCTGCTGCATCCGCTCCGCCTGGCGGCGCATCTGCCGGTTCGCGGAGTCGGGGATCGCGCCCTGCTCGCCCGCGGCCTCCATGTAGGCGCGCCGCTCGGCCGGCGTGAGCCGGCTCATCGCCTTCTGGATCGCCTGGGGGTTCGGGTTCGCGGCCACGGTGTTGATCTTCTTGATCGCGCTCGCGAGCTCGGGGTTCTGGCGCTCGATCGCGGCGGTCGAGACCTTCGTGAAGAACCGGCGGAGGAACCCGACCCGCGAGAGGTACGCGATCACCGGGCGAAGCAGCGCGCCGTTCCGGAACCGCCCGAGCACGACGAGCACCAGGAACAGCAGCAGGACGACGCCCACGACCGCAAGCGGGATCCAGAGCCACCACATGCGAGGGAGGTTACCGACGCGAGCTCAGGACCATGCCGAACCCGACCACGAGGGCGAGCACGACGGCCAGCAGCACCCACGCCGTGATCGACGAGCCGGGGGTGGATGCGGGTGCGGCGGGGTGGACGGCCGCGATGAGCATTGCGGCCACGATTGCGGCGCCGGATGAGGCCCCGTTACCTGCGGTGTAAGGATTCCCTGAAACCGATACGGCCGCAGCTCCGTTACAGCGTTAGACCCGGAGAACGGAGGGGTACCCCGCGACCATGGCCCATGATCCGATTGCAGTTCTGATCGAGCACGGCGAGGAGCACGGCTGCGTCCACATGACGGAGCTGTACGAGATCGTCGCACGCCTCGAGCTGGAGGAGGACGACATCGAGAGCCTCCTCGAACGTCTCGACCAGGCGGGCATCGAGCTCACCGACGACTGCTCGCGCGCGATCGAGGAGGAGACGACGTACACGAATCAGCAGGTCGCGTCGGCGACGACGGACTCGCTGCAGCTCTTCCTCAACGAAGCGGGGCGCTACCCGCTGCTGACGGCAGCGCAGGAGGTCGAGCTCGCGAAGCGCATCGAGGCGGGCGACAAGGACGCGAAGGATCTGCTGGTCAACTCGAACCTCCGGCTCGTCGTCTCGATCGCGAAGCGCTACCAGGGCCACGGCCTGACGCTCCTCGACCTGATCCAGGAGGGGATCATCGGCCTCATCCGCGCCGCGGAGAAGTTCGACTGGCGGAAGGGGTTCAAGTTCTCGACGTACGCGACGTGGTGGATCCGCCAGGCGGTGCAGCGCGGCGTCGCGAACAAGGCGCGCGTGATCCGCATCCCCGTGCACATCGTCGAGCGCGAGCAGAAGATCTCGCGCGCCGAGCGCGAGCTCGTCGCGAAGCTCGAGCGTGCGCCGACCGACGAGGAGGTCGCGCAGAAGGCGAAGCTCCCGATCAAGCAGGTGCGCGAGGTGCGCGCCGCGGCGCGTGCCGTCGCGTCGCTCGACAAGCCGGTGGGTGAGGACGACTCCGCCTCGTACGGCGATCTGTTCGCCTCGCCCGAGGCGACGCCCGACGAGCAGGTCGAGCTCGAGCTGACGGAGAAGGCGCTGCACGACGCCGTCAAGGAGCTCTCCGAGCGCGAGCAGCAGATTCTCAACCTGCGCTACGGCCTCGACGGCAAGGCCGACCCCAAGTCGCTCGAGGAGATCGGCCGCATCATGGGGATCACGCGCGAGCGCGTACGCCAGCTCGAGGCGGAGGCGCTGCGGCGGCTCGCCGAGCGCCGGGAGATCGCGGCGCTGAAAGCGGCCTAGCCGCGGAGCGGCGGCGTCGGAACTCCGGCGCCGTCGTGGAAGCCGTGCAGCAGGGCGAGCAGCGCGTCGCCCGACGTGTACCGCGGCTCCCACCCGAGCTCCTCGCGGATGCGCGTCGCGTCGAGGAGCGGCGTCTGCAGGCCCATGTCGACCCAGCCCTCCGGCGTCGGCTGCAGGTGCAGCCGCCACGTCCCCGCGACGAGGCGGCGAACGAGACCCGCCGACACCTTGACCTTGCGCGCGCCGAGCAGCGCTGCGAGCGCGTCGGGGTCGAGGACCGGCTCGGCGGCGACGTTGTAGGCGCCGTGCGCGGAGCCGTCGACGATCGCGCGCCGGTACGCGTCGGCGACGTCGTCCGCGTGGGTCACCTGGAAGCGAAGGCCCTCGACGTCGGGCACGAGCGGAATCCGCCGCGGCGGAACGAGCCGGTGCGGCACGAAGCGGCCGGTGAAGAGACGCTTCACCTCGGTGCCCATGCCACGCTGGAAGATCAGCGACGGGCGGAGGCGGACGACGCGCAGCCGATCCTCGTAGCCGTCGAGGATCCGCTCGACGTCGGCCTTGTCGCGGGAGTAGAAGCTCGTGCGGATCCCTTCGGTCGGCCACGACTCGTCGACGCGCCGGTCCTTCGGGCCGCGCGAGTACGCGCCGACCGACGACGCGTGGACGAGCGAGGACGCACCTGCGTTCGCCGCGGCCTCGAACACGCGCCGCGACCCGATCACGTTCGTGCGCCACGTCGTCTGCCGATCGTGCGAAGGCTGGATGAGCCAGGCGAGGTGCACGACGCAGTCGGCGCCGTCGACGATCGGCGCGAGGTCGTGCTGCGAGACGTCGGCCGGCACCCACTCCGTCTTCGGGAAGTGCGTCGACGGCAGCCGGCGCGCGACGCCCGTGACCGACTCGACGGCGCTCTCGTCGGCGAGCGCACGCAGCAGCGCCGTGCCGACGTTCCCGGTCGCTCCGAAGACGACGACCTTCATGCGCAGAGCTCCAGCTCTTCGGCGAGCGTGAAGAACGCCTTCGCGAACGGGTAGTCGCCGGTGCGCTCGCGCAGCACGTCCCAGTCGATCTGCTCGCGGCATGCGCGCGCGACCTCGAGGACGCTCTCGTAGTCGACCTCGTGCTCCTTGAGCGCGAGCAGCTTCGTCGCAAGTACGTCGGTGACGCTCATCACCTTGAACGTGATCGCGTAGACCTCCAGCGGGTCGGCGCGCTCGAGGATCTGGTCGACCGCGTCGGGCCGGTTGTTCGGCGCAAAGATCAGGTCGATCAGCGACTCGCCGTCGTACACCTTGTAGAGCCACCCCTCGGGCGGGCGCTCGGAGCGGAAGCCCGCCGCCTCGAGCATCTCGAGCGCGCGGTCGGCGTCGTCGTGACGCAGGACGAAGTCGACGTCGTGCTCGCTCTCGGGGCCGCCGCGCGCGTAGACGGCAAGGCCGCCCGCGAGCGCGAACTCGATGCCGTGGTCGCGCAGCACGGCCGCGGCCTTCTTCATCGCCACGAGGAGGTCGCTGAACTTTCCGTCGCTGGGCATCTCGCGGATCCCGGTACCCGCGCGTGGGGGAGCCAATCCTGGGTAGAAGGCGGCCATGGCGAAGACGATCAAGGTCGCCGCCGCCGGCGACATCCACGCCGGCACGGCCGACGGCGACCGCGTCCGCGACGCGTTCCAGCGCGTCGCGGAGCACGCCGACGTGATCCTGCTCGCGGGCGACCTGACGCAGCATGGGCAGGTCGACGAGGTGTGTGCCGTCGCCGACGCGTGCCGCGACCTGGACGTGCCGGTCGTCGCGGTGCTCGGGAACCACGACTGGCAGTCCGATCGCCCGGGGGACGTCGCGCGCGCGCTCGCCGAGGCGGGCGTCGTCGTGCTCGACGGAACGCACACGATCCTGCCGGTGCGTGGCGTGAGCGTCGGCATCGCGGGCGTGAAGGGGTTCGTCGGCGGTTTCGGGCAGCAGTGGGCGAACTTCGGCGAGCCGCTCTTCCGCGCGGCGTACGCCGAGACGACGAAGGACGTCGAGGGCCTCGAGAAGGGCCTGCAGGCGATCGAGCCGTGTGCCGTCCGCGTCGCACTGCTCCACTACTCGCCGGTCGAAGCGACGCTCGTCGGGGAGCCGGAGCGGCTGTGGCTCGTGCTCGGCGCCGACCGGCTCGCGGGGCCGATCCGCGCACACCGGCCGGACCTCGTCCTGCACGGGCACGCACACCGAGGCTCGTTCGAGGGCGACATCGACGGCGTCCCCGTCTACAACGTCGCGGTGCACGTGATGGGCCGCGAGTTCTGGGTGTTCGAGCTCGACGCGGAGCAGCGCCGGCCGGCGCCGCCCGTCGGGGTCGAGGAGACCTAGCTTCTAGCTTCCGACGACTTTCGCGATCCAGCGGCGCGGCCGCGAGCGGTCGAGCTCGATGAAGAGCACCCGCTGCCACTGGCCCATGCACAGCTCGCCGTCGCCGACGGGGATCGACTCGCCGGCCGAGCCGAGGATCATGGACATGCAGTGGGCGTGGCCGTTCGGCTGCTCCATGTCCTCCTCGCAGATGTTCTCGGTCCGGCGGCCCCAGTCGTCGTGCGCGTAGTACGTCTCGTGCGGGATCAGGCGCCGGAGGAGCGTTCCGAAGTCCTCGAACATGCCGCGCTCGTACTCGTTGACCCGGACGCAGCACGTCGTGTGCGGCGAGTAGACAAGGCAGATCCCGTCCTGCACGCCCGACTGGCGGACGATCTCCGCGACGTCGTCGGTGATGTCGGTGACGTGAAGGCCTCCGGTGGTCTGGAAGTGGCGCTCCGCCTGGAAGACCTTCATCGGCGGCGAGTCTACCGAGTACCGTTCCGTCGACGGGCCCGTAGCTCAGCGGTTAGAGCAGGGAACTCATAATTCCTTGGTCCCTGGTTCGAATCCAGGCGGGCCCTTGAAGGATTCACGGCGAGGGACGCGGCGACGGCGGCACGCCAACGGAGTGGAGGCCCTGGCCGCGGACGTAATCGGTCCGGGGTCCGTGCGCGTAAGCCCCTCGTGAAACGCGGAGGTCAGACGGCGGCGCCGTTTGCGGCCACGGCGCCGCCGTCACGTCTGACCTTCCAGCGATCCGCGCGGCGAGGGGGGTGCGGGATCGCTCCGTGCAAGTTCAACCAATCCAGATGAGAGTTTTCGTCGGTAGTAACCACCGGGCCATGCGCGGCCCCGGTTTGCCCGCGGGGTTGCGGCTTTGCTGCGGGCGCCCGTCCCTCGCCCGCCGCATTGGGCGAGGCTGGGGAGGGCGCCCGCTCTTTCGCGCGGCCGAACTCGCTGGCCGCGCAATCAGGGCAGTAGCCCTCGCGTCCATTACGAAGAGCGTGGTTCTCTTCCCAAGCGGCGGCTACTGGCCGAACGGCTGATCGGCGTCTAGGAAGACCACCGAACGTCTACCGCACTTGAGTTCGTGCGGAAGCGCACGTATGGTCGTGCGCATGGGAGCACGGGTGCCGCTCTTTGTCGTGGCCGCTGCCGTCTGCGCGGCGGGGCCGGTCTCCGCGCATGCGCCCTACGGGGGCCTCGGCGCGACCGAGGCTCGCTTCTCTGCGCAGAACGCGCACGCATCGGCGCATTACCGCATCGACTTCGAACGGCGCGGCCGGGTCGCCGCGTACCACGTCGTGCTCGATGCGAAGGCGAAGCCCAGCCTGGCAGCGCTCGAGCGGCTCGTCACGCGCGGGGAGCTGCCGGCGGACGCGCAGCAGATCCGGGCATGGGTGCCCGCCCCCGACCCGGGCTCGTACTGCGCGATCTACAGGAGTGGCTGGTTGAGTCACGTCCTGTACGGCCCGTATGCCGTGCTGTACGCGTCGCCGAAGAGCGCCGACGCGGCCGCCACGGTCTCGACTGCGCCTGCCTGTCGCGGCTAGCGGTCGAGAGGGTCGAGATAGGCGCAGAGCTGCGCACCCGGCACAGGGGCCGGTGCGACCCGGGCGACCTCGTACCGGCAGCCGTCGAGCTCGACGGTCTCGCCGACGGCAGGCGCCGCGCCCGTCCGGTCCGCGAACGCGTAGCCGTCGGGCGTGCGGAAGAAGAGGACGTGCGAGGCCTCGTCGTAGCGCCGCGGCTGGAGCGCGTCTTCGGCGACGGCGCGCGTCGCGCGCTCGGCGGCGAGCTCCTGCGTCGCGGTCGTGAGGCGGTCCTCGAGCTCGCGCGCGCGTCTCTCGGCGGCGCGGTCCCGCTCACCCTGCTCGGCGAGCGCCTGCTCGGCCGCCGCGCGGGCATCGCCGGCCGCGGCCAGCTCGCGCTTCAGGGAGTCGATCGCGCTGAGGAGCTGCTGGGCGCGCGACTCCGACACTGCGCGCGCGTTCCGCTCCGACGCGAGCTCCGACTGAAGCGTCGCAAGGTCGGTCCGGAGCTCCTCGACCTCGGCGAGCGCCTCGGTGGCAGGGGCGGCGGCCTGCGCCCCGGCGAGCTCGGCCTCGAGCGCGCGCACGCGCTCGTCGGCGGCTGCGCGGAGGTCGCGCTCCTGTGCGATCGCGGCCGTCAGCTGCTCCGCGTCGGGCGACTCCGCGATCTGGGCTTCCAATTCACGGACGCGCTCCTCGGCCGCTGCGCGAAGGTCACGCTCCTGCGCCATCCCTGTCGTGAGCGTCGCCAGGTCGGCCCGCAGCCGGTCGAGCTCGACGGCGTGCTCGCCGCCGCTCGTCCCCGCCTCGGCCGCCTGCGCCAGTTCGGCCTCGAGCCGGCGGACGCGCTCCTCGGCGGCGGCGCGCAGCTCGCGCTCCTGGCCGATCGCGGCCGCAAGCGCCGCCCCGCGACTCGCGACCTCGGCCTTCAACTCGTCCAGCGCACGGCGGGCCGCGTCTCGCTCGGCTTCGAGCTCGCCGATCCGGGCGTGCAGCTGCGGCGTCTCGTCGGGCGGAGAAGCGACCGGCGCAGCCGTCGGCTCCGGCTCCTCCACGAGCCGCAGCTCGGGCGGCGCCTCCGGAACGGGCGCCTCCTGCGCCGCCGCATCGATCCTCTCGACCGGCGGGGTCTTGCCGTGGCCGGTCGCAAAGCCGTATTCCGTCCGGAGCAGCCCGCCGTGCTGGTCGGCGAGCGCCATCGCGACCGTCGCGGGCCGGACGTAGCCCTCCTCGACGAGCAGCCGCCCGAGCGGGATGTTCGTCTCCTGCTGCCGGCGCAGCGCCGAGACGAGCTGCTCCTGCGAGAGCGCGCCGAGAGCGACGAGCAGCTCGCCGAGACGAGGACGCTCGTCTTGGAGGGGACCCCCCGAGGCCGCACTCGGGCTCATAGTTCTCACTGCATCGGCAGCGACGGCCTCGGGGGTGAGTAGGTATTCGGTATGAGCCCCGGGCTACCCGACGTGAACGCGCATCGTCCGCGATTTCACGGGCGGCTTCAGCTCCGAGTGGTCGTTGTTCGCGAGCTCCGCCTGAACGATATGCCAGCCGGCAGTGACCTTCAGCGCCTTGCCCGTCGTCGCGTTCGCCGAGAAGTTGTTGTACTTCCCGTCGACGAAGACGTGCCAGTGCCCGCCCGTCGGCGAGTTCGGCTTCTTCCCGACGCGGGAGGGCAGCATCTTCCAGTGCTCGATCTGAACGTGGACGACGATCGTGTGACCGACTGCGCGCGCCGACTCGAGCTTGATGCTCGGCGCGTCTCCGCCGTGTGCGAATGCGGCGCCCGTGACCCCGAGCGCGAGGACTGCCACGAAAGCGGCGACCTTCCTCACTGAATACCTCCTGACGAGTGGTGTGCCGGGCGATACGCGCGGCGAGCCCGAGTCGGATTTAGGCTTCCCGGGTCGTGGCCGCGGACGCGAAACGGGAGCAGATCCTCCAGGCAGCCGTGCGTGTGTTCGCGGCGCAGGGATACGACGCGGCGCGCGTCGGCGACATCGCGAAGGAAGCCGGCGTCGCCTATGGGCTCGTCTACCACTACTTCGGGTCGAAGGACGCTGTGCTCGAGGCGGTCTTCCGCGAGCAGTGGGGGCGGCTGCTCGCGGCGGTCGCGCTCGCGGAGCAGACGGGGGAGACGGCCGCCGAGCAGCTCGAGCTCGTCGTGAAGATCGTCCTGCGCGCGTGGCGCGACGATCCGGACCTCGTCCGCTTGCTCGTCCGCGAGATCACGCGGAACCCGCACATCCAGGACGAGCTCGACGAGATCGGGCAGGCGTTCGCGAGCCTGCAGCGGATCGTCGTGCGAGGCCAGCAGGAGGGGACGTTCCGCGCGAACGTCGACCCGCAGATGGCGGCGTGGATGCTCTACGGCGCGCTCGAGGAGGTGCTGACGGGCTGGGTGCTCGGCCAGCTTCCGGACGACGCCGCCGGCGTCGCAGCGGCGGAGCGCGAGGTGATCGCGACGCTCGTCGGCGGCCTTCGCACGTCGTGAGAGGATCAGCCGATGATCGACCCGCAGCAGCGATGGCGGCCGCTTCCCGACAAGCCCGACTACGCCGGCTTCCTGTCGTTCGGCGGCGCGCCGATCGCGCAGGAGCCGGCGCACCTCGCCGGCGTCGACGTCGCCGTCGTCGGGGCGCCGACCGACGACCTCGTCTCGGACCGGCCGGGGACGCGATTCGCGCCGCGCGCGATTCGCGCCGCGTCGTGCCCGCCGGGGGCGCACCTCGAGGCGAAGGTCGACGCATTCGCGGCGCTGCGGATCGTCGACTACGGCGACGCGCCGGTGGTTCCCGCCGACCCCGTGCGCTCGCACGCGGCGATCGAGCGGATCGTCGGCGAAGTCGTCGACGCGGGGGCGATCCCGATCACGCTGGGCGGCGACCACTCGATCACCGAGCCGTGCGCGGCTGCGGTCGCCGCGCGTACAGGCCCGCTCGGGCTCGTTCACTTCGACACGCACACCGATACGGGGCGCGAGGTGTTCGGCGTCGAGCACTCGCACGGGACGCCGATGTTCCGCCTCGTCGAGCGTGGCGCGGTCGACGGCGCGCGCTACGCGCAGATCGGCCTCCGCGGCTACTGGCCCGGGCCCGCCGAGTTCGAATGGCAGCACGAGCACGGCATCGCGTCGTTCTTCATGCACGACGTCCGCGACCTCGGGATCCGCGAGGTGGTCGAGCGCGCGCTCGCGCACGTGGGGGAGGGGCCTGTATACGTCACGGTCGACGTCGACGTGCTCGACCCGGCGTACGCGCCGGGCACGGGCACCCCGGAGCCCGGCGGCATGACCTCCGTCGACCTCCTCTGGGCGGTCCGCGAGATCGCCGCGCGTGCCGACGTCGTCGCCGCCGACGTGGTCGAGGTCATCCCGACGGCGGTCGGCTCCGCGGACATCACGGCGCTCGTCGCCGAGCGGACGGTCCGCGAGCTGCTCACCGGCATCGCGCTCCGTCGCAAACGGCCCTGACTGGGCCTGGCCCCGACAGGGCCGTCGCGGCCGTGTCGATCGACGGCCAAATGGGCTTCGCGTCGCCGAGCGCGTGACGGAAACGCGCTTCGTTCCGTCGAAGGACACGGCCGTCGCCGACATGGAGGGGTCTGACCCCGTTTTCCACAGTGGACACGAACACACGTTCGTATTACCCTCGGGCGCATGCAGCTGCGCCTCGACGCCGCGGACAGGCTCGTGGAGCTCGTCGAGGAGCGGGGGCCCGTGCCCGTCGAGGACGCCGCGCGGGCCGTCCTGAAGCTGCACACGGCGGTTCCCGTCGGCCTCGCGCGGTCGCTGCTCGAGGAGGCGGTCGCCGCGGATCAGCGGCTCCGGTTCAGCGGCGACCTGGTCGCGCTCGAAGATGCCCCGGGCGAGGCGCTCCTCCTCGACGCGGCGACGTTCGTCGTCTTCGATCTCGAGACGACCGGGCTCCGCCCGGGGACGGCCCGGCCGTGCGAGATCGGCGCCGCGCGCGTCGAGGGGCTCGAGCTGACCGACCGGTTCCAGACGCTCTGCAACCCCGGCGCCCGGCTGAGCCCGGCGGTCGCCACGCTCACGGGCCTCCGCGACGAGGAGCTGCGACGCGCGCCGCCCGTGCCGGCCGCGATCCGTCGCTTCCTCGCGTTCGCGGGCGATGCCGTCCTCGTCGCGCACAACGCCCGCTTCGACATGGCGTTCCTCGACAACGAGACGATGCGCATCACCGGGCGCCGCGTCGCCGCCACCGTCGTCGACACGGTCGGCCTCGCGCGGCGGCTCCTCGGCCGCCAGCCGGCGAACCTCGCGGCGCTCTCGTACCGCTTCGCAACCGAAGCGCGGCCGTGCCATCGCGCCCTGCCGGACGCCGAGGCGACCGCCGAGATCCTCGTCTGCCTGATCGGGATGGCGCAGGAGCGCGGCGCGCGCACCGTTGCCGACCTCGTCGAGCTCGCCGCGACGCGGCCGAGGCGTGTGCACCGGAAGCGGAGCCTCGCGTTCGGCGCGCCGCAGCAGCCGGGCGTCTACCTGTTTCGGGACGCGCACGACCAGGTGCTGTACGTCGGCCGCGCGCGCGACCTCCGCGCACGCCTGCGCAGCTACTTCCGCTCGGACCGGCAGCGGCCGGCCGTCGAGGCCGCGCTCGGCGCGCTCGAACGCGTCGAGTGGCGGATCATGAGCTCGGAGATCGAAGCCGCCCTTGAGGAGCTTCGCCTGATCCGCGAGCTGCGGCCGCCCGCGAACGCGCGCAGCGCGCGACCCGACCGCTACGTCTATCTCCGCCGCCGCGGCGATTCCGTCGTCTGCTCGTCGCAGCCGGGCGAGCTCGGGCCGATCACGAGCCGCCGCAAGGCGCAGCTCGCGGCCCGCGCGCTGCAGACGGTCGACTGGGAGACACTCGAGGACGCGCTCCCGAAGCTCCGCGCGAAGCTGAAGCGGCTCGCGCGCGACCTGCGCTTCGAGGACGCCGGCCGGCTTCGCGACCGGATCACCGCGCTCGAGGACTGCGCGCGCGAGATCAGGCGGATGGACCAGCTGCGAAGCATGGAGGCGGTGCTCGTGGCGAACGGCCGCGCGATCTGGGTCGCCAAAGGGCAGGTCGTCTGCGTTCGTCCGTGGGGCGGCACGACCGGCCTCGAGTGGCAGGCGGGGCTCGCCGCCGTCGCGCGCGCCGAGCCGACGCTTGCACCCGAGGCCGCCGACGATCTCCGCACGCTCGCGACGTTCATCCGTCGGCCGCAGCCCGAGCTGTCGGTGATCCGACTGCGGGAACCAAGCATCAGGAGGCATGTGCAGGCGAGTCGGTGACGCCCCCGATTCCTCGGTGCCCGGGACGTGGGTTGCTCCTTCGTGGGGGTCGGTGTCCCGCGTCGGAAAGGGAAAGAGATGTCCACGCTCGCGCATCGGTCGTTCCTGTCCGCGGCGCTCTTCGCGCTGGCGGTGATGCTGACCGCGCTCGGGATGTCGCCGTCGGCGCGGCCGGCGGCGCGCACGGCCGCCGCGGCGCCCCTCGTCTACGCCGCAACGTGGGAAGGCGAGGTCGTCCACTACGGCGCATCCGAGAGCACCGCCGTCGGGGGCGTGCCGGTGCCCGGCACGTACAACCTGAGCGCCGTCGTGCAGAACAGCGGTCCTGACGTCCTGCACGACGCCTCGATCACCGCCGATGCCTCGCCGCCGCGACCGTTCGGCGGCAACGTGAGCTTCCCCGCGTTCGCGTCGACGGCGATGCTCCTGCCGTCGCCGGATCCGTCACAGGGCAATCTGCTCTACCTGCGCACGCTCGACGGGACCTCCGGCGGGGTCGGCGCGCCCGCCTCCGTCGCGCCCGCCGCCGACGTGACGGTCGAGTCAGCCGACGTGCCTGTGGGCGGGGCGGCGGTGGCGGTGACGGTGACGGTGACCCCGCGTGTCGCGAGCGACTCCGTCGGCGTATGGATGTCGTCCTTCTGGCCCGGAACGGTCGCCGACGTGGAGTTCCCGGCGGTCACCGACGAGCAGGTGTGGGGATCGCAGCACGACACCGGGTTCGTCAGCTGGACGATCGGTGGCGCACATCTGGGCCACGCCTACGTGCTGCGCGTTCACGTCTCCGCGGCGGATGCCGGCGTGCCGTACTCGTTCCGGCCGTGGGTCGAGGTCGGCTCGCAGAGCTGGAGTGCGGCCCCCGACGTCACCGGCACCGAGTACGCGATCGACGTCCCGGATCTCGGACCGGGCGGCTCCGTCGCGTACCACCTCGCGGAGACCGTGCAGTGGCGCGGCGGGAGGACCCACGAGACGCGCGAGATCTTCGACGCTGTCGCGCCTCCTCAGGTGGCGACCGTCTACACCGGCGTGCAGCGGATGCGGAGCATGTCGATCGGCGACTCGGAGTCGGTCTCGGCGGACCCGCAGCGGCTCACCCGATACTGGAGCGCGAACGCCTTCAACACGAGCTCGTCGACGGTGCGCCAGGTGGCGATCGGCCTCGACGCCGCCGACAACGTCACCTTCACGCCGCCGCTCCCAACACCGATCGCCGAGCCTCCGCGAGACCTCGAGCCGGGCGGCGGGACGAACCTCACGGCGCTCGCGGCCCACGCAAGCGCCGAGACCGCGAGCCTCGGCTTCGGCGCGAGCCGCTCGCTGTCGACCACCACCATCCCGCCCGGCGGAGGAGACGTCGACGTGACGGTCACGATGTCGCCCGCGGAGCCCGTGCCGAACGCTGCGGCCGACATCCTCCTCGTCGTCTCGCCGAACATCTGGGGGAACTTCCCCGCAGCGACGCTCGTGCCGGGCAGCGTCGTCTGGCCGACTCCGGCGCCGGGTGAGGACGGCTACTCGCAGGAGTCGGATTCGAACGTCAGCTGGAGCACGTCGCCCGCGACCGTCGGCCACGACTACACGCTGCGCCTCCGCATCCACGTCGCGAACCCGAGCGACCGCGCGATCACGTACCGGCCGGGCGCTTCGGCAAACGTCTCGCGCTGGACTGCGACGACGCCCGTCGTCGGCACGTCGAGCGCGGTTCGCGACGACGTGCTCGGAGGCACCTTCACGTTCTCCGCGTCCGACAAGGTGCGCTGGTGGACGCAGATCTCCGACTCCTTCACCGCCTACTTCCGTTCCGACTTCCCGCCGCCGTTCTCGATCGAGGCAGTCCCGACGGAGCTCACGATCGCAGCCGGGCACAGCGCGACGGTCGACATGAAGGCGCACGTGCCGCCGAGCGTGGGCGGGAAGCTGCACGTCTACATCGACCGTCTCCCGTCCGGGCTCTCCGTCGTTCGCGGGCCGGACGTCGGGGACGGAGAGACGAGCACCCAGAGCATCTACGTCGACGCGTCGACGAAGCCAGGCGACTACGTCGTCGGTTTCGGCGCGTGGTCGGAGAATGCGCCGGGGACGTTTCCGGTGAGCGTCACGGTGCACGTGACCGCGTCTGCCCCGAGTGCGTACGCACAGGTCGACCGGATCACCACCGTCTGGCTCGACTCCGGCGTCGACGCACTGGACGCGGGCGTGCTTCACGACGCCGACCTGACCTGGTGGACAGGGCTCTGGCCGGCGTGGGCGCCGGACGGGATCCCCGATGCCTCACTGTCCGTCGACGGCAGCACGCTGACGTTCGCGCCGCCGCTCACGTTCCCGATCCGCGCGGGGAGCGAGCTGCTCCGAGACGGCGACTTCCTGGCGCTCGATGCGCTCGGCGGCGCACCGTCGGGAAGCGCCGCGGCGACCGGGCCCGTGCGCTCCGGATTCGATGCGGCGCGCACCGCGAGCCCCCTGCGGATCCCGCCCGGCGGCGGCATCCAGGACGGGACGGTGACCGTGACGCTGCGCGACCCCGCGCTCGAAGGGAAGTGGGTCTGGATCCTCGTGGAGGCGAGTCGCGACGTCGCCGCGAGCGTCGTCCCCGGCAGCGTCATCCCACCGTCCAAGACCGACGAGGCGCTCTCGTGGGGCACGCCGAGAGGCGCCCGGATCGCCGTGTCGATCGGCAACGCCCACGTCGGCGTCCCGTACAGGCTCGTCTACCGACTTGCGGTCCCGAACGACGCCTCGACGTCGCTCCTCTACAAGCCGCGCGTCTGGGCCGAGGCCGGCGTCGTCGGCGAGGAGATCGACACGACAGCCCGCTCGATCGCCGTGGCGGACGAGGTGCTCGGCGGCACGTTCACGTTCGCCGCGGGCATCCCCGTGGAGTGGAGACATTCGGTCGACCATGAGACCGACGCGATCTTCGCTTCACAGGCGGATCACCTACCGCTCGTCGATCACTTCGCCATCGAGGTCGTTCAGCCCGTGCACGCCGCCGCGGCCGCCGCAGTCACGATCACGGCGCTCGACCGCGAGGGGAATGTCGCGGACGGCTACGCAGGCCCGGTGACCCTCACCGACTCGACGGGGTCCGCCCGGTTCGGTGACATCACCTGGCTCGCCGGCGTGGGCACGACGACCGTCACGTTCCCGTCGCCCGCCGACGCCTCGGTGACGGCGACCGACGGCGCGGGCGTCGCGACCGGGGTGAGCCGGCAGTTCGCGGTGCTCGGGCGGCTCGACCACTTCGGGATCGACGTCGCCCCGGCGACCGCGCCGCTCGCGACGCCGCTCGCGGTGACCGTCATCTCGTACGACGCGGTCGGCCACGTCCTCGCACCCGACGATGCGGCGACCATCGGGGACGCACGGTCGGCGGCGACGTTCACGCAGCTCTCCGGCGGCGTCTCGACGGCGACGTTCGTGCGGCCCGTCAAGGACGACCGCGTCACGGTCGCCGACGGCGCCGTCACCGCGACGAGCGAGCCCGTCACCCGGGTCGGCCCGGCGGTCGTCTTCCGCATCCGCGTCGCGCCGGCGGGGACGATCGTCGCCGGCACGGCCGCGGCGGTCACGGTGACCGCGTACGACCCGGCGGGGAACGTCGCGACGGGGTACACCGGGGCGCCGCACGTGTCGGACACGGCGGGCATCGCAACGATCGCGCGCGCGAGCGCGCACGGCGGGGTCCTCACGACGACGGCGACCTTCGCGCGCCCGGTCAAGATCGACGTGCTGTGCGCGTTCGACGGGCTACGCCTGGGAGTGAGCGACCCCTTCTCCGTCGTCTCGCACGAGAAGACCCACTAGGCAGGAGCGGCGGCCCCGGCCGCCGCTCCTACACTTCTCGCATGGAGGCCCTGCGTGAGCGCGCGCTCGGCGACGAATGGCGGAAGCTCGTCGTCGACGGCGTGACCGCGACGCCGGTCGACCTGAAGCGCGGCCGGGCCGTGAAGCTCGTCGACGGCGCGCGCACGGAGACGGTCGACCGCGGCGACTGGCCGCTCCGGCTCGACACGCTCCTGGCCGAGGCGCGGAACGCGCATCTCCTGTCGCCGTCGGGTGACGTCCACGCACGGCGGACGAAGAAGGGGAAGTGGCTCGTCTCCGAGGGGAAGCCGTCGTCGGCCGCCGCCCCGACGACGACGCACGACCGCGCGAAGGAGCATCCGCTGCCCGCCGGCCATCCGCTGTTCCGCGCGACGCGCAGCTCGCGCGACAAGGAACGCCAGGTGCAGCACTACGTCGAGCTCGTCCGCCCGCTGCCGCTGTGGGAGAAGGATCGGATCCGCGTCGTCGACGCAGGGTGCGGCAAGGCGTACATGAGCCTCGCGCTCGTCGCGTACGGCCGTGAGGTCGGCACGCGCGTCGAGCTCGTCGGCATCGACGTGATGCCTTCGGTGATCGACACGGTGCGCTCGATCGCCGACGGCCTCGGCTACGACGAGGCGCGATTCGAGGTGTCGACGATCGCGGACTACGAGGCCGACGAGCCGGTCGACCTCCTCGTCTCGCTGCACGCGTGCGACACCGCGACCGACGACGCGATCGCGGCCGGTGTCCGTCTCGGCGCAGACGCGATCGTCGTCGCGCCGTGCTGCCACCACGAGCTCGCGGCGCAGATCGCGCACAACGAGAAGGACGCGCTCCTCCGCCACGGGCTGCTGCTCGGGCGGCAGGCCGACCTCGTCACCGACGCTCTGCGCGCGAGCGCGCTCGAGCTCGTCGGCTACCGCGTGGACGTGATGGAGTTCGTCTCCGCCGAGCACACGGCGAAGAACGTGATGCTGCGGGCGGTCCGCGCCCCCGACCCGCAGCGGGAGCGGCGGGCGGCGCGCGAGTTCGTGGAGCTCCGCGACCGCTTCGGGGTCAGCCCGGCGATCGAGCGGCTGCTCGACCTACCCGTAACCCGAACGGCCTGACGAACGTTCTTCAGATAACCGAAAGGGGGAAACGAACAGTGGGCATTCTCTGGATCATCCTGATCGTCATCCTGGTCCTCGCGCTGCTCGGCTTCTTCTCGCGCGGCGTCTGGTAGACGACCACGTAGGACTGACGACACCTTCCTCTGGGCCGCCCCGCCCACGCGGGGCGGCCCTTTGTGCGCTACAACGCGTACGTGGGAGAGACCGCGGAGCTGCTCCGGCGGGCCGATGCCGCCCTCGCCCTGCCCCGGCTCGGCGGGATGGCGCGCCCGAACGGCGTCGTCATCGTCAGCGAGCGCCACTGGGCGTTCGCCGGCGTCGACGGCTCGCTCCGCGAGGGCCGGATGCCGCACCCGCCCGAGGCTCTCCAGAAGCTGCCGCTCGCGCGCGGCCTCGTCCGCCTCTGGGCGTCGCTCGCGCCCGTCTTCCGCCGCGAGGGCGTCGCGCCGGCGCGGGAGCGGTGGCTGATCGTCGCCGCCGCACTCGGCCCGCTCGCGCTCGCCGCGTTCGGAGGGCCGTGGTCGAGCGTCGCGGGCGTCGTCCTCTCGCTCGTCCTCCTCTTCACGATCCTGCGTGGGCGCGCGCTCCACCTGCACGGGGCGGAGCATCGTGCGATCGCGGCCGCCGAGGAACGGCGACTCGCGGCGACGTGGACCGGCGCGGCGATGCCGTCGCGGTTCTCGCCGCGGTGCGGAACGAACTTCGCCGCGCTCGCGCTCCCGATCACGCTCGTGCTCGACCGCGGGTTGCCGCTCGCGCCCGCGTTCTGGACGCCGGCGGTCGTCCTCGTCTTCTCGCTCGCGTTCACGATGGAGATCTGGCGTCTCGTCCAGAAGAGCTCGCACCGCTTCTTCCAGCTGTTCCTGCTGCCGGGCCTCGCATTGCAGCGCCTGACGACGCGCGAGCCGCGGCTCGACGAGACGCAGGTCGCGCTCCGCGCGGTCGCGGCGGTGCTCGCGCGGGAGCTAGGCTAGGGCCATGAGCGACATCGGGACGATGCGGGTCAAGAGCGGCCTCGCAGAGATGCTGAAGGGCGGCGTGATCATGGACGTCGTCGACGCCGAGCAGGCGAAGATCGCGGAGGACGCCGGCGCGTGCGCCGTCATGGCGCTGGAGCGCGTCCCCGCCGACATCCGCCGCGACGGCGGCGTCGCACGCATGTCCGACCCCGACATGATCAAGGGCATCCAGGAGGCGGTGACGATCCCGGTGATGGCGAAGTGCCGCATCGGCCACTTCGTCGAGGCGCAGGTCCTCCAGTCGCTCGAGATCGACTACATCGACGAGTCGGAGGTACTGACGCCCGCCGACCTCGAGCACCACGTCGACAAGTGGCAGTTCACGGTGCCGTTCGTCTGCGGCTGCACGAACCTCGGCGAGGCGCTCCGCCGCGTCGCCGAAGGCGCGGCCATGATCCGCACGAAGGGCGAGGCGGGAACCGGCGACATCGTCAACGCCGTCACGCACATGCGGACGGTCTTCGGCGGCATCCGCCGCCTCCAGTCGCTGCGCAGCGAGGAGCTCTACGCGGAGGCGAAGAACCTGCAGGCGCCGTACGAGCTCGTGCGCTGGGTCGCCGAGAACGGGCGCCTGCCCGTCGTGACCTTCACCGCGGGCGGCATCGCGACACCGTCGGACGCGGCGCTCTGCATGCAGCTCGGCGCCGACGGCGTCTTCGTCGGCTCGGGCATCTTCAAGTCGGGGAACCCGTCGCAGCGCGCCCGCGCGATCGTCGAGGCGACGACGCATTACATGGACGCAGACGTGATCGCCCGCGTCTCGGCCGGCCTCGGAGAGGCGATGGTGGGGATCTCCACCGCGTCGCTCGAGCCGTCCGAGCTGCTCGAGCGACGCGGCTGGTGAAGATCGACCGGCTCTACTGCTTCTGTAGCGCCCCGAGGTAGACGAGCACCTGCGCGTTCTGCGGCGCCGAGCCGCTGAGCGGCGACTGCTGCACGACCTTTCCGGCCTGCGACTGCGACGTCACGGCGTACTTGACGTAGATCAGGCGGAGATGGTGCGCGTTCAGCGTCGAGACCGCCTGCTGGAGCGTCTGGCCGACGACGCTCGGCACGGAGGTCGTCGTGGAGCTCTGGCCCGCCGACACGTTGATCTGCACGTGCGAGTGGTACGGCACCGTCGCCCCGGCGGCCTTGGCCTGTGCCTCGACGGTCCCGAGCGGGTCCTGGGACGGGACGAACGCGATGCTCGCGAGGATCCCCGCCTGCGCGAACGACTGCACTGCCGATGCCTCGTTCTGGCCGCTCACGTCGGGCACCTTCGCCGTCGTCGGCTGAGGCGGTGCGGCGGCTGTGGTCGTCGGGGCGGTGGTCGTCGCGGGGGTCGTGGTCGCGGACGCGGTCGTCGTCTGCTGCTGAGCCGCCTGCTTCGCGACCGAGAGCGTCACGACCGATCCCTTCGCGAGCTTCGCTCCCGGCTTCGGCGCCATGTCGACGATCGTGCCGGCCGGCTGCGACGAGGTCACCTGCGTCCGCGTCGAGTCGAGCCCCAGCTTGTCGAGCGCCGCCTGGGCGTCCGACGCGGACTTGCCGACGAGGTTCGGGAGGGCCACCTTCGGCGCGCCGGAGTCGATCACGATCGCGACCTGGGTGCCCTGCTTGACGTCCGCCGCCTCCTGCGGCTTCTGCGACACGACGACGCCCTTCGGCTGCCGCGTCGGCTTGTAGATCTCCTTGGGCCGGAGCCCGACCTGCGCGAGGCGCACGAGTGCCTGCTGCTCCTTGAGGCCGATCACGCGGGGGACCGCGACCTTGGCGATCGTCGGCCGCTTCGCCGGCGCGGTCTGCACGACCGTCGTCACCTGCTTCTTGTTGTCGCGGTGCGTGAGGAACCACGCGATCGCGATTCCCGCGGCGACGAGCAGGATTGCACCGAGACCGAGCAGCATCCCGGCACCGATCCTCCGGTCCGCGGGCGGCGGCCCGGCGGCCGGGGGCGGGGGCGGCGGCGCAGGCGCGCCGACCAGCGTGTCCGGGTCGTGGTTCACGACGACGGTCTCGGCGTCGGAGGTGGGCCAGCGGTCCTGCGGTTCGGTCACGGTCGTCTCCCTGGGACGTAAGGATTCATCAGTAATGCAACGGTTGTTGGTCACGGGCGGTTGCGGGTACCTGGGACAAGAGCTGGTCGGCCGGGCGCCCCGGCGCGGCTGGACGGTGCGCGCGACGTGGTTCGAGCGGCCGCCGGCGCGGGACGGGGACTGGGTGCGCGTCGACGTTCGCGACGCCGAAGCCGTGCGTGCCGCGCTCGACGGCGTCGACGCCGTGATCCACACCGCGTACCGCCAGCACGCCGACGCGCGGGCCGTCAATGCCGCGGGCTCCGCCGTCGTCGCGACCGCCGCGCGCGGCCGGCGGCTCGTCCACCTCTCGAGCGACGTCGTGTTCCGCGGCGACCGCGGCCGCTACCGCGAGGAGGACGAGCCCGATCCCGTCAACGACTACGGACGCTCGAAGGCGGAGGGGGAGCGGCTCGTCGCGGCCGCGCATCCGGAGGCGACGATCGTGCGGACGTCGCTCGTCTACGGCCGGCCCGACGGGCCGCAGGAGCGGCTCGCACGCGGGCACGGCCCGTTCTTCGTCGACGAGATCCGCTCGCCCGTGCACGTCGCCGACCTCGCCGAGGCGCTCCTCGACGTCGTCGCGATCGACGCGGCCGGACCGCTGCACCTCGGCGGCGCCGACGACGTGTCGCGCTACGCGTTCGCCGTGCTGCTGGGCGCACGCGAACCGCAGGCGGCGCACACGACGGCCGACCGCGCGCCGAACGTGACGCTCGACAGCTCCCGCGCGGCGTCGCTCGTTCCGACGCGACTGCGCGGCGTCTACGAGGTGCTGAGCAGCTCGGCCGTACGGGACGCGCGGTAGTCGAAGATCGCCGCGAGCCACCGGCGGACGACGAGGTTCGCGAGCGCGCCGCCGGGGACGCGGTAGGCGACGTGGTCGTGGATCTCCGTGCCGCCCTCGACCGCGGAGAGCCGGTGCGTGTGCTCCCAGAGGAGGTACGGCCCGCGGAGCTGCACGTCGACGAACGTCCGCGGCGGCCGCCAGGCGCGGATCTCGGTCAGCCACCGCACCGGCACCCCGAAGAGGCGGAGGCGGTAGCGGATCAGCGAGCCGCCCTCGAGCTCCCGCGGCACGTCCACGATGCGGAAGTGCAGCCACGGCGGCGTGATCGCCTCGAGGTTGCGCGGGTCGCAGTAGAAGGCCCACGCCTCCTCGAGTGGCGCGTCGACGACCTGCGTTCGCTGCAGCGTGAACGTCACTGCCGCCGAAAACGCTCCGCGGCCGCTCGCCCTTCCGGCGTCTGCAGGAAGTGCTCGAGCGGGACGTGGAGCAGCGCCGCCTTGCACTCGGCAAGCGCTTCGTCACCGTCCGTGATCACGCCGTCGACGTGCAGCCGCCGGCCGTTCGCGTGGTCGAGCGTCGCGCGCAGGAGCAGCTCGGTGTTGATCGGCACCGGCCTCCGGTAGCGCACGAAGATCCGTGCCGTCACGCAGGGGAACGAGTGCCACGTCGCCAGGAGACCGACGGCTTCGTCGAGTGCTGCTGCGACGAGCCCGCCGTGGACGATGCCGGGGCCGCCCTGATGCCGCTCGTCGAACTCGAAGTACGCCTCGTACTCCGTGAGCCCCTCCTCGGCGGGGAGCGGGAGGCGCAGGCCGATCGGGTTGTCGCCGCAGCCCCAGCACTGCGGGTCGTGATGCGGTCTCAGTCGTTCCACACGTTCTCGAACGTGCCGAAGCGCAGCTCCTGGACGTAATGGAACCGCGCTTCGTCCGCGCGCCGCATGTACTCGTCGCGGTGCTCGTCGAGGAACGCGCTGTACGCCTCCGCCGACTCCCACCGGTCGATGACCAGGTAGCGCTCGGGCTCCTCGACGTCGTGCAGGAGCTCCGTGCCGATGTAGCCGCGCCCTTCGCGGAAGAACTGCGCCCAGTCCCCGTCGGGGCCGTACGCCTTCTCGAACTCCTCTTCGTCGCGCACCTCGTAGCGGAACACGAGCGCGATCACCGCATGCCACCCCTTTCGTGGTGCGCCTTGAAGAAGTTCTCGCTGCCGGCGGTCGCCATCGCCGCCGACGCGCTGATCTCGAGCGCGAGCGCCGCAGCGGCGACGATCTGGGCCAAGCGGTAGACCTTGCCCGCGCCCGCGCACCCGATCGACGCGAGCCAGTCGCGCGCCGACGGAAGCGTCGTGCCGCCGCCGACCGTCCCGACCTCGAGCCCGCCGAAGCGGATCGTGGCGTGCAGGCCGCCGTCGACACGGCGGCCGGTGCCGTGCGCCATCGAGCTCGTCCCGACCATGCCGAGGTCCTGGCCCGTCGCGGCGAAGATCGCCGCGATCGCGGATGCGGGTGTGAACGCGACGGACTGCATGCCGCTCGCGACCGAGCCGTGCGTCCCCGCCCACGACAGCGCCTCGAGGTCCTCGGCCGTCGTGCGCAGCACGCGGCGGAGCTGCTCGTCGGGCAGGAACGCCTCGGCGAGCACCGTCTTGCCATGGCCCGACTGGAAGAACTCGGCGGACGGCTTCTTGTCGCCCCCCATGTTCGCCTCGAGGATGGCCCGATGCGGCTTCACCGGCGCGCGCTGCATCACGTACGCCATGTTGAGCGCGTAGGAGTTGCGCGTCATCATGTTCGGGCCGACCGCGTCGCCGGTCGTCCACTGCCACAGCACGTGGCACATCGGACCGATGACGTGCGTCTTCGCGCCGCGGAGCCGCGCGCGCGTCGACAGCGAGGCGTCGTCGGTGGTCTCGAGCCATGTCCGCATCGCGGGCACCTCCGCCTCGACCCAGTGGGCGAGCGCGATCGCCTCCTTCGCGTCGGCGCAGACGAAGCACGAGGCACGCGTGATCCGGTCGTGGAGCACGTAGGTGCGGATCGTCCCGGCGGCAAGGGCTCCGCGCGTCATCGAGGCGGTCAGCCCGCCCTCGGTGTGGGCGAGGGGGACGTGCACCGTCTCCGCGGCGCGGCCCGTCTCGAGGACGTCGCCGGCGTCACCGAGCTCGTACGTGCCGAGCTCGATCCGGACGGGGACCGCCGACACCGGAATGACCGCGACGCCGACGAGCGACTCGGCCGCCCCCGCGAACGGCTCGAGCTCGACGGAGGTGACGAGACCGTCCGCGACGCCCATCGCCTCGCGGCGACTACGTATAGAGGCTGCGTCGTTTCTCCGAGGCCAACGCATGACCGAAGAGCTTACGGTCGGGCGGGAGGTTACGCTCATGCTGATGTCAGCAACGTTGATCAAGGGAAAGCCGATCGCCGAGCGCATCCGCGCCGAGGTCGCGGAGCAGGTGAAGGAGATCGGCCACATCGGCCTCGTGACGGTCCTGGTCGGGAACGACCCGGCGTCCGAGGTCTACATCCGCCTCAAGCACAAGGCGGCGATCGAGGCGGGAATCGACGCGACGGATCTGCGTCTCCCCGCCGAGACGAGCGAGGAGGAGCTCCTCGCGAAGGTCGCGGAGCTCGACGAAGATCCGAACGTCGACGCCGTGCTCGTGCAGCTGCCGCTGCCCAAGCACATGGACGAGGCGAAGGTCATCCGCGCGATCGCGCCGGAGAAGGACGTCGACGGGTTCCATCCGTTCAACGCGGGCCAGCTGTACCTCGGCCGGCCGACGCTCGTCCCCGCGACGCCGCTCGGCGTCATGGCGATGCTCGACGAGCACCGGATCGAGATCGACGGTGCGAAGGCGGTCGTGATCGGCCGCAGCGACATCGTCGGCAAGCCGATGGCGCACCTGCTCATGCAGCGCAACGCGACGGTCACGATCTGCCACTCGCACACGAAGGACCTCGCGCAGCACACGCTCGAGGCCGACATCCTCGTAGCCGCCGTCGGCGTGCCCGCGATGGTGAGCCCGGACATGGTCAAGGCCGGCGGCGTCGTCATCGACGTCGGCATCAACCGAACCGAGGCAGGGCTCGTCGGCGACGTCGATCCGGGCGCGGCCGAGCTCGCCGCGTACATGACGCCGGTGCCCGGCGGGGTCGGCCCGATGACGATCGCGTGCCTGCTCGAGAACGCCGTCAAATGCGCGCGTTACCGGAGCGGCGAGGTCGTTTACCCGAGGTGAGAGCGGTGCTAGTGTTCCGCCCGCTTCCGCCGGTCGGCGGACTTGTAGTCACCGAGCAAGGAGTAGTTGGTAGTGGCTGAAGGCACGGTCAAGTGGTTCTCGAACGAAAAGGGCTACGGCTTCATCGAGCGTGGGAACGGCGAGCCGGACGTGTTCGTCCATTTCTCGGCGATCTCCGGTGAGGGCTACAAGTCGCTGACCGAGGGTCAGCGCGTCTCGTTCGAAGTCGTGCAGGGCGACAAGGGCCTGCAGGCGGCGAACGTCTCGGCGCTCTAGACCTTTCGGAACCGTTCTTCGCGAAGGGCTCCGGAAGGAGCCCTTCGTGTTTCATAGGAGGCGTCATGTCCCGGATCAGCAAAGAGGAAGTGCTTCACGTCGCGCGGCTCGCGCGCCTCGAGCTGTCCGACGACGAGGTCGCGAAGTTCCAGGAGCAGCTGTCGGACATCCTCGCGGCGGTCTCGAAGGTGTCGGAGCTCGACCTCGCCGACGTGCCCCCGACCGCGCACCCGCTCGAGATCGCGAACGCGTGGGCGGAGGACGAGCCGCACGACTCGCTGTCGCTCGACGAGGTGTTCGCGAACGCGCCCGACCGCGACGACGACCACTTCAGGACGCCGCCGGCATGAGCATCGACACGCTGCGGCTCACGGCGGAGGAGGCCAAGCGCCTGCTCGACA
Source organism: Gaiellaceae bacterium (assembly GCA_036518135.1). Lineage (GTDB taxonomy): Bacteria > Actinomycetota > Thermoleophilia > Gaiellales > Gaiellaceae > PALSA-600. The sequence goes on along the minus strand of DATDNT010000127.1, from coordinate 14,265 downwards.
CGAAGCAGATCTCGTCGACCGAGCTCTTCGAGGCGTACGCGTCGCAGGACGACGAGCTGCACGCGTTCCTCTACCGCTGCGACGACGACGGCGCGGACGGCATCCCGCTCGCGGTCAAGGACGTCATCGGGACGAAGGGGATCCCGACGACGGCCGGCTCGAAGATCCTCGAGAGCTACGTGCCGGTCTACGACGCGACGGTGATCTCGAACGCGAAAGCGCACGGGCTGAAGGTGCTCGGGAAGACGAACACCGACGAGTTCGCAATGGGCTCGTCGACCGAGAACTCGGCGTACGGCCCGACGCGGAACCCGTGGGACCTCGAGCGCGTCCCGGGCGGCTCGGGCGGCGGGTCGGCGGCAGCGGTCTCCGGCGGCCTCGCCCCGTGGGCGCTCGGCTCCGACACCGGCGGCTCGGTGAAGCAGCCTGCTGCGCTCTGCGGTCACGTCGGGCTTCGCCCGACATACGGCACCGTCTCGCGCTACGGCGTCATCGCGTTCGCCTCGTCGCTCGACCAGGTCGGCCCCGTCGCGAAGAACGTCCGCGACTGCGCGCTCCTCTACTCGATCATCTCCGGCAACGACCCGTGCGACTCGACGACGGTCGACGTCCCGGCCGTGGAGCTGCCGACCGTGCAGGACCTGAAGGGGCTGCGGATCGGCGTGCCGAAGGAGATGAACGGCGTGGCCGGGATCGAGCCGGGCGTGCAGGCGGCCGTGCAGAAGACGCTCGAGCTCGCAGAGTCGCTCGGCGCGTCCGTCGAGGAATGCTCGCTTCCGCGCTCCGTCGACTACGGCGTCGCCTGCTATTACCTGGTCGCGCCGGCGGAGGCGTCGTCGAACCTCGCGCGCTACGACGGCGTCCGCTACGGGCTGCGCGAGGACGGGGCCGATTTCCGCGAGATGGTGATGAAGACGCGCGACGCCGGCTTCGGGGACGAACCGAAGCGGCGGATCATGATCGGCGCGTACGCGCTGTCGTCGGGCTACTACGACGCGTACTACGGCACCGCGCAGAAGGTGCGGACGGTGATCAAGCGCGAGCACGACGAGCTGTTCGAGCGCTTCGACCTCCTCGCGTCGCCCACGAGCCCGACGGTCGCCTTCAAGATCGGCGCGAAGATCGACGACCCGGTCGCCATGTACATGAACGACGTGCTGACGATCCCGTCGTGCATGGCCGGGCTGCCGGGCATGAGCATCCCGTGCGGGCTCTCGGAGGGGCTGCCGGTGGGGCTGCAGCTGATCGGGCCGCAGTTCGCCGAGAACACGCTCTTCCGCGCCGGTCACGCGCTCGAGCAGGCGATCGGCTTCGACGTCGTCCCGGAGCGGCTCCGATGACGTGGGAACCCGTGATCGGGCTGGAGATCCACGTCCAGCTGAAGACGAACACGAAGATGTTCTGCCGCTGCCGGAACGGCTTCGGCGGCGGCCCGAACACGCAGACGTGCCCGGTTTGCCTCGCGTTCCCCGGCGCGCTGCCGGTCGCCAACCGCCGCGCGATCGAGGAGTGCATCAAGCTCGGGCTCGCGCTCGACTGCGAGATCGCGGAGCGCGCGGTGTTCCACCGCAAGAACTACTTCTATCCCGACCTGCCGAAGGCGTACCAGATCAGCCAGTACGACGAGCCGCTGTGCGCGCGGGGGCATCTCGACGTGCCGACGCCGGACGGCGTGAAGCGCATCGGGATCACGCGCGCGCACCTCGAGGAGGACGCGGCGAAGAACGTGCACGTCGCGGCGTCCGGCCGCCTGCACGGCGCGACGGCGACGCTCGTCGACTTCAACCGCGGTGGGACGCCGCTCGTCGAGATCGTCACCGAGCCCGACATCCACGACGCCGAGACGGCCAAACGGTTCCTGCAGCTGCTGCGGCAGACGGTCGTCGAGCTCGGGCTCTCGGACGCGGAGCTCGAGAAGGGGTCGATGCGCTTCGACGTGAACGTGTCGGTGCGGCCGCAGGGCTCCGACGAGCTGCGCACGCGGACGGAGCTGAAGAACATGAACTCGTTCAACTTCGCGGCGAAGGGGATCGAGCGCGAGATCGCGCGCCAGATCCGCATCTACGAGGAGGGTGGCCAGGTCGAGCAGGAGACGCTTCACTTCGACCCCGGCGCCGAGGACTCGCCGCCGATGCGGTCGAAGGAGGAGGCGCAGGACTACCGCTATTTCCCCGAGCCGGACCTCGTTCCGGTGCACCCGCCTGCAGAGCTCATCGAGCGGCTGCGTGGCGAGGTCGGCGAGCTGCCCGGCGCGCGCATCCAGCGGATCGCGGAGACGCTGTCGTTCTACGACGCCGACGTCCTCGTGACCGGCGGGCTCGACGGGCTGTGGTCGGATGTCGTCGCGGGCGGCGTCGACGCGAAGGAGGCGGCGAACGTCCTCGCGAATCAGTTCGTCGCGACCGGCATCGCGCCGGACGCCGTGAACGCGGCGGAGCTCGCGAAGCTCGTCTCGGCGCGGGCCGAGATCCCACGCGCCGCGTTCGACGAGGCGCTGGCCAGGGTCGGTGACGCGGGGTTCAGCGCCGCGCCCTACCTGGACCAGAAGGTCGTCGCCGACGCGTCGGAGCTCGATCCGGTCATCGACCGCATCATCGAGGCGAACCCCGGCCAGGCCGAGCAGTACCGCGGCGGCAAGCAGGGGCTGCTCGGCTTCTTCGTCGGCCAGGTGATGAAGGAGACGGGCGGCAAGGCCGACCCGCGCGTCGTCAACGAACGCGTCCGCGAGAAGCTCGCACGGTAAAGGTGTTTGGCACCCCCGAGGTGTCAGACACCTACTTCGGCGCGACGGAGAGCATCGCGAGGCACATCTCGTCCGTCGTGCCCTCGCCCCACAGGACGTAGCGGGGGAGGAGCTGCTTCGCGCCGACGATCGGCTGCGCGTCGCGCGAGTTGTCGAACCGGCACGTGACGCGAATGGTGTCGAACGGGCCGACCGTCACCGGCTTCTGCAGGTAGTAGACGTCCTGCCAGTGGAAGTCCCACGCGGGGATGTGGAGCAGCGTCCGCTGCTTCGCCGTCCCGGGGTCGAGCACGATCGAGATGTCGCGGCCGCGCGTGTGCATGTGGCCGGCGACGCCGTAGATCGTCTCCGTCTGCGACGCGGTGCGGTCGCACGACGTCGTGTCGCTCGGGTAGTCGGCGAGCGTCTTCTGGCAGAGGCGCAGGAGCACGTCCGGGATGTATGCGGCGTCGGGCCCGTAGCGCGCGACCTCGTCCTGCAGTGCCTGCTGCCGCGAGCACTGCGCGCCGTTGACGTCGGACGGGCAGCCGAGCTCCACCGGCGCCGCGATCAGCTGCGTCTCGAGACGCGTCAGCTTCGCCGTCGCCGGGCGGAGACGCAGCCATGCCTGCGAGCGGTCCGGCCCCGACGCGGCGATGAGGTTGTAGTGCACCTGCATCACGATCCGCGCGCCCCTGTGCAGCAGGACGCCGGTGCCGGCGGGGAGCGCGTTGGTCGTGTGCCCGGGCACCCACGCCGCGATCCACGGCGGCTGGCCGAGCCGGTCGAGGGCGCCGGGCTGCGAGACGTCGATCGGCAGGTTCGGGCCGCCGAAGCACGTCCAGCCCTTGCCGCCGCTCGCGGCGTTCAGGCGGTCGGCGGCGGCCGCCTGCGCGCCGGCGGCCTCGTAGAGGATCACGTGGTGGACGATCCCCGTCCGCTGCGGCTCGATCAGCGCTGCGGTGACGAACGCGTCGTTCGTCAGGTGCGGGTTCAGGACGAAGCAGTGGTAGTCGTCGAGGCCGCCGCCCGCCGCGTGTGGCGTGTACGCCTTCGGCGGCGCGAGCCGGATCGTGCGGCCCGGCCCGGCTCCGAGGCCGGTCGGCGGCGCGGGCGTCGAGTGGCGATCGGCCGGGTTGCCGGCGGGAGCGCCCGTCGAGGCCCACGCGGCGAGCGTCGCGAGCTGCGCGTCGGTGAGTCGCCGCCGGTCGCGCCCGACGAGCGGCGCGGAATCGGGCCCGGGCATCCAGGGCGGCATGAGGCCCGCCTTCGTCATCCGGACGATCCCCGCAGCGTGGACGCGGGCGTCGGACGCGGTCGTCAACGAGAACGGCGCGATTCCGCCGAGCCGGTGGCACGAGGCGCACTTCGTGTCGAGGATCGGCGCGACGTCCCTGTAGTAGGTCGGCCCTGTCGCCGCCGCGCCGCCGCGGTGGACGGCGACGGCCGCGATCGCCGCCAGGAGCGGCACGAGGAGCAGAGCGACCCGGCGCACGGGCCAAATGTACGCGTGAAACGGCGCGACGGGGGAACGCGAGTCCCGGACCCTTCTGTCCCGCCAACCGGAAGGAGAACGTCATGCCGACATGGCTATGGATCGTGATCGTCGCAGCGGCCGTCATCGTGGTGCTCGCGGTGATCACCGCGGCCCAGCGCAAACGCCGGACACGCAACCTGCAGGAACGCTTCGGGCCGGAGTACGACCGTGTCGCCGCCGACGCGCCGACCCGCCGCGACGCCGAAGCGGAGCTACGCGACCGCGAGAAGCGCCGCGACGAGCTCGAGATCAGGCCGCTCGACCCACGCGACCGCGACCGCTACCGCGTCCGCTGGCAGGACGTCCAGGCCGAGTTCGTGGACGACCCGGCCGGCGCGGTCACGCACGCGGACGCGCTGATCCAGGAGGTGATGCGCACCCGCGGCTATCCCGTCGACGACTTCGACTCCCGGTCGGCGGACCTGTCCGTCGACCATCCCGGCGTCGTCGAGAACTACCGCCAGGCGCACGGCATCGCCGTCGCGCACGAGCGCGGCAAGGCCGGCACGGAGGAGCTCCGTCACGCGGTCCAGCACTACCGCGCCCTCTTCGACGAGCTCGTCGAGGCACGCGACACGGAAGGGGCGCCACGGTGAGCCGCGAGCGGATCCAGACGAGCGACCTCGTGCAGGACGACGCCGACCGGCCGATGACGCGCGATCAGGGCGGCCTCGAGCCGCTCTTCGACAGTGGCCGGACGCAGGAGCTGCGTGACCGCTGGCACGGCCTGCAGGCCCGGTTCGTCGACGACCCGCAGGAGACCGTCCACGAGGCGGACGCGCTCGTCGCGGAGCTCCTCCGGGACCTCGCGCAGAGCTTCGACCAGGCGCGGTCGGGCCTCGAGGAACAGTGGACGCGCGGGGACGACGTGTCGACCGAGGAGCTGCGGCTGACGCTGCAGCGCTACCGGTCGTTCTTCGAGCGACTGCTCGAGGTCTGACCGGGCGGGGCCGCCGGCGGGGGCGGCCCCAACCCTCATACGCGGGAGCCGGCGTACAGCAGCCCCGCGGCGAGCGCGAAGCACGCGGCGGCCGCCGCCACGGCGGTCTGCGTCAACGCCGACGCGGCCGCGGCGGCGCCGACGGCCGCGAGGAGCAGCGCGTTCCCGAGCGGTCGCCTTCTCACGGTCGCCAGCGCGACGACGACGACGGCGAGCGTCCCGAGCGACGAGCCGGCGATCGCGACCACGCGTGGGAGGACGTCGACGTGGTCCTGCGCGTGCGGCACCGCGACGCCGCCGAAGCGGCCGTGGACGCGCATCGTGACCGCGACGCCGACGGCGAGGCCGGTGTACGCGAGGCCGAGGGGCGCGGCCCAGCGACGACGCCACCGGATCAGCGAGCCGACGCCGAGCAGCGGCGCAGAGAGCAGCGCCCCCGCGAGGTAGTACACGCGGAACGCGTACGCGTCCCAGCCGTGCGCGGCGCCCCACGCGATCGCGGCAGCCGCGGCGGCGAACGCGAGCAGGCCGCCGGCCCACGCGAGGTGGCGGCCCCGCGCGAGCAGCCCCGCGAGCCGCAGCGAGACGAGCGCTGCGGCGAACGACAGGAGGACGTTCACGCGCGATAGTGTCGCTCAATGCGTCGGGGGGCCCTCGTCGTCGCCGTTGCGATCGTGCTCGCCGCGACGCTGTCGGCCGGCGCTGCGCCGCGCCACGACTTCGCCGCCGTCGCGCGCGACATCCTGCCGCCCGGAAACTTCGGCGGCATCAACGCGACCTCCAACTCGACCGACCAGGCGAAGCTGTACGACGCGCTGACTCCACTCGAGGGCCGCGTCACCTCGAAGGACGTCGCCCGCGACTTCAAGGCGGAGACGCTCTGGACCGGCAAGGAGAAGGCGGTGCGCGTCGAGCGGCCCGGCCGCGGCGTGCGCATTCTTCGGGACGGGTTCGACGTCCCGCACGTGTTCGGGAAGACGGAGCCCGACGTCTTCTACGGCGCGGGCTATGCGGCGGCGGAGGACCGAAGCGTGCTGATGGAGCTCGCGCGCTATCCGGGCCGGCTCGCATGTATCGACGCACCCGGCTTCAACGCGCTCGACGTCGCCCTCTCGGGCAAGCAGTTCCTGCCGAGCGCACAGACCGAGGCGATGCTCGCGAGGCAGCTCGCGCTGCTGAAGGGCGCGCTCGGCCGGCGCGAGCTCCGGGACATCGACGCGTACGTCGCCGGCATCAACGCGCAGTACAAGGGCGCGAACCTCCAGGTCAAGCCGTGGACGAGGAACGACGTCGTCGCGATGACGTGCCTTCTCGGTGCGCGGTTCGGCGCGGGCGGCGGCGACGAGGTCCGCCGCAGCGAGTTCTACGCAGCGACGTCCTCCGACCCGCAGATCTTCCAGACACTCCGCGAGCTCGACGACCCGCTCGCACCGACGACGCTCGCACAGAGATTCCCGTACGGCCCGCAGGGTGCGACGAACGCCGGCGCCGGGAACGCGATCGTCGCGGACGGGACGTTCGCGCCGCCCGCGCAGCAGCAGACGATGTCGAACGCGATCCTCCTCTCGGCCAATCGCTCTGCGACGGGCCATCCGATCATGGTCGCGGGGCCGCAGCTCGGCTACTTCTACCCCGAGTTCTTCTGGGAGGTGGACATGGAGGGCGGCGGGATGTCGGTGCGCGGCGGCTCGCTGGCCGGGATCCCGAACGTGCTGATCGGCCGTGGGCCCGACTACGGCTGGTCGTTCACGAGCTCGCAGTCCGACAACATCGACACGTTCGCGCTGAGGCTCTGCGGCGACGACCACCACTACGTCTACAAGGGCGTGTGCACCGCGATGGAGCGGATCGATGCGGGCTCGATCCTCGCGGGCGGCGTGTCGACGCCCGTGTCGTACTGGACGTCGGTGCACGGCCCGGTCGAGGGCTACGGGACGGTCGACGGCGAGCGGGTCGCGCTCGCGCTCGATCGCACGACGCGCGGGCGCGAGATCAAGGCGGCGCTCGACGTGTACGACCTCTCGACCGGCCGTCTGCGGTCGGCGGCACAGTTCGTCCACGACCTGTCGCGCTTCGAGATGTGCTTCAACGGCTTCTACGTCGACTCGAAGCACATCGCCTACGTCTCGAGCGGCCGTCTCCCGCTCCGGGCACCCAACGTCGACCCGGGGCTGCCGACGTGGGGGACCGGCGCGTACGACTGGCAGGGCTTCCTCGCACCGGCGGCGCACCCGCACGCGATCGATCCGCGCGGCGGCGCGATCGTCAACTGGAACAACAAGCCCGCGCCGGGGTTCGACGCCGCCGACGACAACTTCTCGTACGGCCCCGTTCACCGCTCACAGCTGCTGTCGCGGGGGCTCAAGCCGGGGAAGAACACGGTGCTCGACGTCGTCCGGACGATGAACAAGGCCGCGACGCAGGATCTGCGCGCCGTCGCCGTGTGGCCGCGGATCGTGTCGGCGCTGCTGAACCAGCCCGCGCCCAGTGACCGCGACCGGCAGATGGTCGACCTCGTCACGCGTTGGGCCGACGGCGGGGCGTCGCGCATCGACCGCGACCTCGACGGCAAGATCGACGACCCCGGCGCCGCGATCCTCGACGCGGCCTGGCCGAAGATCGCCGACACCGCGGTCGAGCCCGGACTCGGCGCAGCCGCGACCGCGCGGCTCGCGCAGCTGATGGGACGCGACGACGCGCCGAACCCGCAGGGGTCGGCCTACATCGACGGCTGGTACGGGTACGTCTCGAAGCTGCTCTACTGCGGCCCCCCGAACGAGTGCGCGCAGAACCTCTGGGCCGCGATCGACGCGGCGGGGAACGAGCTCGAAGCGGCGCAGGGCGGGGCCCCTTCGACGTGGCGCTCGGACGCGACGAAGGAGCGCATCCAGTTCGCGCCGGGCTTTCTCCCGGTGACGATGCGCTGGGCGAATCGGCCGACCTACCAGCAGATCCTCAGCTTCGACGGCCATCGTTAGGCTGACGGCGTGGAGAAGAGGTACCTCTTCACGCCGGGGCCGACGCCGGTGCCGCCGGCGGTGCTCGCCGCCGGCGCCGAGCCGATCGTCCACCACCGCGGCGCCGACTTCCGCGGGATCTACGCGAGTGCGCTCTCCCGCCTGAAGGACGTCTTCCGCACGAGCTCCGACGTCCTGCTCTTCACCGCGTCGGGGACCGGCGCGATGGAGTCGGCCGTCGCGAACCTGTGCGAGCCGGGCGACCGGGTGACGGTCGTGAGCCACGGCTCGTTCGGGGAGCGGTGGCTCGCGATCTGCGACCAGCACGGGCTGGACGTGCACGCGCTCCGCTACGAGTGGGGCGAGCGCCCCGATCCGGAGGAGATCGGAGCCGCCGTTTCCGAGGCCGGCACCGACCTCGTCTTCTGCCAGCAGTCCGACACGTCGACGGGCGTCGTCTCGGACGTCCGTGCGATCAAGGAGGCCGTCGGCGGCGCGATGCTCGTCGTCGACGCGATCTCGTCGCTCGGCGCGGTGCCGCTCGAGACCGACGAGTGGGGGATCGACGTCGTCGTGTCGGGATCGCAGAAGGCGCTGATGGCACCGCCGGGGCTCGCAATGGCGTCGGTGCCGGAGCACGTGCTCGCGCGCGCGAAGCCGTCGCGAAGCTTCTACTTCGACTGGCCGCGCAACAAGAAGGCGCAGGACGCGCTCGATGCTGCATTCACGCCCGCCGTCTCGATCATCCGTAGCCTCGACGTCGCGCTCGGCCTGCTGCTCGAGTCGGGGCTCGACGCCGCGTTCGAGAAGCACGTGCGGCTCGGACGCGCGACACGCGCCGGCGTGAAGGCCATGGGGCTCGAGCTGTTCTCGCCCGACGACGACACCGCTGCCGTCGTGACGGCGATCCGAGCGCCCGGGGGGATCGACGCCGACGAGCTCCTCGCGCACCTGCGCGACCGACACGGCGTCACGCTCGCGCCGGGCCAGCAGCACCTGAAGGGAAAGATCTTCCGCATCGGGCACATCGGCTGGTTCGACGTGTTCGACATCGCGAGCGCGCTCGCCGCCGTCGAGCTGTCGCTGACGGAGCTCGGCGCGGACGTCGAGCGCGGCGCCGCCGTCCCCGCGGCGTTCGACGCTTTCGAGTCTCCCGTCACCGCGTGAGATGAGGGTCCTCGTCCGCGAGCCGATCGCCGACGCCGGCGTCGAGCTCCTGCGGGCGCGGTTCGACGTCGACGTCGACACCGAATCGCCGCTCGAGTCGATCATCGGCGGTTACGAGGCGATCGTCATCCGCTCCGCGACGAAGCTCACCGCGGACCTGATCGAGCGCGCGGAGCGTCTGCGCGTGATCGGCCGGGCCGGCGTGGGCGTCGACAACGTCGACGTCGACGCGGCGACACGCCGCGGCATCGTGGTGGCGAACGCACCGGAGTCGAACGTCGTTTCCGCCGCCGAGCACACCGTCGGCTTGCTGCTCGCGCTCGCGCGGAACATCCCGCAGGCGCACGCCGCGTTGACGGCCGGGCGGTGGGAGCGCTCGAAGTGGGGTGGGGTCGAGGTCGCCGATAAGGTGCTCGGCGTCCTCGGCTTCGGCCGGATCGGACGGCAGGTCGCACGACGCGCGCTTGCGCTCCAGATGAAGGTCGTCGCCTACGACCCGTTCATCGCGGAGGAGCGGTTTCGCGAGCTCGGCGTCGAGTCGGCGTCGTTCGACGAGGTGCTCGAGCGCGCCGACTTCCTGACGTTGCACCTGCCGCTCAGCGACGACACGCGCGGCGCGATCGACGCCGGTGCGATCGCACGCATGCGCGACGGGGTGCGGATCGTGAACGCCGCGCGCGGCGAGCTCGTCGACGTCGACGCGCTCGTGGCGGCGCTCGAATCGGGGAAGGTCGCGGGCGCGGCGGTCGACGTGTTCCCGCGGGAGCCGTACGACGGCCCGCTGCTGCACGCGCCGAACGTCGTCGTGACGCCGCACCTCGCGGCGTCGACCGAGGAGGCGCAGGATCGCGCCGGTGTGATCGTCGCCGAGCAAGTCGCGGCGGCGCTCGAGGGCGGGCTCGTCACGAACGCCGTGAACATCCCCGCCGTCGGCGCGGAGGACCTCGAGCTTCTCGGCCCCTACATCCCGCTCGCGGCGAAGCTCGGCCACCTCGCGATGGAGCTCGCGGGCGGTGACGTGCGCCGGCTCGCGGTGGAGGTGCACGGCGAGATCGCCGACCACGACACGCGCCTGCTGACGGTCGCGGCGCTGAACGGCGCGTTCCAGGGGCACACCGACCAGCCGGTCAACTACGTCAACGCGCCCGTGATCGCCGCCGACCGCGGGATCGAGATCGTCGAGGAGAAGCGGCGCACGTCGCGCGACTACCTGAACCTCGTCGTCGTGTGCGCCGACTCGATGCGGGTCGCCGGAACGACGATCGGCACCGAGGGGCGGCACTTCCTCGTCGAGACGCTCGGGTTCGAGCTCGAGATGGAGCTCGCGCCGCGGATGGCGTTCCTCCTGTACGACGACATCCCCGGCGTGATCGGCCGTGTCGGCACGTTGTTCGGCGCAGCGGGCGTGAACATCGCGAACATGACCGTGTCGCGAAACCGCGAGGGCGGGAAGGCGTTGATGGCACTCTCGATCGACTCGCCGGCCCCGGCCGAGCTGCACGAGCAGCTCCGCCAGGGCATGGACGAGGCGTACCTGATCGTGTGAGGAGCTAGGCGGGGTTCGCGCGCGGGTTGAGCCGCCGCACGATCTGCGCGATCTGCGCGCCGACCTTCTCGACGACGTTGTAGTCGCCGCCGCGCGCGACGACGCGCTCGATCGAAGGCTCCTCGTGCCCGGGTGCGACGAGAAAGTGTGTCGGCTCCTCGCGCACCTCGTCGTAGTCATCGAGGTCTGCGGTGATTCGATGCGCGCACTCCGGGTCGGCGCACTCGCAGACGAAGTCCGCCTCTTCGGCCTCGAAGCGCAGCGCGGTCTTCGCGATCGCTTCGTTGACCTCGCGGAACGCAGACTCCGTCCGCGCCATCTTCGCGTGATCCATGTGTCGTCTCCCGTGACGAGGTTGTCGGTCACTGAACGGACGACAGGCAGAATCGGTCACGCATGGCATGGCCCGAGCCCGTGGAGCGCGTGTCTGCGGCCCTGCGCGCGGCCGCCGTCGACGCGCGTGTCGAGGAGTTCTCCGAGGGGACGCCGACGGCGCGCGACGCGGCGAAGGCGGCCGGATGCGAGTTGTCGCAGATCGTGAAGACGATTGTGATGGTCGTCGACGGGTCGTTCGTTCTCGTGCTCGTCCCGGGCGACCGGCGGGCCGAGGAGGGCGCAGTCGCCGCGGCGCTCGGCGCCGGGCAGGTCCGGGCGGCGAGCGCGGCAGAAGTCGTGCAGGCGACGGGGTTCGAGCCGGGCGGCGTGGCGCCGTTTCCGCAGAAGGCGGTCGCCCACGCGCTCCTGCACCGCGACCTCCTGCAGCACGAGGAGGTCTGGATCGGCGCGGGTACCGATCGCCACATGGCCTGCCTGCGGCCGGCCGATCTCGCGCGGGTCGCGCGGGCGAGGACGTTCGACGACGGGGCACGCGGGTAGAATCGATCCCGTCCAGGGGGTCATCGAGCGAAGGAGCGGCGGTGCAGGAGACCGAGAAGATCTGGATGAACGGCGAGCTCGTCGACTGGGCCGATGCGCGAGTCCACGTCGGCGTTCACGGCCTGCACTACGGCACGGGTGTGTTCGAGGGCATCCGCTGCTACGACACGCCCAAGGGCCCCGCGGTGTTCCGCCTCGGCGAGCACCTCCAGCGGCTGCACAACTCCGCGAAGCTGCTCTACATGACGATCCCGTACTCCATCGAGGAGCTGCGGGCGGCGTGCAACGAGGTGATCGGCGCGAACGGCCTGCCGGAGTGCTACCTCCGCCCGATCGCGTTCTACGGGTACGGCGAGCTCGGCGTCGCGGCGAGCGGCAACCCCGTCGAGGTCGTGATCATGAGCTGGCCGTGGGCGCCGTACCTCGGCGAGGAGGGCCTGAAGACCGGCATCCGCGCGAAGATCTCGTCCTGGCAGCGTGTGTCACCGAACATCGTCCCGCACGTCTCGAAGGCGACAGGCGTCTACCTGAACTCGATGCTCGCGGTCACGGAGGCGAAGAACGCCGGCTACGACGAGGCGATCCTCCTCACACCGGAGGGCACCGTCGCCGACGGCTCCGGCGAGAACATCTTCGTCGTGCGCGACGGCGTCATCTACACGCCGGACCTCGCGACGGGGATCCTGCCCGGCATCACGCGCGACACGATCAAGGAGATCGCCGGCGACCTCGGCTACTCGGTGATCGAGAAGTCGCTGATCCGCTCCGATCTCTATCTCGCGGACGAGGTGTTCATGTGCGGAACAGCCGCCGAGGTGACGCCGCTGCGGTCGATCGACGACTACGAGATCGGCGTCGGCCAGGTCACGCTCGACATCCAGAAGGCCTATCTCGACACGGTGCGCGGCCACAGCGAGCGGTGGTCGCAGTGGCTCGACCCCGTGCCGCAGATGGCTCGTACGTGACCGTCGCGACAAACCGGATCAACCTCAGCGCGCCGTGGATCGACGAGCGCGACGAGGAGCTCGTTCTCGAGGTGCTCCGCTCGGGCTGGCTCTCGCTCGGCCCGACCGGGCCTCGCTTCGAGGGCCTGCTCGCCGACGCCGTCGGCGCGCCGCACTGCGCCGCCGTCTCGTCCGGGACTGCCGGCCTCCACCTCTGCATGTTCCTCGCCGGCGTCGGCCCGGGCGACGAGGTGATCACGTCGCCGTACTCGTTCGTCGCGTCGGCGAACTGCGCCATCTACATGGGTGCGACGCCGGTGTTCGCGGACATCGATCCCCGGACGTACAACCTCGACCCGGCGGCCGTCGAAGCGGCGATCACGCCGCGGACGAAGGCGCTCGTCGCCGTCGACATCTTCGGCTACCCCGCGGAGTACGACGCGCTCGTCCCGCTCTGCGAGAAGCACGGGATCGCGCTGATCGAGGACTCGTGCGAGGCGCTCGGCGCGACGTACAAGGGGAAGCCGCTCGGCTCGCACGGCCATCCGGCCGTGTGGGCGTTCTACCCCAACAAGCAGATGACGACGGGCGAGGGCGGCGCCGTGACGACGCACCGCGAGCAGGATCACGAGCTCATCGTGAGTCTCCGGAACCAGGGTCGGCTCGAGACGTCCTCGTGGCTGCAGCACGGCCGGCTCGGGTTCAACTACCGCCTCGACGACCTCTCGGCGGCGCTCGGGATCGGCCAGCTCGAGAAGCTCGACCGGATTCTCGAGGCGCGGCGCGAGGTCGCCGCACGCTACGACGAGCTGCTCGCAGGGGTCGACGTCGAGCCGCCGCTCGCCGACGACGACGACCACATGCGGTCGTGGTTCGTCTACGTCGTGAAGCTGCCGGCGGGAATCGACCGGAACGGCGTGATGGCGCGCCTCGCGGAGCACGGGATCGCGACCGCGCCGTACCTGCCGTCGATCCACCTGCAGTCGTACATGCGCGACCGCTATGGCTTCGCGGACGGGATGCTCCCGGTGAGCGAGGACTGCAGTGCGCGGACGATGGCGCTGCCGTTCCATGCGCGCCTCGAGCGCGCGGACCAGGAGCGCGTCGTCGACGCGCTACGGACGGCGCTGCAGTAGGCGCCGGCGCCACACGTCGAGCGCCGCCGCCGCCACGAGCAGCGTCGCCGCGAGCACGAGGACGCTGCCGGTGCGCGTCACGGCGACGCTCCCGGCGAGGACCCCGGCGGCGAGGAGCTCGATCCCCGCGGCGAACACGAGGGCCTCGGCGAGCATGAGCCGGCGCGGGTAGAGCGCCGCCTGCTTCGGCCGCGGGCCCGGCGGCCACCAGACCCCCACGGAGAGCGAGAGCAGCTTCGGGACGTGACCCGTCACGACGCCCGCCGCCCAACCGCCGAGCAGGAGCACGACGTACGCGACGACCGTGCGCGTCCCGCCGACCCCGAGCGCGGCGACGACGCCGACGACGACCGCCTGCACGAGGAACGCCGCGCCGGCGAGAAGGTGTCCGAGCGGTGCGTCGATCGCGGCGTGCTTCGCGCGATAGGTGCGGACGAGGA